>CAYGFZ010000028.1:0-27486 GCA_964349355.1 uncultured Coriobacteriaceae bacterium | reverse complement strand
CGCTTGAGGTCACCGAGACCCCGGTCGTCGCAGGCAACCTGTGGATGTACACCGGAGACGTCACCTGGCGTGACGCCGACGACGAGCCCACGTCGACCGTGATGTGGGACGGCCAGAGTGGCGTCGGCATCACGCACGGCTCTGCGGTCCTCGGCTTCGCGCCGGACAGGATCAACACCCGCGAAGTGCTTCAGGGCAACTCCTCGTTCAACGTGGTCGCTGGAACACCTGGCAACATCCAAGACGGTGTTTGCCTCAAGTGCCACGGCTACAAGTACTGGCCGGTGCACGGCGTGGATTCGTTCCAGAATCCGAGCAGCGGAAGTTACGACCGGAACTTCGCGAACTACTAGAATCGCTAGTTCCGAGGCGTGACAGGCGGGCCGGCCCGGTTTGGGTCGGCCTGCCGCATGTGTGCAAGATAGGACCAGGTGCGCGCCGACTACGGTTGGGATACGATACGAAGCCACGCCGCAGCCCGATTCGCCTTGCGAACCGTTGTCACGAGGAGGAACCGCCGCATGCCCCGCCCCATGACGATCACCGAGAAGATACTCGCCGCTCACGCCGGCCTGCCTGAGGTCGAGCCGGGGCAGCTCATCACCTGCATCCTCGACATCGTGCTCGCCAACGACGTAACGGCGCCCATCGCGATCCGCGAGTTCCGGCGTACTGGCCTCGAGCGCGTCTGGGACGCCGAGAAGATCGCGCTCGTGCCCGACCACTACACGCCCAACAAGGACATCAAGAGCGCCGAGCAGGCGAAGATCATGCGCGACTTCGTGCGCGAGCAGGGCATCACTCACTACTACGAGATCGGCTGCATGGGAGTCGAGCACGCGCTCCTGCCCGAGCAGGGCGTTGTGGGCCCCGGCGACGTCATCATCGGCGCAGACTCGCACACCTGCACGTACGGCGCGCTCGGCGCGTTTGCGACCGGTGTGGGTTCGACCGACGCGGCGGCCGGCATGGCAACCGGCGAGGCGTGGTTCAAGGTCCCGTCGAGCCTCAAGTTCAACATCGAAGGCAAGCTATCCCCATGGGTGAGCGCGAAGGACGTCATCTTGCACATCATCGGCATGATCGGTGTGGACGGCGCGCTCTACCAGGCGATGGAGTTCACCGGCTCGACGATCTCCGCACTCGACATGGACGGCCGGATGACGATCTGCAACATGGCGATCGAGGCCGGCGGCAAGTCCGGCATCATCGCCGTCGACGACACCACGCGCGCATACATCGACGGTCGCTTCGAGCGCACCCCCGTCGAGTACGAGAGCGACCCGGACGCGGTCTACGCCGAGGTCTACAAGATCGATGCGACAACCATCGTGCCCACGGTCGCCTTCCCGCACCTGCCGAGCAACACACGCCCGGCCGCCGAGGCGCGCGATATCACCGTCGACCAGGTAGTAATCGGCTCGTGCACCAACGGCCGCATCCAGGACCTGCGGGTGACCGCCGAGATTCTCAAAGGCCGCACAGCGCACCCGGATGTGCGCCTGATCATCATCCCGGCTACCCAGGAGATCTACCGCCAGGCGATGCACGAGGGGCTCTTCGATATATTCCTCGACGCCAACGCCGCGGTCTCCACGCCCACGTGCGGACCGTGTCTTGGCGGCCACATGGGGATCCTTGCCGCAGGGGAGCGAGCGGTCGCGACCACGAACCGCAACTTCGTGGGCCGCATGGGCGATCCTACCAGTGAGGTCTACCTCGCGAGTCCGGCCGTGGCCGCAGCGACTGCGGTAGCGGGGCACATCGCGCTGCCGGAGGATCTGGGGTAGGGCACCGTGAACGGAAGTGGGCTGGCGCTCACCCGGCGGCATGAGATTTGCGTCACAAGTGTGCCGCGTGTGTGGAATCCGCGCGAACGCCGCAACCGGGCCGATCTGTGTGGTAGCCTCGGCTGCGTGCCGATTATGAATCAACCTTCAGGTGAACAGAGACATCCAGGGACACGGAGGTAGTAGATGCACGAGCCGACCGGGCAAGACGACGTCGCCGTCCAGGGGGTGACTGTCAGAAAGCCCTCGATGTGGGACGACCGACGCGTGCGTGCGCTAGCTACGCTCGCAGCGCTGATCGTGATCCTCTATCTCGCAGCTATCGTATCGATGCTCTACTTCGGGATACTGGGCGGGGCTGGTGGACCACGGTCGGCGATCGAGCGCGATGTCATGGTCACCGAGTCGGTCGTTCGCAGTGAGGAATCAACTGCGACACCCGAGCAGTGGCAGGATTACGTAAGTGCCCTCATCTCTGATTCTCAGTATGCTGCTGCGCAGCGCGTGATCGCCGAGGTCAACGCGAACCCGGCGTTAGATCAGACGCGGGGAGCCAACATGCTCTACTGCACCGCTGTGTTGCAGCGGGCTCAAGGGAGGCCGCAGCAGGCGCTCGAGACCTTCGCCGAGGTCATGGCAGCGACCGACGAGGTGTACCAGGTCGAGCTCGAGCGTCCCGATGACGGCACTCCCAACTGGGCTGTGGCAGACGGGCGCCACGGGAACTACTTCCTGAGCACCCTGGCCAGGGCCTCGATCTACCGCGATCTGGGGCAGTGGCAGGAAGGTATCGAGGCGCTGGACATCTTCCTCGCCGAGAATCCGCTCTCAGCCGGCATCATCGCCGACCGTGCATATCTGAAAGCTCAGGCGGGCGATCTTGAGGGAGCCGAGGCCGACTATCGCGAAGCTCTCCGGTATGTGCCGGATATGGAAGACGCCATCGAAGGACTCAGGGAAATCGGAGTTGATGAGTAGATGTCCGACACTACATATGTCGAGCCGGTCGTAGGCCCGTCCGCTTCCGGGAAGCAGGAGTACGTGTCCAGGCGGGGCAGGCGGATTCTTACCGCGCTGATCATAGTCTTGATAATACTTCTCCTGCTCGCCGCAGCCTTGCTCTACCAGTTGCTCAAAGGTCCCGATGCACCGAGTGCGGAGGAGACCGGGGGGATCACGTGGGTACGCTCCATATACGGATACGGACCCGATGTCAGCCAGATGGTCGAACCGGCATCGGTTTCGGTCGGTGACGGGGGAACGTTCTGGGTGACCGACGGCATCCGTGGACGGGTCTTAAACTTCAACGGCTCCACCGGTGACCTGGTCGAGGTGCTTGAGCCGGCCAACATCGGCTCGTGGGAGGATGAGTTGAGGTACCCATCGAGCGTCGCTGTCGCGCCGGATGGATGGATCTACGTCGCCGAGTCGACATACGATCGGGTCCGCGTCTATGACCCCAGCGGGAACCTCCAGCAAACACTGGAGGTCCCATCTCCACTCTCTGTCGCTGCGAACGAAGAGATGGCCATTATCGGGGCCGAGTCCGGTTTTGCAGCGTACGCACGGGACGGCTCGATCATCGGGATCATCGGTACCAAGGGCCAGGAGGAAGACCAGTTCGATAAGGTCAACGGTGTCGCTCTCGACGAGGACAACAACGCCTATGTCGTCGACTCGTTCAACAACCGCATCAGCAAGTACGACGAAGAGGGCATCCGGGTCTGGATGGTCGAGACCGGTCCTCCCGGCAATCAGTCGTTCGGCGACCGCCCGCACAGTGAACAACTCGCGGAGCTCGAAGATCAGTACCCGGCACTCCTGCAAGTGCCCATGGGGGCCACGATCGATGGGTCAGGGCGTCTCATCGTAATCGACATGCTCGACTTCTCGATTGCGGCTTTCGATAGGGAAGACGGCTCGTTCCTGGGCAAGTGGGGCACGTACGGAGAGGCCGACGGGCTGTTTATGTACCCCGGGGACATCTCCTACGATGCAGCATATGATTGGTTTGTCGTAGCGGATTCTGGAAACAGCCGGGTGCAGATTATCCGAATTCCCGATTCGGGAACGGGGCTCGAGGCGCCGCTGCGCAGGACACTCTCGGGACCGCTCCGGGCGTGCGGGTTCCCCTTGTTGGTCCTGTTGGTGATCTTGACGATATGGGCTCTGAAGCGCAGAAAAGACCGCTTACAGCAAGAAGCGGGAGCGCGTGATGGAGAGCTTGATCGCTCCGGGTTGCCCGAGTGATCGAGGCACACGAAAGTGGCCGCATAGTGGCATTAATTATGCCTAATGTTTTGTGTCAGCCATGACGCTGGTGTAGGATGAAGTGACCGGATAGTGATTTTCGGTACAAGCCTGTGTCGGAAGGGAGGTGACAACATGAAAATGACATTCAAGATCAGTTCAAACACCAGAGGAGTTAGCACAATGAAGAGAACTCTCTTCGTACTGGCCCTTGCTGCCGCTCTCGTCTTTGCATTCAGTAGCGTAGCGATGGCCAAGTACGCAGGTTATGGGTACAACATCGACGGCACCAACCACGTGGGATACCTCTCGTGGAGCGGCGCCCTATTGCTCAATCCGGCTCAAGCCACCGATCCGGGTGGACCTCACGGTGGCTACACGGCGACGACCGTCAAGTGCGCTGTATGCCACTCGGTCCACCGCGCGGCCTCTCCTCAGGCCGCGGCCGGAGTGGGATCGTACTGGAAGCTCACGCCCGGCGGTCAGTCGTGTGTGGCATGCCACACCGCGACCGGTGCCAACCCGTCGGCCCTCGTCGTCGAATGGCCTTCGGTCTACGCCGGCGGCGGCCCGCACATGAGCTTCAACTGCATGGGCCAGTGCCACGCAGGTGTCCACGGCGCGCTGGCCTCGGAGTACGGTTCTGCCGCCAAGTTCCTGCTCAACCCCAACGTCGATCCGGCGACCACTAACGGTTTCGGTCTCGACGACGGCCTCGCCGATGCGATCTCTACCGGCAACCTCGGTGGCGGCGTGACCGCGGCCAACCTGGACGTGTGGCCTGCCGCCACAGAAAACCAGCAGGGCGTCCGCGCCATGGTCACCGGCTACCTGTGTGCTCAGGCCGGATGCCACACCGCATCCCAGTTCGCCGTCAACGTCGATGGCTATGCCGGCGCACGCACGCTTCCCGCCGATGCCATCGACGGTCCCTACGACGAGTTCTACACCGGCCACAACACCGGATCGGCCAACGATTCGTGCGCGAGTTCGGGCTGCCACGCGGTCGCGGATGACGGGAATGACGCAGGCGACAGCAAGTGCGCGACCTGCCACGACTTTAAAGGTGTCGTGACCGGGTCCTCCGCATGGCCGCACGCCAACCGCGGCATCGACGTCTACGAGTGGGTCCGTCCGATGGGCACGCTTGAGGTCATCGAGACCCCGGTCATCGCAGGCAACCTGTGGATGTACACCGGCGACATCACCTGGCGTGACTTGCTCGGTGAGCCCACCGCCACCCCGCTGTGGGACGGCGTTGTGATGCAGGTTCCCGACGTTACTGTCGAGGGCTACCGTTCGGACCGCATCAACACCAAGACGGTGCTTCAGGGTAACTCGTCGTTCGACTTGGCCAATTCCACCCCCGGAAACATCCGAGACGGTGTCTGCCTCAAGTGCCACGGCTTCAAGTACTGGCCGACGCACGGCGAGGGCTCGTTCGAGAATACGAGCAGCGTACATTACGACCGGAACTTCGCGAACTACTAAGGTCTGCACCGGCATCACCTGATGCTACCGCTGAACCTGACAGGCCGGTCCTTCCAGGACCGGCCTGTTTCGCTTTTCCCGTGCGCGGGGGATATCGGAAGGGCCCCGACTTTGTGTGATTGTAATCACAAACCGTGGTAGAATGACTCCTACACGAAAGAGATGACCCACCGTGCGTATCCGGTATGGGCTGGCAGGGGGAGGCGCTGATGCCTGGCAGGGCCTCAGGAGATCTGTGTGTGGATGCCTCGCCCCTCACGTGTGGAGGGCATCGCGGCGAGCGGTTCGGAGCCAGGCTCAGGGCCTTCGCGTTCTTCACGATCCTCATCGGGCTGCTTGCGTTGCAGGCGATCGACGCCCCGGCCGACGTCCCGCTTAGTAATCCGGACTGCTGGTCGTGCCATCACGGCTACTACCATGTGGCCCAAGGCACCGAGTTTATCGACTGCTACACGTCCGGGTGCCATCCGTCCGGTGAGTGGGGGGCGCCGGGGGATGTGAGCTTTGAGGATGTGGACAGCGCTCACGGTACGAATGCGGGAGTCGAGCAGTACTACGACTGCACGTTCTGCCACAACTCATCGTATCCCGCCGTTTTGCAGCACACCGCGGCCGGTCTCGTGACCGCTCACGAGACCACTGTCGGTTTCGATGGCTGCGGTGACTGCCACAGCCCTGCGCTGATCCCCGAGCACAATGACGACTGCGGGATGTGTCACTCGAGTGCCGACCCGCAGGTCGAGGCCGCCATCGACGACTGGGACAAGAGCTGCGATGCGTGCCATGATGTCGCGGTCGCACATGACGCGTTCCATGACGCCGGGCTCGTTTCGTATGCGGGCGAGGGTTGCGACAACTGCCATGCGGACAACATATCGGTCGAGCACGCGGACGACTGTGCGATGTGTCATGCCAGCACCGATCCCGATGTCGAGCAGGCTATCGCTGCTGACCAGGTTTCCTGTGGTGCCTGTCATGACTTATCGGTAACCCACCTCGAGATGCACGAGTCCGGAGCTGTGAACCAGACCTGCGTGGGCTCGGGCTGCCATCAGGCGAACCTTGTACCGGTCCATGGCGACTGCGGGATGTGCCATGCGAGTACTGACCCCGATGTCATCGCCGCAATCGAGGGAGGCGGACTTGCATGCGGTCCCTGCCATTCGACCGCACACTTTACCTGGTCCTCGCCTACACCCTATAGGAACTGGGACGATGCCGTCGCAGCGATGGAGAGCGACGGCATCGAACCCGGCACGCCTCACGGTGGCTACACGGCGACGACCGTCAAGTGCGCCGTATGCCACTCGGTACACCGCGCGGCCTCTCCTCAGACCGCGGCCGGAGTGGGAGCGTACTGGAAGCTCACGCCCGGCGGTCAGTCGTGTGTGGCATGCCACACCGCGACCGGTGCCAACCCGTCGGACCTCGTCGTCGAATGGCCTTCGGTCTACACCGACGGCGGCCCGCACATGAGCTTCAACTGCATGGGTCAGTGCCATGCAGGTGTCCACGGCGCGCTAGTCTCGGATTACGAGTCTGCTGCCAAGTTCCTGCTCAACCCCAACGTCAATCCGGCGACCACTAACGGTTTCGGTCTCGACGAAGGCCTCGCCGGCGCGATCTCTACCGGCAACCTCGGTGGCGGCGTGACCCTGGCCAACCTGGACACGTGGCCTACCGCCACAGAAGACCAGCAGGGCGTCCGCGCCATGGTCACCGGCTACCTGTGTGCTCAGGCCGGATGCCACACCGCGTCCCAGTTCGCCGTCAACACGCACGGCTATGCCGGCGCGCGCACGCTTCCCGCCGATGCCGCCAACGGTCCCTACGACCAGTTCTACACCGGCCACAACACCGGATCGGCCACCGATTCGTGCGCGAGTTCGGGCTGCCACGCGGTCGCGGATGACGGGGATGACGCAGGCGACAGCAAGTGCGCTACCTGCCACGACTTTAAAGGTGTCGTGACCGGGTCCTCCGCATGGCCGCACGCCAACCGCGGCATCGACGTCTACGAGTGGGTCCGTCCGATGGGCACGCTTGAGGTCACCGAGACCCCGGTCATCGCAGGCAACCTGTGGATGTACACCGGAGACGTCACCTGGCGTGACACATCGGGTGAGCCCACCGCCACCCCGCTGTGGGACGGCGTTGCGATGGAGGCTACCGTTACTGTCCAGGGCTACCGTTCGGACCGCATCAACACCCGCACAGTGCTTCAGGGTAACTCGTCGTTCGACTTGGTTGCTGGAAACCCCGGAAACATCCGTGACGGTGTCTGCCTCAAGTGCCATGGCTTCAAGTACTGGCCGCACTGGGACGATGATGATCACGAGAGCTTCTCAGACTATTAGGTTGTTTTGGATGGCATCGCATGATGCCCGAGAATCGCGTGACGGACAGATTTCTCAAGGGATGCCCGCCTCCTTGCTCCTCGCCCGCGCCCTGTAAGACATGTGCACCTGGGGTCCGAGTGAAGGGCTGATGGATTTGCGGTGGTCTCACACCTTGGGCAGCCTCTGGTCCACCACTTGCTGATAGAATCACGTGATGACTTGCGCGTTCGGCTTGCGGGAAGGGTGGCATGGATCCCAGGATCAGGGTGCGTCTGGTTTGGCTGGCAGCTTGGCTAGCGGTGATCGGTGTGTTGGCTGTGGCGCTTCCTGCCGGATACTACTCGGCCCGCCCGGGTGGGTGCATCCAGTGCCACGACATGGCTCCTGTGCGTGAGGGAGAGGCCGCGCTGCCGACCACTCACGAAGGTGTCGAGTGTGCGACCTGCCATGCGGGAAACACGCTTGCTGAGCGCGTGCAGTTCGGGTACTACCAGGCGTTCGGCATGCGATTGCCGCTTATCGACATCGGGGATTCCCCCGTATCCTCGGTCCCAGACGCCACGTGCTCCGGGTGCCACGGGCGCCTCGATGAGGTGTCAGAGTCCCGCGGGCTCCGGGTGATGCACGAGCCGTGCAGCGAAGGTGCCCGGTGTGTGAGTTGTCACTCTCCGGTCGCTCACCCGGACGCGGTGCGATGGCCGACCACCTACTCGATGGAGGGTTGTCTCGAGTGCCACGGTGCGCGTCAGGCTTCGCGCGAATGTGACACATGCCACATGGGAAGAATCCGGCAGCTCATACCCTCGACGGGGACATTCCCGATCACCCATGGACCGAACTGGGAGAGAACCCACGGCATGGGGGAGATGTCGACCTGCAGCACATGCCACGATGATGATTTCTGTAGGCCGTGTCACGGTCCGGGTGTGCCGCATCCGGGCCGGTTCGTAAGCGTGCACGGCGTCGTGGCGAAGTCTGAGAACTCGGAGTGCTTCTCATGCCACATGGCATCCATGTGTGATGGCTGCCATGTCTACGAGATGCCCCATCCGTTGACCTTCACCGAGCAGCATAGCGGAATCGTCGCTACCGACGGTGAACAGCAGTGCCGCTACTGTCACGACCCGCAGGACTGCATCACCTGTCACGATATGCACGTCCATCCGGGAGGAGCCGGTCCGCTCGGGTCCATACGAGGGGATGCGCGATAGCATGATCCGGGAACTGCTCGACAGCCTGCGCGAGGTAGAGTTGCGGCCGATCGACGCCGACTCGCTGCGCGATCTCGGCCCCGCGATCCTCGAGATCATCCAGAATCCCGGCAGCAACCTGCTCGCGGCGATTCTCATACTGCTGATTGTCTCGCTGTTCCTACTAATCCTCACGCTGGCGGTCATTGCACTGATCTCCGGTCAGGAGGACGAAGCCGCAACCGGCTTGTCAGGTGGTGCGCTCGGAGATGAACAGGAGCGCACTGCGCAGTCGTCGCCCGTGCGGAGCAGGGATCCCGCCGCCCGTCCTCGCACCCTCCTCCAGGGCTTCGGAGTCTTACTCCTGTTGCTCGCGGTGACGAGCCTGAGTTCACAGAGCCGCTCGGTCTGCATGTCCTGCCACAGCGGCACAGCGCACACCGACGAGTTGGCGGGTGACGTTCACCAGACAGTCGCCTGCGTCAGCTGCCACGAACAGGGTGACCCCTTAGACTCCATGACGCTCTGGGTCGCTCTGAGGATGCAGCATATCGTCACCGGCATGACCGGGTCAGAACCGAGTGGAGCGTACGGCACCGTGACCGGGCGTGCCTGTCTCCAGTGTCACGGCACCATCGGAGAGAGTGTGACTGACAATCCTCAACGGGCGCTTCGCGTTTCGCACAAGGAGCCACTTGAGGCGGGGGCTGGATGCATGGACTGTCACCATCTCGACGAGAACGAATCGATCGGGCGAACGACGGTGGGCATGTCGTCATGCCTTCGTTGCCACGACGCTGATCAGGCGAGTGCGCAGTGCCCGACTTGCCACACCGGCGATGTGAGTCAGGCGGTGCTGGTATCGAGGACCCATGAGGCGCGTCAGGCCGTCACCCGGCCGAACTGCTACACGTGTCACGATCCAGGCCCATGTGACTCGTGCCATGGAGTCCGGCTTCCCCATCCCGAGCGCTACGACATGACTCACATGATGGATGCCGCGAGAGACATCTGGTTCGGTGGCGGGCGCACGTGCACGGCGTGCCACACGAGCGAGCGCAATTCATGCTATCAGAGCGGTTGTCACTTCAACGAGCTTGACTACCATCGAGCCGAGGATCCCGGGTTCCCCCGGAATCACGGAAGCCGCAGCGACATGATGTGCGATGACTGCCACAGGTTCGCGGGTCAGTTCGACGATCCCTGCAGGATGTGCCACTCTTCCTAGGGTCGAGTGCGCTACTATCTCCTCATGGGCGCAAAGGCATCAGAATCGGGGTCTGTATCGAGCAGGCATGCGCTTACCGCGCTTGTTCTGCTCGCTTTCCTCTCGCCCGGAGCGTGGCTGCTCGTCAGGCTGCCGCCGCCTCCCGTCGCCCAGGCGCTTCACCTACTTGCCGCCGCCGCGTGGATCTCTGCTCTCGTCTGGGGTTCGGGGTTCCTCGGCAAGCTCCCTCGAGGCGTGTCGACGGCCGTCCTCCTTGTCACGGGCGCCGCTGTCGCATCGCTGGCGACGGGATCCTACCCGGTCCAGCAGCTGCTTCACGACCTCTACGCCGAGATGCCTTTTGTGCTATGGCTGGTCTACCCGGTCGTGTTCCTTATCGCCGCACGCGTCATCCACGGTGCAGGGATGCAGCAGGCTCTGCGCGCAGTGCTCGGGGTCAGTCTGCTGCTTGTCGGGGTTATGGTGCTGTGGCGCTGGCAGGTCGGTTTCGTCACGACGTTTGGCAGCCCCGCGTTCTCCGTGCCCGCGTTGGCCCCCGTGCCCTTCATTGCGCTGGGCCTCGGTTCGCTCTCTCCTCGGCACGTGTGGCGATACCGTGTTGCCGCCGTGTTCCTCGCTGCCGGGCTGCTCTTCTCGACCGCCGGCCTGGCATCGATTTTCGCGCTAGGAGTCGGCACCTTGCTCGCGCTCGCGTTCGCTCCCGGGTTGCTCGGACTTAGCGGTGAGAGGGTGGCGGGTGCCGCGCGAGCGACCGGCCGGGTGCTTCTGGCCGGTGCGGTTGCCGCGACCGTGCTTGTCCAGATACCGGTGCTTACGTCGCGCGTGGTGGATGGCGGCGCGGCACGTGAGGCCGAGCAGACGATCGCCACCCGGCTGTATCTGTGGCAGTCGGCCCAGGAGATGGTCGTAGAGAAGCCCCTCCTCGGCTATGGACCGGCGGGCTATCGATTCAGCGCGGTTGAGTACTACGACTCCGGCGTGTTCCCCTACATCGTGGCCCTGGGGAGCGATCCGATCGCGTATAGCGCCCCATCGCCCCACTCCCTGCTCTGGGAGGTACTGACGAGGCTTGGCATCGTTGGGCTCCTCGCGTTTCTGTGGCTTTTTGGAGTGTGGCTTCGCGAATCGCGGCAAGCTGTCTCGCTCGAATCGGGGGATCGTGACAGGTTGCTCAGGACGAGTCTCGCGATCGCGGCGGGGGTGTATGTATCCTCCTTGTCGGTGACTCCGGTGCACTTTGCCTCAGGGCTCCTCGGCATCGTTCTCGCAGGCTTCGCGATCGGTCCTGCCGAGCGCAGTGTCCGCGCCGGGGGAGAGAGGCCCGCCCGGGTGCAGAGCGCCGTGCTGCTTGCGTGCGCGGTGCTCGTTGCGTGCTACGGCGGGTGGAAGATGGTCGGCCTCAGTACCGGTACGATCACCGGCCAGGAGCCTTTAGCGGTCGCCGGAGAGCGGCTGGAGGCCGCCGCGAGAGTCACCCCCGGAGACCCGCTCAACGAGCGCAGAAGGCTTGAGGTGGCTCTCTGGAGCGCGTTGACCGCCGACGAGCTGGCTCGCGCACGGCAGCGTGTCGACACCGCCCCCGGATACGTCACAGGTTACCTCCCCAACCTTGTGCACCTCGCGCACATCGGGCTCACCCGGGGACAGCAGCTCGACGTGACGGACTACTCGTGGGAGCGGGAGCTTCTCGAACGCGCTCGCGCCGGCCTGCCGGAGATCCCGTCGCTCGCGGCTGAAGAGCTGCACCTGGCCCTCGTCGAAGGAGACCTCGGCGCACTGCCCGGACTGATCGAGCGTGCGGAGGCGTACGGCACGACCTATCCGATGACCGAGGAGTACGTCAGGCGTGCGCGGGAGATGATGGGTCAGTGAACGTGTACGGCCAAGCTCCGCGTTTCTCGCTCGTGATGGCTGCGTACCGGGCGGGTGGGACAATCGAACGAGCGGTGGAGAGCATCCTGGGCCAGACGTTCCCGGACTGGGAGCTCATCATCGTGTACTCGGATGGCGGTGACTCGACGGGGGAACTGGCGGAGCGCTACGCGATGACCGAGTCGAGGATCCGCGCTGTCGCGCAACCCGCATTGGGCTGCGCCGCGGCGCGCCGGGCAGGGGCCGAGCTGGCGCGGGGCGAGTTCGTCACCAAGGTCGATGCGGACGACTACCTGCTGCCTGAGGCCCTCGAAACGCTCTCGGCGGCCATCGATACTGAACCCGGCTACGATATCTACTCCGCGCACGGGTACCGCGAGTTCCCGGACGGGACCCGGCTCGACGTGTTCGGCGACCCGAGGTTCCGCAAGTCCCTCTCGCTCACGCTGTCCGACCTCATCGAGGAGTGTTGGATCTTTGGCGGGGCCGCATCGATCCGCCGAGAGGTGCTCGAGCGCGTCGGCGGTTTCCGCGCGGAGATGCGGTGCGAGGACTACGACCTGTGGCTGCGTGCCCTGGCGGCGGGTGCGACACACCGGTTCGTGCCGGAACACATCTACGTCTGGTCGATGGGCATCCCCGGCCGGATGAACGAGGACCCGCGGCTGTCGTTTGCGTCCTATATCGTGATATTCGACGACCTCATCGAGCGAGGCGTACTGACGGGCGACTACGTCGAGCAGGCGAACCGGTCGATCGCCAAGTTCGAGGAGCGGATCCGACAGCTCACCGAGTCTGGTTCGACCGACGCGGACTACACCAACGGGCAGGCACTGAGGTTCACGCGCTCGGTTCGCCGCCTGTTGGGTGATCGGCTCGGCGATGTCGTCATCGCGTGGGCCGACCGCGTGAAGTGGATCGTGCGCCCGGCGAGAGTCCGGATCGCCCGGCGCAGGCGGCTCAAGTCGGGGAAGCGGCCATGATGTCCGCCGCCGAGCCGTACTTCTCGATCGCCATGCCTGCGTTCGATGCCGAGGCCACGATCGCGAGCGCGATCGACAGCGTCTTTGAGCAGGACTTCGAAGACTGGGAACTCGTTGTCGTCGACGACGGGTCGACCGATGGAACGGCGGACCTGGTTCGTCGCTACAGTGCGCGAGACGCACGAGTCACACTGATCCAGAAGGCCAATGCCGGGTGCGGCGCCGCGCGGGACACGGCCGTCAGGGGTTCGCGTGGCGCGTACATCGTTCGGCTCGACACCGATGACGCCCTGCTTCCCGGGTACCTTTCGTCGATGCACCGCTTCATCGACTCCCGGCCTGGATACGATATCTACAGCTGCAACGGGTGGCACCTGTACCCCGATGGCAGCCGCAGGCTCGCGCGCCCCGACGAGCGCTACACTCAGGAGCAGTCGTTCACCTTCGCCGACATGCTTTGTGCGTGCCATATCTTCACGATAGCCGTGTTCACCCGGGACCTGTTCGACCGGGTCGGGGGTATCCGGCCAGGCGTGTACTGCGAAGACCTCGACTTCTGGCTCCGCTCGTTCGCCTACGCCGGGGCGACCCACCGCTATGCACCGCAGCCGCTCGCCCTCTACACGGTGAGCGACACGCAGATGACGGCCGATGTGGTGCGGGTGCTCGAATCACGTATCGCGATCTATCAGGACCTGATCGACTCGGGAAGGCTTGACCGCGACCAGGAAGACCTCGTTCGTGCAGCCATCGAGCGAACCCACTCCGACATCTGGATCTATCAGCGCAGGACCGCGATCACTCGTGTGTCGACGAAGCTGTTCGGGCAGCGTGCGGGCCGGCGGGTCTCGGACATGCTGCACGCGGGGTCGCGCGTGATGCGGCCGCTCGTTGCCCCCGTCGCCGCCCGGCTCCAGCGGGGGAGGCGCGTCCGGTGAGGGTCGCTCTCACATTCGATACGGAGCCGGTTCAGGGCGGCAACGACCCGGCGGCCGCCCGGCGGATCATGGACGTGTTGCGAGATGCCGGGGCCAGGGCGACCTTCTTCTTGCAAGGCCAGTGGGTGGAGGCATATCCGGAACTCGCCGCTCGGATGAGCTTAGAAGGGCACCGTGTCGGCAACCACACGTACTCCCATGCGTTGCCCGGGATACTCTCGACCGAAGAACTGCACTCCGAGATCGTGCGGGCGGAGGCGGTCATCGAGCGCGCGACGGGTCGAAGCCCTCGCCCGTACTTCCGGTGCCCCCAGAACTCGGGGGCGTTCGACTCTGATGTACTCGGCCGCATCGAAGAGGCCGGATACGACCAGGTGGGGTGGCACGTCGACTCTCTTGACTGGCAGGAAAACTCCTCGGCCGAAGCGATCGTCGACATGGTGCTCTCGTCTGTAGACGAGCGAGGGGACGGGACGGTGGTGCTGCTCCACTCGTGGCCCGATGTCACAGCGAAGGCCCTTCCCGGGATATTGACGGGTCTGGGAGAGCGTGGAGCGACGTTGGTCACGCTCGATGAGCTCGAACGTGACTCCCTGCCGGTGGCGTGCGTTCAGCCCGTGAGTGCCGGGACCGATGGCCGCGGCCTTGCGGCAAGCACGCTGTGGGGCCTTGCCTCCAAACTGGTGACGGTTGCGGGCAACTTCCTCGTCGGCATCATCATCGCCCGGGCTCTCGGACCCGAGGGTAAGGGGGCCTACGCGTGGGTGTTGCAGGTCGTGGGAATCCTGGTGGTCCTCCTCGGCATGGGGCTTGGCACCTCTAACATCTACTACGTCGCCAGCGGCAAGGTCCCGATTCGCGCGACCGTCGCGAACAGTCTCGGCCTGCTGCCCATCACGGGCTCGATAGCCGCTGGAGCCTGCCTGCTTCTCATCGCCGGACCGCTCGCACCCGACGACCGCTTCTCCTCGGGGATGGCGCTGCTCGCGCTGGGGCTGTTCATCTCGACGACGGCGTACACGTGGCTGGGTGCCGCTGCGGTGGGCCGATCGGGACTGCGGCCGCGGGCGATCGCCGGGATGACCTCGGTGGGGACCGTGTTCGTGGCGGCGATCGCGCTGTGGTACCTCGATCTGCTCAGTGCTACCACGATGGTGGCGGCCGGCGTCGTGGGGCAGGTCGTGGCGACGCTCGTTGTGATCGTCGCGGGTGGTCCCGGGATGGTTTCCTTCTCGCCCGACCTGCGTGCGTTTCGTGAGATGCTCGGATACTCGGCGAGGTCGTACGTGGTCGAGCTGGTGAACTTCATCCATCTGCGGATCGACATCATCCTGCTCGGCTGGCTCACCACGACCGCGACCGTGGGCATCTACTCGGTCGGCGTGAGCCTGGCCGAGGTGGCCCGCTACGTTCCCGGTGTCGCAGGTGCGGCGCTCTTCGCGCGGGCCTCGCAGGTGGTCGGCTCGGAAGGCTCCGAACTCTCGGCGCGCATGTCGCGACTCACCGCGCTGCTGGTGGTGGCGTCCGTCGTCGTGTTCGGGCTGCTGGCGCCTGTGCTGATACCCGCCCTGTTCGGTCCCGCGTTCTCGGGGGCCGTGACGGTCCTCCTCGTACTCCTTCCCGGGGTCGCAGCGATCGCGATCGCCGAGGTGTCCGGTGCGTATCTGTTCTCCCGCAAGATTATCTACTGGCGCACGTCCGCGATGGTTGTCGCGCTCAACATCCTCAGTAACATCGTACTCATACCCCGGTTCGGTGCGGCGGGCGCTGCGCTCGCATCGAGTTTCACGTACACCCTGCTGATGGTGATCGTGCTGACCCTCATGCGGAGGGAGAGCGGTCTGAGCATGCGCGAGATCGTCCTTCCGACCCGCGAAGACATCCGGATCGCTCTAGCGGTGGTGCGTCGCTACGCGGCTCGATGAGTGTGCGGAGTCGTTCTTAGGCTCGCGTATACTGGTGAGATTCTCTCGGCAGCCCTGCCGAACGTGAGCCAGGAGTGATCCGACGTGACAGACCCGCATCGCCCGAACCCTCGCTACTCGATACTCACGCCTGCATACAATGCGTCTTCCACCATCGCCCGGACGATCGAGTCGGTGCTCTCGCAGACGTTTACGGATTGGGAGCATGTGGTCGTCGACGACGGCTCGGACGACGACACCCGCGAGGTCGTCCGCGCATATGCCGAGCGTGAGCCGCGGATCAGACTCTTCGCAGAACCGCATCGCGGCGTCACGCTCACCCGCATCGAGTCGATGCGCCGCTCACGCGGTGATCTGTTCGCCCGGCTCGACGCCGACGACTGCATGCTGCCGGAGTACCTCGAACGGGTCGACGAGGTGTTCCGCTCACACCCCGATGCGCAGATCGTGAGCACGAACGGGTATCAGGTCCTCGCCGGCGGGCGGCGGGTCTACTACTACACCGACCCGGTGTTTCAGGAGATGAGTACGCTGACCATCAGCGACATGTTGAAAGGACACCTTATCGGCACCAGTGCGGTGATGACCAGGGATGTCTATGAGATGACCGGGGGGCCACGGCCAGAGGCGCGCTCGGAGGATATCGACCTGTGGTTCCGGGCAATCGCAATGGGTGCGGTCCACTACCATCTCCCGGAGCCGGTCTTCCTCTACTACCAGGATGCGCCGCAGAGGGTGAGTGATGACGTCGCTGCCGTCTGGCGGTCGCATGTCGAGATCCTCCAACACCTTGTCTACGAAGGGCTCCTTGGCGCCGAGGACGTCGAGCTGGCTCGAGCGATGATCCGGCGCTATCGCCTCAGGCTTGCGCTGCGCTGGCACCGGTGGGGCATCCCGGCGCGCAAGGCGTTGGCACGGACCGGGCGCGCGTGAGCGGGATAGCCGGACTCCGCGTCGCGTATCTGTGCCTTCAGGCCACCACCGAAGGGCAGGCTTCTTACGCGCACGTACACGAGATCATCACCGGACTTCGCCGCCAGGGCGCCACCGTAGACCTGTTCGAACCCTCGTACGCCTGCGGTTTTGCTCCGGGTGTGTCCGGCAGACTGCTGGAGTTCTTTCGCGTTCAGCGCCGGGTGATCAGGGCACTGACGGGCTACGATGCGCTCTACGTGCGTGGCCATGCGCTTGCGTGGTGGGCGTCGCGCGCCGCGTACCGCAGGAGGGTCCCGGTTATCCAGGAGTGCAACGGGATGGTCGAGGACTTCTTCATCGCGTGGCCTGCGGCGAGACGGTTTCGCTCGCTGATCACTTGGCTCACCTATGGACAGTTCCGCCAGGCCGATGCGGTCATCGCTGGCTCGAGCGGACTTGCCGAGTGGCTGCTCCGCGAAACGGGGGTGACCGCCCATACCATCCCTAACGGCGCGAACTGCGAACTGTTCAGACCGGTGGAGCGCCCGCGTGGGCCGCAGCTTCCCGCACGGTACGTCGTCTTCTTCGGATCGCTCGCTCCCTGGCAAGGCATCGGGACGGCGCTATCGGCGGTCGCGGAGTCTGCGTGGCCCGCTGGCACTTCCATCGTCGTCATCGGGGACGGCGTCGAGCGAGAGCGGGTCGCTCAGGCCGCGGCTCGCGATCCGCGCATCGTCTATATCGGACGGCTGCCCTACGACAAGGTGGGGGCGGTCGTCGCCAATGCCGTCTGTTCGCTCGTCAGCAAGGAGCAGCCCGAGTTCGCCGAGGCGGGCATCTCACCGCTGAAGCTCTACGAGTCGATGGCGTGCGGGGTCCCGGTCATCGCCACCGAGGGGATGCCGGGGCTCACCGACGTGGTCGAGCGGGTGGGGTCGGGCGTCATCATCGCGCAGGGCGATCCGGCGGCGCTCGCCGAGGCGGTGTCGCAGATCGCCGGGGATCCCGACGCGGCTGCGGCGATGGGGCGGCGGGGGAGATCGTACGCCGAGCAGGAGTGCTCCTGGTATGCTCGGAGCGAAGAGACCGCCGAGGTCATCGCAGCCGTGGCTGGTGTATCCTCTAACCGTTAACGTGAGCGTCAGACGATTCTCTTCTGGAGGGACCTCCGTGTCGACCGATCGAAGCGTGTACGGCGTGGTTCTCGCTGGCGGCAGCGGGCAGCGTTTCTGGCCGCTTTCGCGCGAACTGTCCCCCAAACAGATGCTCGATGTTTTCGGGCAGCAGTCGCTCATCGCACAGGCGGTGCACCGGGTCGAGTCCGTCGCTACACCCGACAGGGTCTTCGTGGTCACCGGCGACCGTCTCTTCGATGAGTTGCGCAACCACCTCAGCGCCCAAGACGACCCGGCTCTGACGCGTGTGCGCTATCTGTGTGAGCCCGCGGCGCGCAACACGGCGCCTGCGATCGCGTACGCGGCGGCAACCTGCGAGGCGCTCGACCCCGCCTCGGTCATGGTCGTGCTTCCCTCCGATCATCTGCTCCGGGCCGATCGCCTGTGGGAGGAGTGCCTCGAGTCTGCGATCGCGCTCGCCGAGGCGGGCCACCTCGTAACGATCGGCATCACGCCGACCGAACCAGCGACCGCCTACGGGTACATCCAGGGGGGCGAGCCGCTCGACGGGTTCTCGGTGGGAGAGGCCCGCCCGCTGAAAGCCGCCCGTTTCGTCGAGAAGCCCGACCATGAGACCGCAGAGGCCTTCCTGGCGAGCGGCGAATACTTCTGGAACGCCGGCATATTCGTGATGAGCGCCGCAGCGGTGCTCGATGAACTTGGCGCCCACGAGGACACCGCAGTGATCGCGGCCACGGCGAGGTGGATGGCTCGCGAAGAGGCCGCCGGCGCGCTCGATCCGGCCGAGAAGGCGGCGCGTTTCGCCGCGCTGCCGGGCATCTCGATCGACTACGCGGTGATGGAGCGTTCGTCGCATGTGGCCGTCATACCGGCTGCGCTCACGTGGAGCGATGTGGGTTCGCTACTGGCTCTTGGCGATGTCGCAGCGCCTGACGGAGCAGGGAACACGCGTGTCGGTCGAGGGGTCGATGTCGATACAATGGGGAGCATCATCTACGGCCCCGGCCGCCTCGTCGCGACTCTCGGCGTAGAAGACCTTCTCGTGATCGACACAGCGGACGCCACGCTTGTCGCCCACAAGGACCGGGCGCAGGACGTCCGGTTGGTGGTCGAGGCGCTGAAAGGTATCGGTGCCGAGGAGGTCGTTCACTCGAAGACGAGTCTGCGGCCCTGGGGCCGGTGGACGACACTGCTCGAGGCGCCCGGTTACAAGATCAAGCGGGTCGAGGTCACGCCCGGGTCGCGGCTGAGCCTGCAGTCGCACGCGAAGCGCTCCGAGCACTGGGTGGTCGTCTCAGGCACCGCGTGGGTCACCTCCGACGGTCAGCAGTTCGAACTGAGTGCCAACGAAAGCGCCTACATCCCGGTCAGGTGCATCCACCGGCTCGAGAACCGCGGCGGCGAGACGCTCACCATCATAGAGGTGCAGGTAGGCGACTACGTCGGCGAGGACGATATCGTTCGCATTGAGGACGACTGGAACCGGGAGCGATAGCGTACGGTGCTGCCTGAAGGCCCCCGGACCTCCTCGGCGGGCTCATGCTAGAATCCTCTCACGCATCCACCCGGGAGAGGAGCCCCCGTGAAGTTCCACGGCACCGCGCACAAGTACGGCCGTGACATCGATACTGACGTCATCATCCCCGCGCGCTACCTCAACACGAGCGTGCCGGAAGAGCTCGCCAAGCACTGCATGGAAGACCTCGACGCGAACTTCGTCGCCAAGATCGAGTTCGGGGACATCCTCGTCGCCGAGGAGAACTTCGGTTGCGGCTCAAGCCGCGAGCATGCGCCGATCTCGATCAAGGCAGCGGGCATCAGTGTGGTCATCGCGAAGTCGTTCGCACGCATCTTCTACCGCAATGCGATCAACACGGGACTCGCGATCATGGAGTCGTCCGAGGCGGTCGACGGCATCGGCGATGGTGACGAGGTCGAAGTCGACGCGGACGCCGGCGTCATCGTCAACGTGACAAAGGGCGAGACCTACCAGGCCCAGCCCTTCCCGCCATTCGTCAAGGACATCATCGAGAAGGGCGGCCTCATCGAGGCGGTCAGGCAGAAGATGGCGTCCAAATAGCCGGGTCTTGTTGTCCCGGCCCGGAGGTGCGAATGGAACTCAAGGGCAAGCGGGTGGTGGTTACCGGCGCCGACGGGTTCATCGGAAGCCACCTCGTCGAGACTCTCGTGACGTACGGTTCTCGCGTTACTGCGTTTTGTTACTACAACTCGTTTGATTCGCGCGGGTGGCTTGACTCTGTCTCCCTGCCTGTCGTGGGCGAGGTCGAGATATTCATGGGTGACGTGCGCGACCCCAACGGGGTTCGGACCGTGCTCGATGGCGCCGACGTTGTCATGCATCTGGCGGCGCTCATCGGTATCCCGTTCTCGTTCCATTCGCCTGACTCCTACGTCGAGACAAATGTCACGGGTACTCTCAACGTACTCCAGGCTGCTCGCGACTTCGGACTCGAGCGGGTGGTCGTAACGAGTACGAGTGAGGTCTACGGCACAGCTCGCTATACTCCCATCGACGAGCGTCATCCCCGTCAGCCGCAGTCGCCGTATTCGGCGTCCAAGATCGGTGCCGATGCGATGGCAGAGTCGTTCCATCGCAGCTTCGACCTGCCGGTGACCATCGTGAGGCCGTTCAATACCTATGGTCCGCGACAGTCGGCCCGCGCCGTGGTACCGACCATCATCACGCAGCTTCTTTCGGGTGCGGGTGAGCTGCAGCTCGGGGCGGTGCATCCCACGCGCGACCTCACGTTCGTTGGCGACACGGTCGACGGCTTTGTCGCGTGTGCCGAGTGCGATGCGGCAGTCGGGTGCGACGTCAACCTCGGGTACGGGGAGGACATCTCGATCGGTGATCTGGCCTGCCTGCTCATGGAGATCACCGGCCGAGACGTGCCTGTCATGTCACGCGACGAGCGCCTGCGACCGGAAAAGAGCGAGGTGGAGCGATTGCTCTCGGACAACTCACGTGCCCGGGAGTTGACCGGCTGGACGCCTCGCGTCTCGCTGCGAGAGGGACTCGAGCGGACGGTCGAGTGGTTCTCAAGCGACGGCAATCGGCGACATTACCGGACCGGCTACACCATCTGATGGAGGACCTATGGGCCTGCGCGCGGTAATACTCGCAGGAGGGAAGGGAACACGGCTCGCGCCGTATACCACCGTCTTCCCCAAGCCCCTCATGCCGCTCGATGACACGCCGATCCTTGAGGTGGTGTTGCGTCAGCTGTCGGCGTGTGGCTTCACGCATGCAACACTGGCCGTCGGCCACCTCGCCGAACTCGTTGAGGCTTTCTTCGGAGACGGTTCGAAGTTCGGCATGGTGCTGGATTACGCGCGTGAGGAGCGGCCGCTCGGCACCGCGGGTCCGCTCGCGCTCATCGACGGCCTTACCGAGTCATTCCTACTCGTGAATGGGGACGTGTTGACGACGCTCGACTACGGGGCCTTTCTCGACGAGCACACGGCCTCTGGCGCTGTCGCCTCGATCTCCACCAAGATGCGTACCACACGATTGGATTTCGGGATCGTCGAGACTGACGGTTCCGGTGACGTCACCGACTACATCGAAAAACCCGAGCATGAGCACCGCGTCAGCATGGGCATCTGCGCATTCTCTCCGGGGGTGCTCACATACGTGCAAGCAGGCGAGAGACTGGACTTTCCCGACCTGATCGTACGTCTCGTCAACGTCGGGGAACGCGTCCGGGCGGTTCCCTTCGACGGATACTGGCTGGATATCGGCCGTCACGACGACTTCGCCCTGGCCCAGGAGGAGTTCTCGGCATTGCGTGACACCTTCCTGCCGGGGGACCGGTAGCATGTCCAGGCTGCTCGTTACCGGAGCAACGGGATTCGTGGGCAGCGCGGTCTGTCGAGTGGCTCTCGAGCAGGGGATGCACGTATGGGGACTGGCACGAGCGGGAAAGCCCGGGGAGCCCATAGAGGGTGTCGCGTATCGTGTGTTCAGTGGCGACGCATCCGATTCGCTGGAGTCGACGCTGCGTGAGATCGCACCAGACCGGATCATCCATTGTGCCGGGGCGACCCCGCGGGTGATCTCGGGTGCCGAAGGTTTCTACGAGGGCAACGTGCGTCTCACCTGGCAGCTCTTGGGCGCCATGCGGGCGGCCGTGCCCCGCGCGCACATGGTGCTCGTGAGCTCCGCGGCCGTGTACGGAGCGGCGGCTCCGTCTCCGGTAAGCGAGGAGCTTCAGCCCGCTCCCGGCTCTCACTACGGCTGGTCTAAGTTGGTCGCCGAGGACATCGTAGGCGCTTTTGTGGCCCAAGACGGCCTCAACGTGTCGATAGCCCGGTCGTTCAATCTCCTCGGCGGAGAAGAGCCGGCTGGATCGCTCATCAGCGATGTGATCACCCAACTGGATGCGGGAGCATGCACGGTGCAGCTGTGCGAGGACTCGTCGGTGCGGGACTACCTTGATGTCCGGGACGGTGCTGCGGCGCTGCTCTTGCTGTCGTCGGAAGGTCGGGCAGGTGAGGCGTATAACGTATGCAGCGGCGAGGGCGTATCCGTAGCCGAGATGGTGCGGCTTGTGGTCGAGGTGTGGGGCAGCTCCGCTGCCATCGAGGTGCAGGGGCCGCCGACAGTGCCGAGCGTCTCGGTGGGAAGCAGCGCCAAGCTCGCCGCACTGGGATGGCGCGCACACTCAGACGTTCGCACCGCGCTCGAGCGCCTGCGCGCTGCACGTTACGGGTAGGCGCTTCAGCCGTCCTCAGGCCCCCGGTTGCGCTCCGCGAATCCGGGTTCGAGTCGTTCCACCGCCGCGAACAGGCCCCCGCGGTCGCCTTCGGCGGCGCGGGCGATGAGGTCGGCGAGGTCGTCTTCGAGTGTGGGCTCCGGCACCTTGACGCGGTCGACTCTCAGGATCTTCTCGCAATCGGTGGGCAGGAGCCGCTCGGTCCGGGTGATGAGCTCCTCGTGAAGTCTCTCGCCGGGCCTGAGGCCCGTGTAGACGATCTCGGCGGGCACGCCGGCAAGCGCGATCATCTTGCGGGCGAGTTCCACGATCTTCACGGGTTCGCCCATCTCCAGCACGAAGATGTCTCCCGGCTTGCCAATGGCCTGCGCCTGAAGCACGAGGCGCGAGGCCTCGGGGATCATCATGAAGTAGCGGGTGACCTCGGGGTCGGTCACAGTGAGCGGGCCTCCGTGACGCAGCTGCTTCTCGAAGATGGGCACCACCGAGCCGCGGCTTGCGAGGACGTTGCCGAAACGCACCGCTACCGCGTTGATCTTCCCCCGTCGGACCGCGGCGAGCGTCACCCGCTCGGCAAGTGATTTCGTGAGCCCCATGACGTTGACGGGTGAGACCGCCTTGTCCGTGGAGATGAGCACGAACCGTTCAACCCCGTGGCGCTCGCACGCCTCGATGATTTGCCTGGTGCCGAGCACGTTGGTCTTGACCGCCTCGGCCGGAGAGAGCTCCATGAGCGGTACGTGCTTGTAGGCCGCCGAGTGGAGGACCACCTGCGGGCGCTCGCAGTCGAAGACCGCAGTGACCGCTCCGGCGTCCCGGATGTCGCAGATCGCCATACGTGCGAGCCCGGGTACCGAACCTTCGAGTTCGAGCCAGAGTTCGTAGAGGCGAGACTCGTCGATGTCGAGGAGCACGAGTGCTGCCGGTTCGAGCTTCGCGACCTGCCGGCAGAGCTCCGAGCCGATCGATCCCGCTGCACCCGTTACCAGCACCACATGGTCCTTGATAGTGCTTCGTATCTGTTCGACATCGATGGGTGTCAGTTCCCTGCCGAGGAGGTCCTCCACCTCGATCGGGCGCAGGTCCCTCAGGCTCACCGAACCACGGTCGGCGAGTAGTTGCGGCACAACCCGGGTCCGCACCCCCGCATCGGCGGCCGCGTTCAGGATACTCCGGACGGTCTCCCGTGGCGCCGACGGCATCGCGACGATGACTTCTTGCGCGCCCGTCTCGTCGACTATCTTGCCAAGGTCTGCGGTGCCCCCGAGTACCCGCACTCCGTTGATCGTGCGTCCGTGCAGTGCCGTGTCGTCATCGAGAAAGCCGACGACCGCGAGTTCGAGGTCGGGATGCGCCCTGATCTCGCGGAGCAGCAGGGGGCCGACACTGCCTGCTCCGACGATGAGGGCTCGCTGTCGATCGCCGGGGTTCACTGCGTGCAGGTGCAGAACCACCCGCACAGCGACTCGCGCACCGGCGGCGCCGACGAAGACGAGGACACCCTGGATGAACAGTACGCCGAGCGGCACGGGACGCATGAGGTCTTCCATGGGCATGAGCAGGTTCACGCCAAGGAGGAGGGCGAACCCGATGGCGCACGCGGCGAGGAGGCGCAGGAGCACCTCGAGTCCGACGTGCCGCAGGACGATCCGGTAGAGACCGAACAGGCCGAAGAGTGTGAGATAGACGACAACGCTGGCGACTGAAAGATGCGGGATCCACCTGCCGAAGAACGAGGGAACGGTGCCATCGAATCGGGCGTAGTACGCCGCGACGGTCATCGTCACCACGATCGCACCGTCGAACACGACGAGCACGGGGCTGGTCAGGCGGGAGGCCCGGTGTATGCGGCCGATCACGTCAGTGGGGTTCAAACTGAGCTCCATGCCCTCAGGGAACGGGCGGCTCGAATCATAGCACTTTGGCGGTTCATTCTGTCCGCCGCAGTGCCTGCCGCGCCTCGGTGTACAGGCCTTCGTATGCTTGGAGTACATCGGTCAGAGCGAACCGCTCTCGTGTCCGTGCGTACGCGGCAGCCCCTTTCGAGGCGACCTCACCGGGTTCATCGGCCGCCTGCTCTATCAATGCAGCCAGCGCCGTGGTGTCGTGCTTGGGTACCGTCCAGCCCGCGACCTTGCCCACGGCATCGACGATCCCTCGGGTCTGAGTGCCGATAACAGGTAGGCCCATAGACATCGCTTCGAGCACCGAGCGGGGGAGTCCCTCACGTGCTGATACAAGTGCAAGTGCATCGCTTGCAGCCAACAGCGCGGGAATGTCTCGACGAAAGCCGGCGAATCTCACACGGTCGGCCAATCCCAGTTCGTCAGCGCGCGCGCGGATCGACTCCTCCAGGGGTCCCGTTCCCGCGAAGACGGTGACCACGCGCCCCCTCTTTGCCTGCGCGAGTGCTTCGAGCAGGTGTTCGTGACGTTTGACCGGTGAGAACTCTGCGACCATCAGCAGCATGAAGGCGTCCTCGGGCACACCGAGCCCCTGTCGGACCGCCCTTGCCTCCTCTGCGGAGAAGGATGCCGGGTCGTAGTGGTCGACGTCTACCCCGATCCCGGGAATCAGGCGGACACGGTCTGACGTGATCCCCGGGAACTTTCGTGCAGCGCGGAAGTCCTCCTCGTTGATCGTGATGAGGAAGTCGGTCCAGTGTGCGGCCCTCCGCTCCATGGCGGAGAAGATCGAGTGGCCGAGGAACGACTGCCCGTCGTAGAAGTGGAACCCGTGCGCGGTATAGATGATCGCCGGACGCTCGGAGGCCGGAAGCGAGCGTAGCGCGAAGCGGGTCACGAACGCTGCGATCGGGGTATGGACGTGCACGATGTCGTAGCGTCCCTCGATGACGATCCGCCTCACGCGTGCCCAGGTGTCGAAGTGGTCGCTGACGGCCAGCGGGTTCCGGCTCCAGGTTATGTCGTAGAGCGTATCGAACGAGCCCAGGATCGCAGGACATCGGGTGGCACCCTTCGTCAGGGCATCGATACGCCAGCCCTTTGCCCGGAAGTGCTCGGCGAAGGGGAGGAGAAACGCTTCGAGCGTGATGGGGACGGTCGTGACGAACAGCGCTGATGGGCTCATGCGCCGATGGTACCGCACGGGCGCCCCCCGCGGTACGGCGACCGCTCCGGTGGCTCGCCCGGGTCACCCGCTGCGCCCCACGAGCGCATCGACCGCAGCTGCCACCTGCTCGGGTGTGAGTTTGAGTTCCCGCGCCCTGCGGCGGAACTCAGCGGCGAGTGCAAGTTCGGGTCCCTCATCGATGCGGGCTGGATTGCCAGCGCGCCAGAGATGCCGCAGATCCGCGAAGAGCCTGACCGGCGGGGCGCCAGCGCCCGCCATGCGCGAAGTCACAGGGGTGCGGCGGAAGTCGTGCCGTTCGTAGAAGTCGACTGTGTCGGGCTTGGAGTCCACGAGAATGCCCACGCAGCCCACGCGAGCCCGCATCTCGGTGGCAATCAGTACCGAGGCGCGCAACAATTCCTTATCGAGTCCGCAGTCCTGCTCTCGCGCATCGACACCGAGTCGGGCGAGCCGCAGAATCGGCACGGAGTACGAGGGCAGCCGTGTTCCCGACTCAGGCGGCAGGTCTCTGGGTTGTGTCTGTCCGGCAGCGACGGTGAAGTAGCCGAGCATCGCTTGCGCGGTGACTGCCACGTAGGTCACGCCGATGTGGTGGCGGAACTGATTCTGTCCCGCATAGCGATGGAGGAACTCGTCGATGTCGGGCTGACCCGAGCGGAAGCTGTGGCGCGGGTCTTCGGGACGCAGTGCTCTAATCTCCATCGGTGCACTCATCTTTAGCGGCGAGGTGGCTGATGCCGAGTTTTTCCTCTAGTGATTTCCCGTCCGTCCTGATGAACTCGTAGTGGTCTTTCCACATCTGGACGAGAGCAGGACTCGGCTCCCGCTCGGTCTCGATCATGTCCCAGATCATCTCCCAGCCCTCGGGGGTCACGACGATGTCCGTCTCGATGATGTACTGCGCCGGAATCTCGTCTATCGCCGCAAGGTGGCGCTGGAGAGCCTCTTCGATGACGCGGTTCTTCTTGAGTCCGGTCGCTTCCACGTAACGATCGAGCGCGCTCTTGGTCTCCTCGGCGATGAACGCTGAGATCTGAACCTGCTTACGTTCGTAGGTCATCATCTACACCTCCGCTGTCAATATACTAAGAAAATGTAGAGAGGTCGAGTCTAGTACACTATCGCACACGCGAACCGACGCACGAGGAGGATCCGCCAGTGACCATGCACCATATCTGCCTGCTGCCCGGAGACGGCATCGGCCCGGAGATCACCGCCGAGGCGGTCAAGGTCCTGCGCGCCATCGGCGCTCGCGAGGGCGTGACGTTCGAGTTCACCGAGGCGCTCCTCGGCGGGATCGCGATCGATGAGACGGGGACCGCGCTGCCTGAGGCGACACTCGAAGCGGCTCACGGGGCCGATGCGGTGCTCCTGGCTGCTATCGGCGGGCCCAAATGGGATACCACCGATCCGGACAAGCCCCGACCCGAGCAGGGGCTCCTCGGCATACGCAAGGCGCTCGGGCTCTATGCGAATCTGCGGCCGGTCAAGCTCTTCCCCGCGCTCCTGGGAGCTTCGACGCTCAAGCCTGAGGCGCTCTACGGAGTCGACATGCTCATCGTGCGCGAGCTCACGGGGGGGCTGTACTTCGGCGAGAGCG
>CAYGFZ010000027.1:0-28230 GCA_964349355.1 uncultured Coriobacteriaceae bacterium | reverse complement strand
GAACCTACGGCTGCGTGGTCTCCCCGGCAGGACCGGTCGTCTCACCGGACGGTTCCGGAACTGACGGGACGCCCTCCATCTCCTGCAGCATCTGACGTGCGGCGTCGGCACTGGTGCCCTCCGGCTCAAGTTCCAGGTACCGATCAAGGGCCGTTACCGCGTCTGCAGTACGACCAGCCGTGCGGTAGAACACGGCACTGTTGTAGTACGCGGGTGCAAAGTCGGGTGACTCGGCAAACACCTGCTCGGCAACCTCGATCGCCCGGGAGACGTTACTGCTATAGAAATACGCGATCGCCATGTCGGTCATGACGTTCGGGTCCCCCGGCTGTACCGCAAGTGCGCGCTCGTAGTAGACCGTGGCCGCATTCCACATCGGCAGGTCCTGACCGCTCCCTTGCTGAAGCGCACCCATGATCTGCAGGGCCCAGTCGTAGTAGGTGTTGCCGAGGTTGACGAGGACGTCGTAGTTGTCCGGATCGGACTCGAGCGCAACCGTGTTAGAGGCGATCGCCGGGGCATGAGTGCTAGCGATCTGCTCGAGGACCGCCCCTGTTTCCGACCCGGCGGGAGCGGGGCTCGACCCGAGACCCGCGAAGAGCGCAGGGCCGATGATGCTTGCAACGAACGCGAACACCACGAAGATGAGTACCGCTTTCATCCACACCGATGTCTGCTTCTTGTTGATCGCCACGTCTTCTCCTTAATCGAGCACTCACAGAGAGGGCCCCGGCCGACATGTCGGCACGGGACCCCACTCGGATGCACTACTACTACTCGGTCGAATCCGGCTCGGTGGTCCCTGTCGGGGTTACTGCTCCGCCGGTCATGCCACCGATGTCAGGATGCCCGGCTGGCAGATCGCCTTCGAGCTCCTCAGGGGCCAGGGGACGCGCCACACCGGTGCCCGGCGCAGGCGCGGTTACCGGTGAAGGGACCGGCTGCGCACCGCCGGTCGGGATCAAGATGCCGATGATGACGCCGACGAGCAGGGCGACAACGGCTATCAGGGCCGCCACCGTCATCGTCACGGTCTGCGTACGGGACGCGGACACCGTGGTCATCGCCTTCTGGCGCACGGCAGGAGCCGGGGTGCTGTCTTTTCGGCCACTCGCGGATTTCGCCGCGGGCTTCTCGGCCGGTGTCTCGTCCTCGTCGAAGAAGAAGTCCTGGTCGCTCACGTGTCGATCCTCCTAGTCTAAGGGAAGCTGGTCACTCGGCCCGGTCGTCGTGTGTCCCGGAAACGTCGTGGCCTCGCGCGATTATAGCACGCACCTTCGGTCGAGCAGAGGGCGCATCGAACGAGTGATCCCGGCGACGGAGCAAGAGGAGCGCGGCGAAACCGGAAACGACGGCACCCACCGCGCCGACACTGTCAGGCGCCAGGAATCCTGTCCATGATGACAGCAAGAATCCAGCCACGTACCCTCCGGCGATAGCCAACACAGGAACTACATAGACGAGTCCCTGAGCTCTGCGACGGGCGCTCACAGGTGTCTCGATCTCGACGACATCCCCCGGCCGGGCATGATGGCTATCGATCACTCCGTGCATCACCCTGGCCCCGCCTGCGCCCGCGGCACACGCGCCGCACGTCTCACAGTCAGCTGACGACTGCATCTCGACGCTAAGCTCACCACTCTGTGCCGTCAGGACTGTGCCTCGCTCGCGCATCCTCAGCCCCTTAGCTTGACCCGCATCTCTTCGGCCCGGGCCTGGATGCGATCGATGTCGAGAAGGCTCCAACGGCCTGAGTCATAGAGGACCTGGCCGGCGACCATGGTGAATACGACGTTTTCCTGGTTGGCTGTATGGACGAGCGTGCTGTACGGATAGAGTGTCGGGATCTGGTGTGAGGCTGAGATGTCGACGGCGATGATGTCGGCCTGCTTGCCCGGCTCGAGGGAACCGATCCGGTCGTCGACACCCAGAGCACGAGCAGCGTCCAGAGTAGCCATCTTCACGAACTGCCGCGCGACGAAGTGCGGCTGATAGCCTGTGACCGCACGCTGGATGAGCAGCCCGATCCGCATCTCGTCGAACATATCGAGTGTGTTGTTCGATGCCGGAGAGTCCGTCCCTATCCCGACCCGGACCCCCCGATCGAGCAGCTTCGCGAGCGGTGCGACCCCCATACCCAGCTTGGCGTTGCACCGGGGACAGTACGCTACAGACACGTCGTGTGTGGCGAGCGTCTCTATGTCGGAGTCTTCGACCTGGGTGCAGTGTACGGCAACCATCTGCGGCACATCGAAGATGTCCCACTCGGCCAGGTACCGAACCGGGGTCTCACCGGTCGGCAGCCAACCCAGATCGACTCCGGAGAAGGTCTGGCGGTAGTCCACCGCAAGACGCGAGCTGCCGTACTTCACGAAGTCGTACTCGTCACGCGAGCTCGCCAGATGGGTCGCCACCGGCAACCCCTCCGCGATCGCCTTCTCGGCGACAGCACGATAAAGCTCGGGATGGCAGCTGTAGACCGCATGAGGCGCTATCCCTACCGTCATCCGTGAGGGATCGCCGAGCGCCGCCCAGGCCGCGATGTCCTCGCTGGCCCGCGCCATGACGTCGGGCACCTCCCGGCGGCTCATCGTCGAGACCTCGCGATAGACTATCGAGCGCAGTCCGGCTCCCGCGGCAGCCCTCGCCGAGGCACCGGAGTCGGTGATGTCGGCGATGGTCGTGATGCCGGACTGAAGCGCCTCGGCAGCGCCGATCCGGGCCGAGTCCTCCCAGTCTTCCGCATCCAGTCTCTCCTGCTTCTCAAGCAGTTGGAGCTTCCACTGAGTGAACGGAAGGTCGTCCACAAGACCGCGCATCGCCGAGAACTCGAGATGCGTATGCATGTCGACGAAGCCGGGCATGAGTACCGCCAGACCAAAGTCGCGGACCTCTTCGTCAGGGTACGCGGCCTTGAGCGTCTTAAGCTCGCCGATCTCCATGATGTGATCACCGTGGACGAGTATCGCTCCGTCGACGATGTAGGGCGCGGCTATCGGCAGTACGTAGCGTGCGGCGAGCAGCATGTGCTCCTCCTCGCTGGTCGGGTGCCGCTATCTTAGCAGCATGGAGTGCGCGTGACAGCCCAAGGCGCTACTTGACTGCTGTGTGGATCGCCACGATGCCGCCCGTATGGTTCTCCCAGGAGATAGCGGTGAACCCCGCCGAGCGAAGCTCTGCAGCAAGAGTCGGCTGATTCGGGAACGAGCGGATCGAGTCGTTCAGATAGACGAAGGAGCCGCGATCCCCGGTAAGTACGCCGCCGATCGCGGGAATGACTATGCGCAGGTAGAGATGGTACCCCCAGCGCCACGGAGCGATCGGGGGGCGCGAGAACTCGAGGATCACGTACCGTCCACCCGGCTTCAGCACGCGAAGCGCCTCGGCGAAGTTCGCGGCGCGATCGGGCAGGTTGCGCACGCCGAACGCGACGGTCACGACATTGAAGCTCGCGTCCTCGAACGGGAGGTCCTGGGCGTCGGCAACAGAGAACGACAGTGCCGTGGGGCCGTGGTAGGCATTCGCTTTCTCGCGGGCGACATCGAGCATTTCGGGGACGAAGTCGGTGGCGACCACCTCGCCCGGAGCGCCTTGCGTAGCGAGCGCGAGTGCCAGATCGCCGGTACCGGCACACAGATCGAGAACACGGCTCGCCCGCGTGAGCCGGGCCGCGCGCACGGTCGCCCGACGCCACGCCCGATCGATTCCGAGGCTCGACATGCTGTTGAAGCGATCGTACCGGGGAGCGATCGTCGAGAAGATCCCCTGGACACGCTCGGTGGTAGGCTGCCCGGAACGGACGGGGTCCGACTCACGCTCGTTGGTATTGGCAGCCATCAGGCCTCCGGATTCTCGCATGCGGGACGGACCGCGGGGCGATTGCGCCTGCGTGACCCGAACAGGTTAGCGAGATTCTCCCTCACCCACAACACGGCGACATGATAGACGTTACGGATACTGACGTAGCGCGGCCAGTTCAGTTCTGTCTTCTCGCACACGGTCGACTCACTAAGGCGATCGACCTCGGCCTTCAGAAGGTGTAGTTCGCGGTCGCGCACGAGGGGATCAGGTTCGCCCATGACCCGATCGATGCGCTCCATGGCCGCCCTGGCCTCGAGTATCCGGTTCTCGGTACGGGTGACCACCTCGGGCTGGACGATTCCGATCCGCCCCTTGAGACGATTAAGTCGTAGTCCGACCTCGTACATCGTGTCGACCATCTCGTCTTTGGAGAGCGAGCGGCTCTCGTAGTTCATGATGTACTTCCACGACGGCTGCACCAGGAGCTGGCGGTGCTCTTCAAGGGTGTTCGCCAGCAGTGTGTACCCGTACTTCTCCGGGTTGTCGTAGACGAGCGAACCGGGGTCGAGGAAGGGTGCCATCGGCGAAGAGAAGCACAGCAGGCGCGGGTCGTTGCCCACCTTGCCGTAGAGAGACTCGATGTACCCCGGCGTCTCGAGGACCGAGGCGGCTGTCTGCGTCGGGATGCCGGTCATGAAGTAGAGGTCGAACCGCTTGCAGCCGTTGCGCAGAGCCGCGGCTATCGACTCCTCTACCTGCGCCGTCGTGTAGTGATGCTTACCGAAGGCGGCGCGCACTTCATCATCGTGACTCTCGACGCTGACCTCGACGGAGTAGTCGTCGAGGTGCTCGTTCAGGAACCGGTAGAAGTCCTCGGCCGGTGGCTTGAAGAACTCGAACCCAATGGGGTTACGCAGCTTGATCTTCGACAGTCCCCGGATGAACGCCGCCGTGTAGTCACGGCCTGCCTGGAGGAAGTCGTTCAGAACGAAAACCGGTCCCGGGATGTACTTCTGGAAGTGCTCGATGTCGCGGACGAGCAGTTCGGGATCGCGAAAAGCGACCCGATCGCGGCCGAAGTGCGTGCGGAAGGCGTACGCCGAACCCCCGCAGGTCACGCAGTTGTGCGTGCATCCACGGCAGGTGAGCGAAGCGCAGACGGGGTACTGGAGCCAGTCCTTGAACGGCACCGATCCCATCATGTCCCGGTAACGGATGACCGCCTTCATATTGAACGAGTAATCGAGGGAGATATCGTTCATGTCGCCGGGAACCCACTCGAAGGGCGTGCTGTGAATCGAACCGTCGGCCGTTGCGTAGGTGAGGTTCGGGATGTCGTCGACCCTCCCCTTTCCCTTGAGCGCGTAGAGCAGCCGCGTCATGGGCTCCTCGGTCGAGTCCCCCCGCACTACGAAGTCGACGCTCTCGTACGACGCGAGCTCCTCGTGGAAGTGGCTCGCCGACAGCCCGCCGAAGATGACCGGCGTGTCGGGGTGATACTTCTTGACGATCTTCGCGATCTCGATCGAGCCATGCGCATGGGGCAACCAGTGCAGATCGATACCGAACGCGACCGGATTCATCTCGCGGATCGCCCGCTCAACATCGAAGTTCGGCCGGTTGAGCATGAGGACGGCGAGGTTGACGATGCGGACCTTCAGGCCGTTTCGCTCCATGTACTCGGCCATCGTGGTGAAGCCGAGGGGGTACATCTCGAAGACGGGCGTAGACGGCACCATGTCGGACACGGGGCCGAACATGATCGAACGCTCCCGGAAGTCGTAGACGCTCGGAGCGTGGAGTAACACCAGGTCGACACGGGACATGAAAGCCAGGCCTTTCCGGTCTACGCGGCCCGCCGGAGGCACCGCCGGCACGGGTGCCGGACCGCGGACGAACGGGCGGAAGTATAGCACGGAGCCTGCCAGGTGGATGGACTCAGCTCCCGCATGCATAGTTCGCCCCCGCAACACACGTCCCTGCCTCGGGAGTGGTGGCCCGAGCCGAAGGGGCCGCCTATGCGAGTGACGCGCCGTACTCGACAACGAGATGATACGCTGTATGCGCTGATTCCCTCTGCCCCTGGAACCCTTGGAGAAGCGCACAGATGAGCAGGATCCTCTTCGTCACACCCCCGTACACGTGCTGGGGGGTCCAGGTCATCGGGACGTGGCCCCCACTGCAGCTCGCATACCTCGCCGGCGCTGCTCTAAAAGCCGGTCATGAGGCGCGTATCTACGACGCGATGAATAAGAAGCATTCCTTCGAGGAGATCCGCGCAGAAATAGAGCGTTACCGTCCCGACTTCGTCATGAGCCTCGACTATCTCCCCGTTACAGGCGCCATCAGCACCGCGACAGTCCCGGCGGCTCTCAAAGCGCTCGCGACAGCGAAGACCGTTGACCCCGGGATCGTGACGATCATCGGCGGTCCTCATCCCACTTTTCTCTACGATGAGATCCTCGCCGACGACGAGAACAGCGTCGACTACGTAATCCGCGGTGAGCCGGAGATCACCCTGACAGAGCTCCTGGGATGCTGCAGCCCCGGGGCGGACCCGGCCGTGCGACGGTCCGTCAAGAGCCTGGCCTACCTCGAGGATGGGAAGGTCGTCTCAACTGAGCAGCGCCCCCATGTCGCAGACCTCGACACCCTGACGCCCGCATGGCACCTGCTGGACTGGGACGACTACCACTACAACATCGAGCCGTGGGGCCGGATGGCGTCGGTCCTGACCTCCCGCGGATGCATGATGGAGTGCTCCTTCTGCAGCCAGCGTATGTTCTGGCGTGGAGACTGGCGCGCCCGCGATCCCCGCAAGGCCGTGGCGGAGATGCGCCATCTGGTCGACGTGTACGAGGTCAAGTTCATTACGCTGATCGACGCCTACCCCACCAGGGACCCGGACCGTTGGGAGCGTATCCTCGACCTCCTGATCGAGGCCGACCTCGGTGTTGCGTTGCTCATCGAGACACGGGTAGAGGATATCCTGCGCGACGAGGCCATACTGCATAAGTATCATGACGCGGGCATCATCCACGTCTACCTCGGTGCCGAGAGCAGCTCCGACGAATTGCTCAACAGCCTGAACAAGGGCACAAGCGTCGACCAGAACAAAGCGGCGATCGACCTGCTCCGCGAACACGACATCATAACCGAGGCGTCGTTCATGGTCGGCTTCCCGGGCGAGACATGGGAATCGGTCAAGGCGACGACCGACGAGGCCATGAGGCTGAATCCAGACATCGCGGTCTTCCCGGTGCTGACTCCGATGCCGTTCACCCCGATTCACGAGGAGATGAAGGACCGCATCCGCGTCTTCGACTACTCGCAGTACAACCTCGTGACACCGATCGTCGAACCGGAACACATGTCACTCAAGGACGTCACCATCGCGCTCGGTCGCTGTTACATGACGTTCTACGCCAGGAAGATGGTCGAGGTGCTCGCGCTTCCCGACGGATTCAAGCGCCGCTACATGCTGAGTGCGTTCCAGCAGATGATGAAGGACTACGGGGAGCACTTCGACTTCCTCGGCATCGGCATGCCCAAAGGAATGCCCTCGGTGCTCAGGAAACGACCTTCGCGCGATCAGACCGCAGATGGGAGCTGACACCTGCATGCCAGCGCCTTGATGTCACATGGCATGCGGATGTGCGTGATGGTCATGCCCTCCGGCTTGCGGAGCTTGACCGCGGGGGTCATCAGCAGGACACCGGTTATCCCCGCCTCCGATAGCAGGTCGAGCACCTGCTGCACCATAGCGGGTGAACACGCCACGAGGGCGACAGTGACCCCGAGTCCGGGGTCGAGATCGGGAATCTCACTGACGTGCCGCACCTCGATGTCGTTGACCGCGGAACCTGCGTCGTCCGCGAGCTCCGAGAAGTACGCAACCGGAAACACGCCGTAGGAATCAGGGGGAAACACGACCCTCAGAGCAGCGAGCATCTGCGCGCTGCCGACCTTGATGATGGGGTACCGATCAGAAAGGCCGAGCGTCGTCTGGATCGCGTCGAACAGCGGACCGCCTTCGTACCCGGACCCGGGACGTCCGACGCCGCCGACGAAGGAAAGATCCCTGCGCACGGTCTCCTCCCGCAGGTCGAGCTCCTCGGCCAGCTCTCGAGACGTGATCCGGGCGTACAGTTCCCCTTTGAGGCGCAACCTCTCACCGAGGAAACAGTGGTAGAGGGAGAGCCGGTACACGGATGTGTCAGGTATGGGTTTTTGGACGGGCATCTATTCCCCTTGTCCGGTCTGCGGTAACCGAAGGTCGATGAACTCCCAGTAATAGGAGTGCCTCTCAGCGAGCGCCACGCACGTGGCACTCGGCGCAGTAGGTCGGAGCGTGGCAGTCGAAGCATGCCTGAGCGCCGGTCTCACGCACCGCGCCCATGTGCTGCGGAATCCAGTCGCGCGTCGGGTCACCCTGCGGGTGGTGACACGCGTTGCAGAAGTCTACACCTTCTGCCGTGGCATGACACGTCTCGCAAACCTCGGGGCGGTTCTGGCCATCATCGGCGTGCTGCTCTAGGTAGTCGACCGGGTGTGGCATCTCCAAACCGTGGCAGCCGTCGCAGAACTCACGCTCGATGTGGCACGTGGAACAGTAGCCGACAGTCGAGACAGGAACGACGGCAAGGTCGTAGTCGGTGAGATCGTGATCCTCAGAGTCCCACTCGGAGCGTGCCGCGGTGTAGGCCTCGTGGTCCGCCAGTGCGAGTTCCGCATGTCCGCCGCTCTCGCCGAAAGGCTCGTAGAAGCCAGCGACCCGGTGGTTGTCGGGCATAAGCTCGAATTCGGGGGTGTGACAGGCCTCGCAGGCACCCGGAGCCCAGATGTCACTCGGGGACTCGGCGGTGAGCGTGTGACACCGGAAACACGCCGTCATAAGCATGAAGTCATCGTGCTTCTTACTAGGTTCACCCGTGTTGGGGTCGGTAAGCGTGAGCTCGAAATCCTCGACGTGCGCAGTCCGGTTGTGACAAGCGGTGCACTGGATGTCGTTCTCGGAGTGGATCGCGTGGTCGATGATGATACCCGGGCTTGGCGTGACCTCACGATTCTCAAGGGCGTGGCACTGATTGCACTGCTTCTCGGGGAAGTACTTCTTGCTCAGCGCAACGTGCGATGTGGGGTTGAGCGGCAGGCTGAACTTGTTCGTCGCTGTCAGGTACAGCTCTCCGAGGGCCTCAGCCTTCTTGAGAACGAAACCGATCGGCGAGATGCCTACCGGGACGTGGCACGACATGCACGAGACCTCGGAGTGGGGAGACCGGTCGTAGGCGATGATCGAGTCGTCCTGCACCTTGTGGCACACCTCGGCACAGAACCAGTAAGTGGAGGTAACGCCGAGGGCCACCACGATGAACGCTGCCAAGAGCAGTACCACTGCGCCCGTCCAGATGATGTAGCGCGGACGCGTAATCGGATCTTTGAATCCGCCGATCAATTGTACCTTCGCCATTCGAACGAACCCCGTTTCCGTGGCTAGAAGTCAATCCCGACTCTACTGTGACACTGCAAACAGCGGCCATCATACGGCCACGGCATGAACTTTACCATCATGGGATACTCGGTGCCATGCGGACCATGACAGGTCGAAGTGCATGTGAGCGGCGTCCCGGACCTTACGTCGAGATACTCCGGGCTGACCGGATGCTGATTGTCGTGCGCGTACACCGACCCATGGCACGTCAGGCAGATATCGGGATTTCGATCTCGCAGGATCGGCTCGTGGTCGGAGCCGTGTGGGGTATGGCAACGAATACACAGCAGCGGACCGTGATCCGATGCGTCGTAACTCACCTGAATTGCCGCCCGGTGGCACTGGTAGCACATCTCATTGTCTCGTGCGGCAAGTAGCCCCTCGTAGGGCGCTGCGTGCGGGTTGTGGCAGTCCGAGCAGTTCAGCTGTGCTGTCCCCACCGGATGGACACTGCGCTTGCCAAAGTCGTCCTGGATGTCGGCGTGACAGAGGTAGCAGACCCGTGGCTCATAGTCTATGAGCAAGGGCTCGTAGTCAGATCCGTGCGGCTCGTGACAACCGGTGCAGTTGTCGTACTCGAACGGCTGGTGCTGTACCGCCATGCGACTGAGGGGCGCCACCGACGGATGGCACATGAAGCACAGATCCCGCTGGCGCTGCGTGAGGATGCCCTTCCACTCGGACGCATGCGGCAGATGGCAGTTCGTGCAGTGGCGTCCCTCGACCGGTGGATGGAGTTGCGAACGGGCCATCTGCGCGCCGATGCTGCCGTGACAGGTCATGCACAGGTCGCGCGGGTCCTGCGTAAGCAGCCCGCTCCACTCAGACGCATGCGGGTTGTGGCAGTCCAGGCACTTACCGTTCGTGAACGGAGCGTGCTGGTAGGGCATCCCGAGCTCCGGTCCCAGGTTGCCATGGCAGATCCAACAGAGTTCATCGAGAGGCGCCGTCAGCTCCGAGCGCTCCCCGGAGACACCCTCTGTCGTGCGCGAGATGACCCGTCCGTCCTCGTCGGTCTCGGTGACGCCCGTGACAGAGTCCCACGCCGAGAGGATCCACCGCAGCGGGAGCCACTCGACGACGGTGCGGATCCGCTGGAACGTGCTCGCAGAGCCCGACATGAGGGTGCGCTCGACCTCTTTGCCGTGCGGGGTATGGCAGACGGTGCAGTCCTCGAGCAGGAAGGGGTTATGGACCGACGCAAGTGACAGCTCGGGTATGAGCTCTGTGTGGCACTGCAGGCACTCGAGGTTACGCGCCACGAACCTAACCCGGTCGGGTCCCCTGTCAACGAAGGTATCGACGATCGTGGTTATCGCACAGAGCAGCAGGAGGAGCAGAAGCAGCAGGAGCGGCCACTTGCGGGCCCGCCCTTCCCGTTCGACCGTCTCCCCCACTTGATCGATTTCGCCTGGTACGACCTCGCGTTCAGCCAAAGGTCCTCCACGTGCTGCCGCGTGCGTGCGGCCCCTTGTATCGCCGGAATGCGACGTGCGGGACTTCCCGTTCAGTCTAGCATGTGCACCGATGCACATGAAGCGTCATGCAGCTTAATACTCGCGACATCCTCGCACCTTGAAGCATGTGCGCTCCCTAGTAGCCGGTCAGGTAGGCACCGTGGATCGAATCGTAGACGAGCGGGACGCCGATGAGGGCGAACACGACCACCGGCAGAGCCAGGACGGCGATCCATGCCGACCGGCGTCCGGTCCAGCCGAGCGTCAATCGTACATGCAGGTAGAGGGCGTATACGACCCATGAGATGAGCGACCACGTCTCGATCGGGTCCCATCCCCAGTAGCGGCCCCATGCCTCGTTCGCCCAGATCGCTCCCGACACGATCATGATGCCGAGGAAGACGAACCCTGCTGCCGCGAACCGGAACGTCAGTTCGTCGATCGACTCCTGGTCCGGAAGACGCGCGAACGCCTCGGCCAGGCGACCTCGGGCACGGTCGCGAGTCAGGTAGACACCGGCGAGCGCGAACGATGCGACGAACGCCCCGTAGCAGAGCGCTGCGAAGACCACGTGAACGGTGAGCCACCAGGACGCGAGAGGCCCGGTGATGTCCAGCGCTGCTTTCGGAGTGAACATCGCGGCGCCGAGGAGCAGGAAGCCGATGGGCATCAGTACGACGCCGACCCCTGCGAGCGATCGCCTGCGCCATGCCAGCACGCCCAGAGCGACAACGGAAGCGAACGCATACGACGAGACGACCTCGTAGAAGCCCAGATAGGGACCGTGTCCGACACGATCCCACCGGACCCCGATGGCCACCGCGTGAGGAACCAGGCCCGCGAGGCCGATCCTGAGCGCGGTCACATTCAACGAGGGCTTCACGAACACCGTCGCGACCACGAACACGATGGTCGAGCCCGCGTATGCACTTACCGCCGTCCACATGAGTACGATCTCGAGCGTCATCGACTCTCCTCCGTTCGCGCAGCAAGCGCCTCCCGGCTGTCCTCACCGCTCGTCCCCGCCAGGGCGCGACCGACCCGATCGGCGAATCGCACGTCCCCTCTACTGTGCCGAATCACGATATGGAGCCGCTCCGGACCACCATCGCTCGCAGTTGCGCGAAGTACCCACACCATGCGATACGGGACGAGCAGCGCGATGGCCACCGAGAGCGTCGCCGCGATCAAGAACGCGTACACGAGCGGCAGCGACCAGTCCTCGATCACGGAAAGGCGAGCGTAGTGGCGGACCTCCTCGACGACGAGCATCGTCCCGTCGACAACCTCGATCGTCTCGCCCGGAGCCACGAGCGCCGACGCAACCTCGCCGGTCCGCAGGTCGACGGTCTCGATCCGGATCGTAGGATCGGCGGGCACGTTCGCGTAGATCCCGCCGTCGGCCGTCCTGTCGAGGGGCATGCTGAGCCGGGCGAGCGCAACGTCCCGCTCGCTGTCGTCGGCGAGACCGAGCTCGGCGGTCGTGGTCCCGTCATCAGTGGTCGCATCGAAATCGAGCAGGCTCTCGATACGAGCCATCTCCCCCTCCTCGCCGGAGATGACGACGGCAAGCGCGATCCCGTAGTCGCTCATGTGCACGTACGTAGTGCCGTATCGCAAGGCGTTGTTCGGATAGACCCTGCCGCGGGCAAGCTCTACGCCGTCGGCACCGGTGAGCGTCACCACGGGAGCAGCACCCCGGTCGACCCCTCCGTGCTCGTAGCGGAGCGGCATCTCCTCGACACCGATCGCTATGCCGCTGCGCTCCCCCGCGAGGGGACCCGAAACGAACAGTCCGTACTCACCGGGAAGATCCGGGCGAGACCCTCCGACGGGAATACCGATGAGCCCCTCGGCCCGCGTGAGCTGGCCCAGCGAGATCACGAGTATCAAACCGACAAGCGACCAGTGGAACACCGAACTCGCCAGCCGTGCGTAGACTCCTGATGCACCCTGCGTGACGCGCGGGCCCTGGCGGACCCGGAGCCGCAGTCCCCGCAACGCCTGAGCGATCTCGTTCCACGCAACGTCGTCAGCGGAGCTTTCCGGGACGGCGATCACCAGGTCCGGCCGGGTGCGCAGACGTTCCAGAACCTGCTGGTCGACCGACCCGGAGAGCCGGACGGCCCTCATCGCATGGCGCGTCCTCTCCGTCGCACAGACCGCCGTCGAAACGACAAGCAGGGCAACGATGCCGAGGAAGACCGGCGAGACGTACGCCCGGTGCAGGCCGAGGGCAGACGTGAGCACCGCGAACAGCGGGTAGGAAGCGCGCCAGGCGGCCACGTCAGGGTCGGTGATGGCGCCCTGGGGCACGCCCGTCTCGATCGCCATCCACACGGCGACGAGCCCGAGAAGCCACACCGCCGTGCGCGGAGACCGAAGGAAACGCTTGGCGCGGACAACGACGCTCATGACGACATCGTATCAGTCGGACGTGCCGAGGAGCTCGGCCTCGACACCGTCCACCAGCCACCGTCCGTCCTCGAGGACTAGCGCGTAGACGGTTTCGTACTCTGCCCGCTCGCGCTCGGATGTGTAGCGAAGCGTGTCGAGGTTGAAGTAGCGGAACCGCCACTCCTCGCGTGCGGTCACAACAGCCGAGGTAGCCTCCTCCGACACATCGTGAGCTTCAAAGTCGACGAGTTCCTGCTCGAGTCCCTCGCCGTTCTGACGGTTCAACTCGATGTAGGCGTCCACGCGCACGTACTGGTTGCCGGTCATCGTGTCGACCGGAATCTCCGAGTTGGCCATCCGGTACGCGAACGAGACCCAGTCGAGATAGGAGCGCACCGCGGGCTCGGGAGCCGAGAGGTCGGGAGCGGAGGGGGGGTCCGCGTCGACGTCCACATGGGTGTCGCCTCCGGAGCAGGCAGACAGAGTCCACACCACGGCCACCATGAGCGCGACCAGCGACCGCAGAGAGGCGCTCATCGACGCGCGGACCCGGATCCCGAACGGCTCCCTCTGTCGGCCGCGACCGCGAACATCACGGCCACACGGGACTTGGTGCTGTAAGGTGGGCGTCGGCGCAACTCGCTTGGCAGTCGCCGGATACCCAGGTGGTGGGCGTATAGTTCTTCAAGCGCATAGCAGTTACGCCGTTGGCGACGACCCGGTACGGCTCCGGATCGGAGATGTATCCGATCAGGCGAGGCCTGTTCCAGCCGTGAGGCACCTTGACGTGACAGTGCACACACCTCACGCCGCGGGTGGAACCGTGGCGATTCAGCGCCTGGGAGTGCACGTTGTTCGCAGTCCTGAGGTTGGTGTGGCACTTCTCGCAGATCGCCCGGCCCCCCGTAGCGCTCCTCGTCATCCCGGCGTTCCCATCGATGAGCATGCTCTGCTTCCAGTCGAATGGATAGGCCGAGTCGATCCCCATCATGACGCTCGAACCATGGGGCCCGCGCGCCTGTCCGGCGCTATACGTGTGGCAGTCGGAGCACGTCATCATGGAGTTCGAGCTCCATCCGGTCTGGAACACGTTCGCGGGGAACCCGAACGAATACGTCGTCCCGCCCACGACGAAGGACGTCTTCGGCCACACCTTGCCGAGCACGTTGTGCCCGGACGCGTTGTTCGGGTTGAACTCGTACGCGCGGTCCTTGGTCGGGTACCCGCCAGAACCGTTGCCGGTAGGAAGCGTCGTGTAGCCCGTGTGGCACTTGAAGCACAGGTACGCCTCGTAGTCGGTCGAGGCGCCCGCGAGCGTGATCTTCTCGTAGCTGACCGAGGCGCCGAGTCCCGCGCCGGTCCACGTCGGCTTCACGCCGATCGCCCCGTACAGTGCCCCACCGGCGACACTGGTGCCGGGAACATGCAGGCTGTCGGTCCGGGTGGGCGTCTTGCGCGCGACGTGCGGGTCGTGGCAGTCGACGCACTCCGAGTGGCGGTTGGTGGCGCCCAGGTCCGCCGACCCCTCAAGGCTGCTGTGATTGGCGTCGACATCGGTCTGGCTCGTCGAGACCGGATGACCGAACGCAAGGTTCGCCGGCGTCGCGACGTTCATGCGTGTGGTCGAGCCAGCGCCCACCGATGCCGTGCGACCGATCGTCCCGTTCCCGTGGCACTGGTAGCAGATGTTCGTGGTCCCGAGAGGTCCGGAGGTCGTGTTGGCGCGCTCGCCGGCGATACCGGCAGCGAACACTGCGGGCCTCGTCCATGCGAGCATGCTGTTGAAGTCGGAGCCGTGCGGGTCGTGGCAGTTCTCGCAGATGGCGCGCGTCCCCGCGGTGGTCGCGTGGGTTGAAGCGACAAAGGTCAGTCCGGGCTGATGCTTGTTCCAGCCGGCGAAGAACGGGTAGGTCGAGCCGCTCATCACCCGGAACGCGACCGTGTACGGAACGAGGAAGTTCGCGCTCACTGCCGCTACCGGAGGATTGTTCCCGTGGCAGCTCAGGCAGAACAACGTACTCGAGGTCGTGACAGGGTTTAGTGTGTTACCCGGGTCGGATGCGCGGGACATGTCCCACACGCCCGTGCCCGTCTTGACGTAGTGCGTGTTGTGGCAGCTGTAGCACGTCAACGAGGCGCCGGTGCCCGAGCCAGCGACCGTGGGATGGCTCGACGTCCGCCCGAACTCCGCCTCGACATCGCGGGCATTCCAGGCGTACGGCGCGCTGCCCGCGCTGCGGGTCTCGGCACTTGCCGAGGAGTGACACGCGAAGCAGAGTTCGGCCTGGCCGAAATCGAGACTCGCGGTGCTTTGACCGCGGTAGTCGATCAGACGGCCGACCGGAGACGCGTGTTCGTTGTGGCATGCGGTGCAGCTCACCTGTGGGCCGAAGACGCCCGGCAGTCGGGTCGGGTACACGTTCGCCGAGCCGTGAGCGACGGTCGCGTCGGAGTCGAACGCGGCAGAGTTGTGGTCGCCTGCGGTGTTCGCGTATGCGTCCATACCGCCGATGTCGGCGATGTTCGTCATCGTAGATCCATGGCAGCTGAAGCAGAACTCGTTGCCAAACGGAGCGGCGTCGGTGTTGTAGGCGAGCCCGGCGCCCGTCTCGCGCTTCAGCAGCTTGCTGAAGCTGTTCGCGGCGACCGCATCGTAGGGCTTCCGGTGCGGGCTGTGGCACGCATCGCACTCCTGCTGCCCGGCCACCATGAAGTCGTTGCGGTGACGGGAGCCCTCCTCGGGGAGGAGCTCCTCGGCGTAGCTGTAGAAGTCAGCCTGCGTGTTGAGCGAGGATGCGTGACCGTACGCGGTCGTTGCCGCGGTGTTGCCGTGACAGGTGAAGCACGCCTCGGCGCTCCGCGCCCCGAGGCGGCCGGCGGTACCACCCGTCGGCAACCCGTGAATGCTGTGACACATCGTGCACGTGCTCACGTTCGCGCCGAAGACGAAGGTGCCGTGCGGGTCGGCAACACGGTTCGATGAGACGCCCGACGTGTTACCCGCCGTGTCGCGCGCACGGAGCGCGTAGTAAAGCGTGTACTTCGAATCTCGCGCACCGGCAACCGATACGACCGCCGACTGCGCCGAGCCGAAGGGATCGCCCGGATCCGCAGCAATGGTCTCCACCGGAGTCAGCCCGAGCGAGTTGATGGTGGTGAGTGTCATCGGGGCGGTGTGTGCATAGACCAGGTACTGCGTCACGCCGGTGTCGTCCCACGGTGTGGTCCAGGTGATCTCAACAGCGTCAACGCCGCTCTCTGCGGCGACGCGCGCCGTGCCGGTGCCGGGAACGCGTGGTGCGGTGGTGTCCGTGATCTCGAACGTCGTCGAGAAGGTGAGCGCCACCGGCTGTTCGAGGGTGTTGCCAGCCGTGTCGGTGACCGAGTCATCGACCTCGAGCGTGTAGGTACCGTCAGCCAGCGGCTCGACCGGGTCGACCACGACGCTGCGCGACATGGCCGAGTAGCGTACCGCGATCTCGACTTCCTCGCCGCTCTCGGCCACGACCAGGCTCACGCTCTCCGCGTCCACCGTGGTGGCGTCTAGCGGCTTGCTGAACGAGACCGCGGGGACCACATCGGCGTCGACACCGGTCTCACCCGGCTCCACGCTCGCCGAGGCGAACCCGGGAGCTGCGATGTCCCCGCCGGTCGAGACCTGTGCGAGCCGGAAGGGCAGCCACGCGGGGCTCATCGGCAGGAGCTGCGCGAGCGCAGACACGCCCACCGCCGGCCCGCCGAGGATGACGCGTATCTGGCGGCCCTCGGCGGCGTTCTCGATCCACACGATGCTCGAGGCGTCGGCCGCGAGCGCAGCCATCGCTCCCCGGCCGGAGCCGAAGGTGTTGAGCGCACGAGCCGTGCCGGAAGGGAGCTCACGCGTGCGGACATGGACGCGCTTGCCGGGGGCGTTCTCAATCCAGTAGGCGACACCGCCGGCGACCGTCGGGAGCGTCTGCTCACCCGAGCCTCCGGCGACCACGAACTCTTCGCCGCCGATGAGGTCCAGCCCGAGAACGTCGCGCTCGTCGCCGTCGGCCTGTATCCACGCGACGAACCGGCCGTCGGTCGAGGGTCGCAGTTCTCCCGTGCCCGCCCCGCCGATTCGGCGGACCTGGGTACGCGCGGCGAGGTCGTAGACCACGACATCGGCATCGAGCGCCGAACCACGAGGGTAGTCCTCGTAGACCACGAGGTCACCGCCGACACTCGGGCGGCGCTTGGGATTGTCCCGGGAGGCGGCTACTGTGAACTGCTCGCCGGCGACGAGATCGAACGCCTTGACCGAGGGGGAGTATCCGGTGGAACGGTCCTCCCACACGACCCAGCGTCCCGAGATGGCGGGCGCGACCTGGTCGCCGGGGTTGGCGCAGACCACCCTGACGGAACGGGTGGGGATGTCGTACGCGAGGATGTCGGCTCCGGTGCCGGTCTCGGAGTAGGAGACCCACACGACTGTGTCGCCGTCGATGGCGGGCTGTAGATCGTCGCGCGCGCCGTCGGTCAACCGCGTGGTGAGTCCTGAGACGCCATCGTAGAGGAAGACGTCGTAGACCTCGGAGCCTTCGGTGCGGTCGGCCCACACCACACGGGTGCCGGACACGTCGAGCGATACCGGACGAGTGCCGCCGATCACCTGGGACGAGAGCGATGCGCCTGCGGAAGTGGTCGCCATTCCCGCGACCAGCACGCCGGCCAACACGAGCGCGACTGCCGCATATGCACTGCGGCGCGCTTTCAGCACCATCACCACGTTCGACCTCCCCAGGTCACACATGCATGCAACAAATGAGGCTAAACTCCCTCGTTGTCGTTATCGTCCTCAGCGAACGGACTCCCTGTGACAGGCGTCACAGAAGCCCGGGAAGGCATGGGATGCCGCGATGATCGGCGATGCACGGCTGGCTCTGAGGCCGGCGCCGCGGGCACGCCTACCCACCCATCGAGTGGCAGTTCAGGCAGAGTGCGTCCATGCCGTCCACATCGATATCAACGATCAGGAAGGCGGGGGCCTCACTCTCGTGCGGGAAGGTCTGGAAGCGAGGGTTGTCGGTGCTGCCACCGTCGATATCGCTCGGGAGTCCGTCCGGCGCGGTGACCGTGAACGCCTCGCTGGCATCGAGTACCCGCGGCGTGATGCGCCCGACCCTGCGGACGTCCTCGTGGCACTGCTGGCATATGGGCTCGTAGCCGAGCGGCCAGTCCGGCAGAACGTACCCTGCGTTGTTCTGACCGAGGCGTCCCAACTCATAGCCGGGCGTGCCGGCGTTGTCGACGTAGCGAGCGACGTTGTTGTAGTAGTAGGTGTCGTCGAGGTTCACCGGGTGGTTGACCGCGTTGATCGGGTCGTGACCTTGGTGACACGATGCGCACCAGCTGGCGCCATAGACGTCCACCGCACGATCGCCGGAGGTGGGCTGGCGCTTGAGCAGCTTGTTCGTCTCGGCAGTGGCCCACGCCGTGTCGCTCGCGATGTCGGCACGGAGCCGGTCGCCGAGGAACGGCTCGACGGTGCTGCCACCGTGGACCGAGTGGCAGTCGTTACACGAGAGCGTTCCGCCGGGTCCGGAAAACGTCGCAGTCCGGTCCGAGCCATCAGGCTCACCGCCCGGAATGACGTTATTTCCCGTCGCCTCGATCCTGTGCGATGCACCGAGTCCGGGAATCGAAACGTCGTAACCCGTGCGCGCTTTGATCACGCCGTAGACTCCCTGTCCGCCCGTGCCGTCGTGGCAGGTGTTGCAGGTGCCAAGGACGGTAGCGGCAGGCAGAAGCAGAGTGCCCCCCGCAGGAGCGGCGTGTACCGTGTGGCACGCACGACACTTCGAAGTCGTCGCGGTGTAGCCGCCATGAGGGCCTTTGCGTAGGTGCGGAGCTGCCCGACCAGCAGGGTCGACGGTCGAGGTCGTCTCGTCTACGACAAGCCCATGGCACTCGTAGCAACTACGGCCCGAACCGGTCTCGTCGTACGCAAACGCAGGCACAGCGAGCGCAAGCGTGAACAGCATAGCGAGCGCACCTATCGCTAACAGCGTCTTTCGGTTCACGCAATCACAATCCTCACTCCACTAGAAGCGCAGCGTTGTGACCAGCACCACACTTACCGTAATCATACAGTCGGCATCGCTACTCGGCAAGTTAAGTACCGTTCATTTCTGCCGCATGTGCACCGATTCACGACCTGGAGAGCAACTCCCTTGCCGGGTACCGCATCCCGACCGACCTTTCTACCTCACCACTTCTAGCACCTGTACCCGATCGTTCTCCTTGTCGGCGACGAGGATCAGGTTCCCGAGAGCATCAACGCCGTTCGGGAAGTTGACCTGCCCGGGTTCGACTCCCCGCTCGCCGTGACGGCTCAGGACTTCACCCTCCGGTGAGAGCAGTACGATCTCGAACTCGAAGGCGTCGGCCACGACTATCGTGCCGTCTCGCAAGACGGCTACGCCCCTCGGCAAGCCGAAGCCGTCCTCAGAAACGCCGGCAGTCTCCGTCGTAGCTCCCGAAAGGGACGGCTCGCCGGTGACCCACAGCGGCTCGCCCTCCAGTGAAAACGCCTGCACGCGGTTGTTGTTGGAGTCGGCGACGATCACGGTGCCGTCGTCGGCCACCGCGATGCCGTTCGGGCGATCCAGGTGACCGGGGCCCGTGCCGGGACGCCCGAACTGCCTGACGAACTCGCCTTCCAAGGTGAAGACGACGACCTGGTAGGAGTCGAGCGCGTAGACGAACCCGTCGTGGACCGCGACATCGGTGACGGCGATGCCCGTTCCGTCCTGACCCGAGGAGCCACGCCCCACGACCGTGAGTGGATCGGGGAAGCGCCGTACGAACTCTCCATCGGCGTCGTAGACCTGTATCTGGTCGTTGCGAAAGTCGGCGACATAGACGTTGCCCTCATCGTCGACATCGATGCCGAGCGGGTAGTTGAACAGGCCATCCTCCCACGTCGTCTCATAGCCCGGAAGCGGCTTAGCGATGCCGAAGCCACCAAACTCGAAGAGGAAGCGTCCGTTTCGGTCGAACACCGCGACGCGGTTGTTGTTGGTGTCGGTGACGTAGATGCGGCCCTGCGGTCCGAAAGCTGCCGACATCGGCCTGCCGAACTCAGGCTGCTCGCCCTGGCCAGGGCCTGTGATCGTGAGCACCGGGCGAAGTCCGGCCTTGTCCTCACCACCCGCGATCGTAAAACCGCCCGGCCGCAGATAGAGCAGGAGGAAGATCAGCAATCCGATCAACAGGACGATAAGCACGACTGCCAGCATGATGAAGGACTGCCTCGGCGTCATGCGGAACGCAAAACGCTCACTCACGGCGTGACCCCTAGCCTCTCGAGACCGTCCCGGGCTCCGGTCATGTCGGGATAGTAGCGGAGCGCCAACCGATAGCGTGCCTCGGCCCAGTCGGCCCGACCGAGATTCTCGTACGCGAGTCCCATGAGGTACTGCAGGTCCGCGGAGCTCTCGTTCGCCTGGGCCGCCGGACGCACCGCTTCGAGCAAGGAGCGATAGTGTCCCTTCTCGGCGTAGTGCTCGCCGAGGACCTTGGCAGCCAGGACGTGTTCGGGGTTGACCTCAAGGACCTCCCAAAGCACCTCCTCGGCCTCGGTCGCCTGTCCGAGTTCGAGATGGATGACGCCGGTGTTGTAGAGCGCCGCAGTGTCGGTCGGGACGATCTCGAGTACGGCCTCATACTCGGCGAGCGCCTCATCGTAGCGTCCGGCCTGCTGATAGGCGTAGCCGAGGGCGAGGCGCGCCCGCGGATCGGCGGGGTCGGCGGTAACCTCGGCGAGGCGGGTATCGACCTCACGTTGCTGTGGTGACGTAGCGCGAGGCTCGCTGATCAGGCCGCGGGCGAGAAAGCCACCGAGTCCGACGACGGCAAGCAGCAGCACCAGGACAAGCGCAGCAAGCCAGCCGGGAACGAGATCGTCCGAGGAAACCTCCCCGGCCGGTTCGGTGTGTGGATCGGTCACGCGGACTTCCCTTCGGAACCGAGATGGAATGACAGTATCTGCAACTCACCTGCCATGTCCGCCTGACGAACCTCGACACCATCAGGGACGATCAATCGCACGGGTGCGAAGTTCATGATCGCCCTGACGCCAGCTGATGCGAGCCGTCCGGCCACCTCTTGCGCAGCAGGGGCAGGCACAGTGAGCACCGCGATCTCGATGCGCTCGCGCTCGACCACGGCCTCAAGGTCGTTGACAGACTCGATCGTATGACCGTCGAAGGTCTTGCCGATCTTCTCAGGATCGGTATCGAACACGGCTACCACCGTCATGCCGCGGTCCTGGAATCCGGGATAGCCCTGGAGCGCACCGCCGAGGCGCCCGTATCCGACGATAGCGACACGGCGCTGCTGGGTCAGGCCGAGACGTTTCGAGAGGTGTACGATGAGCAGGTCGACGTCGTACCCGATGCCGCGCGTACCGAACTCGCCGAGGTAGGAGAGGTCCTTCCGCACCTGCGCGGCGTTGGTGCCGGCCATCTCGGCGATCTGGACCGAGTTGACGACAGGCATGCGCAGCGACTGCGCCTGTATGAGACAGCGCAGGTAGATCGGAAGGCGCTGGACTGTGGTCGGGGGCACTATCGGTGGTGTCATCGGCTTACTTCCCTTGGAGAACGACGAACGGACGGTTGCCGTGCTCGCGCGTAGGTCACTCGTCGGCCGCGGCGGCCGCGGCGGATTCTATCATCGCATCTATACCCGGGACATCGGGGCGCAACTTCCGCGCGCGCTCATAACTCATTAGCGCGGCAGACGGATCACCCTGCCTCATGTATACGTCGCCGAGGACCACATTCCCGTCTGCGTACCGCGGATCGATCTCGATCGCGAACTCGAGTTGGCGCTGGGCCTCATCGTAGTCGCCGAGACTCGTGAGCGCGATGGCGTACTGCAGGCGGATCGCGGGGCCGTACTCGCTGAGCTCGATCCCGCGCAGCGCGATCTCCCGGGTCCGCTCCAGATATGCCACGTCGAGCGCACCACCGGCGCGATTGTACAGGCTCGCGAGAAAGACGTAGTTATCGTACTCGTGCTCGACGTAGTCGATCGTATCGAGCAGCGCGGTCTCTGCAAGACGGAAGATCTGCTCGGCCTGAGCGCGCAGTTCGGGAGCCCGTGGATCGCCGCTCTGCTCCGCGGCTATGAGCTGGCCGGTGAGTTGCTTGAATGCATCGGAGTGCGCCACCCCAACCTCGGCACGGTACATGTCGTTGTAGGGATTGAGTACAACGGCACGCTCGGCACTCGCGAGCCTCTCCGGATACGAGGCGCCGATGCGGGCATTCAGATAGTGATGGTCCGCGACGAGGTAGACGATGTTGCCCACAGAGGCGACCGTGACGGCCACGAGCACAATGCCGGCCGCAAGCGTGCCCCACGGCGGCGGCTTGAACTCGACGACGCGCGCACAGGGCGCCATCAGCGCGGCCATAGAGATCCAGAGCAGGAAGGTCGACCCCGTCACGGAGAGCGCGAAGGTGAGGTGCACCACGTACGCCGCGCACGCGGCCCAGAATGCTGCGACGATCAGACGCCCGGCATCGCCCTCGGCGAGAGCAGCGGCGGCGCGGGGCGAGGAGGCTTCGGCGGGCTCAAGACGCGCGAACACTGCGCGCGCCGAGAGGACCGCGACGGTGGCGAACAGCCCGTAGAGCAGCAGCATCCCCGGGATGCCGATCGCAGAGGTGAGCTGCAAGATGTAGTTGTGCACGTTGTCGGCGACCGAGATGTGCCCGACGGTCTGCGAGTACTCGATTGGCTTGTACTGCGGGAACACGAGCCGGAACGTATCGGCGCCGAACCCGAACACCGGCCGGTCGAGTGTCGCCCGCCACGCCGCGTCCCAGATCTGGAAGCGAGTGAGAGCGCTACCCGCGTCGAACTCGAAGATCGACACGAGCCGGCGCCACACGTTGAGAACCGCGTGATCTGCTGTCAGACTCCGCACCACGACGACGGCCGCGACGGCCGCGATCGCGCCCGTGAACGACCAGTCGACCCTGGTGAACCGGGTGCGCAGGCGCCACGCCGCGAGTCCGAGGAAGATCAGCCCGACCGCGCCTCCGATCCACGCGCCGCGCGTGAACGCGGTGATCCAGCACACGACCGTCACGAGGAAGCCGCTCCAGTACGCGATCCGCCACCGGTGATCCTTCTCGGAGAGCGCGAGGCCGAGTGAGATCACGAGCGGGAACACGATAAACCCGCCGAGGAGATCGGGGTTCCCGTACGTGGAGAACGCGCGATTCGGCTCGAAGGGCAGCCGTCCCCACGAGAGCGGGTCGATGCCGAGGTACTGCATCGTGCCGTAGAGCGACACCGCCGTGCCCGAGTAGAAGAGAGTGCGGGCAAGCGCCCGGATGCGGGTCACCCGGTCGAGCATCTGGACCGCGAGGAAGTACATCGTGGCGTAGGTGACGAACGAGATCAGTCCTTCGAACCGGCGGTACTTGCCAAAGATCGCCGTCGGCGGATGGATCGAAAAGACGGCCGAGAGCGCCACCCACCCGAGCACCGCGAGAATCAGGTAGTCGACCTTCGTGCGACGGACGGACCCGCCCTCCACGAACACGTGCCACGCCCAAGCACCAAAGGCCACCAGCGTGATCCCGCGCATGAGAACGGCTTTCACGATATCGAACTGGTCGAACGTCCACGGCATGTCGACGCCGGGCAACCACGTCCAGTTCGAGACCGCGAGCGGCACGGAGAGCACGAGCGCGTGCAGGCAGTACCAGACGACGCGCTGTGCGGGGGTCATGGATGCGGCGAGTTGGCGCACCGACTGCAGCGGGGAGTTCTTCGCGGCCGCAGGCGTGGTTACGGAGGGTGCGCCGGAACCCTTCTTCGGCGAGTTCCGTTTGCGTTTCTTCGCGGCTGCCACTGTTCGGTGGATCTCCTATCTCGCTCCCCTGCCAGTGAGCACCACTCGCAGGGTCTCGACGATGATCTGCAGGTCCATGGGAAGGTTCAGATGATACATGTAGATGAGGTCGTACTTGAGCTTTCGACCCGCAGTCGTCGCATAATCTCCAGATACCTGCGCAAGCCCCGTCACACCGGGCTTGATCTTGAAGCGCTCGCGGTACCCGGGGATCGCCTCGGCGTACTGCTCTACGAAGTGCGGACGCTCGGGGCGCGGGCCGACGAAACTCATCTGGCCGAGAAGGACGTTGATGAGCTGCGGCAACTCGTCGATCCGGTAGGTGCGCAGGAAGCGGCCGACCGGGGTGATACGCGGATCGGTCTGGGCAGCTAACACCGGCCCTGAATCGCGCTCGGCATCGCGGACCATGGTGCGAAACTTGTAGAGCCGGAAAGGTCGCATCTCGCGACCTGCGCGCTCCTGATGGTAAAGAATCGGCCAGCCCATGGTGAGCAGCACGGCGAGGGCGGTCAGGAACAGGAGCGGAGAGAGTACTGCGAGCAGGACGAGTGCTCCGATGAAGTCGGCGACCCGCTTGCCGTTGAGGTACCAGGCCGGCGCACCTGTCCGCGTGATCTCCATGAGCGGGATGTCAGCGACGACGCTATCGAGCCTGCCGATGAAGACCTCATAGAGCTCGGGCACGACGTCGACACGCACATCGAGCCCTTCGGCGATGGTGAGGTGCTCGATCAGGTCGCGCAGTTCGACCGGAGACACCACTATGACGCGATCGACGTCGTGCTCGGCGATCACCCGACCGGCGTCGGCCGCGGTGCCGAGGACCGGCAGGCCGTCGACAGGCTGTTCGTCGGCGGCGAGGAAGCCGACCACCCTGTAGCCCCACTGAGAGCGCTGTTCGAGCTCGTGAGCGAGTTCCCGGGCGGTGGAATCGGTCCCGACGATCAGCACGCGCTGCTCGGGCCAGCGGATCGCGAGGACCCGCATGAACAGCAGGCGCCAGCCCACGAGGAGGACGATACTGAACACCCAGCCCAAGATGAGGGCAAGACGCGAGAACGAGAAGAAGCGTGGGCCGGCGAAGAAGGAGATCGCCGCCGTAAACACGGCCCCGAACGACACCGCAAGGAAAACCGCCCTGGCAAGCGACCAGACGTTCTCGGTACGCTCGGGCTCGTAGAGGCCGTTGAGGTAGCCCGTCGCGAGATAGACGACCGTGATGATCGGCGCGAGCGAAAGGTAGGCGTCGAAGTTGAACGCCGGGGGCGTCCCGCCGAAACGGACGAAGAACGCCGCCACGATCCCGAAGTTCACGAGGACAGCGTCGACCAGGAGGGCGAGCGCTATGAAACGCCCCCTGCTCACCCGAGCGCCTCAGAAAAGACGGCAAGTGTATCGTCGACCATACGCTCGATAGTGAACCCGGTGCGCACGCGCTCGAGCGCACGGCGCCCCAGATCGGTACGCAGCTCGACGTCCGTGACGAGAGTGCGCAGCGCCTCGGCCAGAGCCTCCACGTCACCGGGGGGAACCGTGAGCCCGGTCTCTCCATCCTGGTTGGCGAAGGGGACCCCTGTCGTGAGCGTGGTCGAGACGACCGGGGTGCCGGTCGCGTGTGCCTCGAGCTGCACGAGTCCGAACGCCTCGGAGCGGGCGGTGCTCGGCAGGGCGAACACATCCGCCGCGTGATACCAGGCGACGAGTTCGTCGAAGGGCTGACCGCCGAGGAAGGTCACGCGGTCGGCCATGCTGTTAGCGACCGCGATCTCGCGCAGCTCGGACTCGAGCGGGCCCGAACCGATGATGACGAGGTCGGCCTCGGGTACCGATGCCATGGCGCGCACAAGAACGTCGGCGCCCTTGTAGTAGATGAGGCGGCCGACGAAAAGGACGATCGGTCGCTCCCCGTGCGGTTTGCGAAGTTCGGCGGCCCGCTTCGCGAGTGCGGGAGTCTCCGCGAACGCGTCGACGTCGATCCCGAAGGGCACCACGCGGCACTTGTGAGAGACCTCCGAGAGGTACGGCGAGTGCTCGACCATGTTGGGCGAGGACGCGATCACCAGGTCGACGCGTTCGAGCACGCGACGCAAGAAGGGCTTGTAGAGTTCGAGTGCGCCCTTCTGGCGGACGATGTCGGAGTGGTAGGTGAGTACGGTGGGCGTATCGGTCTTCGCACGGAGCCACGAGACCTCACCCCACGGGTAGGGAAAGTGGAGATGGAAGAGGTCGGGCGCGGGATCGCCGGCAGCCTCAGCACGGATCGCAGAGGTCATCGTGGGCACGATGGGCGTGGAGCTGTACTCCCGCCACCTCGGGAGACGGACGACTTCAACCCCGTTCATGGTCTCCTCGGCGCGGGAGTCCTCATCGTTGGAGACGATCGCGCGCACCTGCGTGTCATCGCGCGCGGCTAAAGCCTCGGCAAGGTCGCGCATGTGGAACTCGATCCCGCCGAGGTGAGGCGGATAGTACTTGTTGAGCATCGTGATTCGCACTGCGGCTCTACGCCTCCCCGCCGGTGACGAGCGCCTTGCCCTCCGCGAGCAGATCGTCGACCACGCCCGCCGAGGAGGCCTCGGCATACACACGCACGAGCGGCTCAGTCCCCGAGGGTCGCAGCAGGAGCCACGCATCGTCGGGGAGCAGGAACTTGATGCCGTCGGTACGGAGGATGTCATGGACGGCGAGTCCGGCGATCTTCGCGGGAGCCAACGAAGGCACGCGCTCGAGGAACGCGGCCTTGGTCGCCGAGTCGATGGCGAGGTCGTGGCGCTGGTACTCCATGGGGCCGGTGAGGGCGAAGAGGTCCTCGACGAGTCCGGCGAGTTTGCGACCGCGCTGGGCCATCATCTCGGTGAGCAGGAGCGCCATCAGCAGGCCGTCACGCTCGTGCACGTGGCTGGGCATGCCGATGCCGCCGGACTCCTCACCACCGACGAGCACGTCGCCCTTGAGCATCTCCTCGTAGATCCACTTGAAGCCGATCGGTGTGGTGGTCACGGGCAGGCCGAGCGCAATGCCGAGGCGGTCAACCAGGACCGAGGTCGAGAGCGTCTTGACGATGCGGCCCGTCATGCCCTTGTCCTCGGCGAGGTGCTGGGCGATCAGGCAGATGATCTTGTGCGGGCTGACGAACTCACCGTGCTCGTCGATCGCGCCGATGCGGTCGGCGTCGCCGTCGGTCACGAAGCCACCGTCGCGCTGCGCGGCGACCACGTTGTGGCGGGCGAGGTCGATGTGGGGCGGGATCGGCTCGGGGTGCAGGCCGCCGAACCCGGGGTTGCACTGGCCGTGCATCTCGGAGACGTCGACTCCCATGTCGATGAGCAGGTTGGCGAGGTAGCCCTGGCCGGCGCCGAAGAGCGGGTCGACCACCACGCGCAGGCGGGCTTTAGCGATGGCCTCGCGATCGACCATCGACGCAAGCGCCTCAAGATAGGGCGTCATGAGGTCGGTGGTCTCGATTTCTCCGGTCGCGTCCGCGTCCACCGGAGCAGCCGGGGGCTCGGGGTGCAGCTCGGCCTCGACCCGGTCGGTGAAAGTGACGGGCGACGCGCCGCCATCGGCCATGCGGATCTTAAAGCCGAGGTAGGGTGCGGGGTTGTGGCTCGCTGTGAGCATCACGCCGCCGACGGCAGCCTCGTCGCGCGCGACCGACCAGCAGAGCGCGGGCGTGGGCATGTAGGCGTCGGAGAGGATTATGTCGAGACCGTGCGCGGCGAGAGTCTCTGCGGCGGCACGCGCGAACGCGTGGGCCTGGAAGCGCGTGTCGTACCCGACGATGACGCGGCCACCGGGGTTATCGGCGGCGAGCACACGGCCGGTGGCGTCGGCGACACGACGCAGGGTGTCATAGGTGAAGTCGTCACCTATGACGGCCCGCCATCCATCGGTACCGAACCGGATGTCTGCTGACGGGGTCGGAGTCATGCGACCTCACTCCTTAGAGTGGTCGGGGCGTGCCTGACTGTGAGTACGTTCCCATGATGCCCCAACGGGCGCTGCGACGATACCGTTGGTGCCACATCTTTGCGTAGTCGGGCACCGGGGTCGGCGCTGGTCGCCGCTGCGGGACAGGGGGAACGGGGGGTCTGAAACGACTGGCTGGGTGACCTCACGGGCGAGGTCACGTGCGACCTCAGAGAAAGGGCCGTCCTGGACCCCCGCAGCGCCCCCGCCAC
>CAYGFZ010000026.1:19522-29092 GCA_964349355.1 uncultured Coriobacteriaceae bacterium | reverse complement strand
CATACCTACAAGGCTCCCTTCTCGGCGTTCATCGGCGAGAAGGTGCACCTTTCGACCGGGGAGTTCGAGACCCTCGACATCGACGCGGCCTTCGGAGGGCTGTACCGCGAGTGCGAGACGATCGCCGAGCGGCTTGCGGGCATCGTCCGCGAACGCACCCGGCTCCGCGAGCTCGTGGACCATCTTGCCCCCTGGGTCGACCTGCACCTGCAGATATCGCAGTGGAAGGGGACGGAGCACGTCGCGCTCTTCACGGGTACGGTTCCCGAGCGCGCCTCTGCCGAGATCCGTCAGGCGTTGCGCGACACGGTCGACACGGTAAGCGTCGCCGAGGCCGGTAGCGCTCACGATCGCCAAGCCTGGGTTGTCATGGCTCACCACGACGCGGTCGAAGAGGTCCGCTCGACACTCCTCCTCACCGAGTTCGAGGAGGTGCGTTTCGACACCCTCGAGGACTATCCGGCCGAGGAGCGCGCCAGAGCACTTGAGACGCTGGGCTCCGTCGAAGGCGAACGGAGCGAGGTCGAGGCGAGAGCGACTGAACTCGCCGTGGAGTATCACGCACACGCCACGGCCCTGGTGCAGGCGCTGCTCACCCGCAAGGAGGCCGAGGAGGTCCGTGCCCGGTTCCTGGCATCTGAGCGCGCGTTCCTCGTGACCGGGTGGGTCCCGGAGCGCAAGCGCGAGCAGCTGACTGCGGCGCTCTCGCCGGTCGGAGCTGAGGTCGACCTGACGTATCAGGCTCCGGATCCCGACGACGAGGTCCCGGTCGAACTCGTCAACCCCGGCTGGCTGCGTCCGTTCGAGGTGCTGACCGATCTCTACGGCCGCCCGCGTTACGGCGACATCGACCCCACGCCGCTGCTTGCCGGCTTCTTCTTCCTCTTCTTTGGCATGTGTATCGGGGATGTCGGCTACGGGATCATGCTCATGATCGCCGCCTGGTTCATCAAGAGGCGCCTCGACGTGGCTGCCGGTGTCCGCAAGTTCATGGACCTGGTGGCTCTCGGGGGACTCGCGTCGATCCTGGTGGGTGTGGCGACGCGCAGCTACTTCGCGGTCACCGAGGAGAACCTTCCCGCATTCCTGCGCTACGAGCCTCTGCTCAACCCTCTCGATGAGGTCATGACGCTCCTCATAATCTCGGTCGCGTTGGGTGTGGTGCAGGTCTCCCTAGGCGTGATCGTCAACGGGATCAGGCGCGCCAGGCAGGGCGATCTGGCGGGTGCTTTCTTCGTCGAGATGACGACGATCGCGCTCTTCGTCGCGATCGGGGTCGCCGTCGCGATGCCCGAGACGGTGGGCTGGCTGCTGCCGACGTCGTTCGGGCTGGCGGTCGTGTTCAAGGGCCGCATCCTCGAAGAGGTCTTCCTGAGGCGCTCGCTCAAGGGTGCGCTCATAGGGTTTGGCAGGGGGCTCCTCGGCCTGTACGGGCTGGTCGGGTACGCCTCGGACTTCCTGTCATACACACGACTGGCGGCGCTCGGCCTTGCAAGTCTGCTCGTGGGATACGTGATGAACCTGCTCGCGGGATTGGTCTCCGGCATCCCGTACGGGATCGGGTTCCTTGCGGCGGCACTCATCATCGTGGTAGGCCATACCTTCAACGTAGTGATCAACCTGCTCGGCGCGTTCGTGCACTCGATGCGCCTGCAGTTCGTCGAGTTCTTCGGTAAGTTCTATGCAGGGGGAGGACGGGCGTTCGCGCCTTTCGCGCCCCGCACCAAGTCAGTCGTGCTGCATCCGGAGACGGATGGGCCGCAGGGAGGAGTACGAACGTGGAGGACCTGATCCTTGGTATCCCTGGCCTTGCATGGGCCTACTTCGGGGCGGCGATCGCCGCTATCGGAGGAGGTATCGGCTCGGCCATCGGTATCACGACCATCAGCAACACGGCGACAGGCATCATCACCGAGGATGCCGACAAGTTCGGGCGAGTGCTCCCGCTCGCCGCGATGCCGGGCACGCAGGGGGTCTACGGCTTCATCACCGCGCTTCTCGTCTTCATCTTCTTCGGGTTCTTCGCGGGAGATGCGGAGCTCACCGCTCTGCGGGGGTTCCAGATCTTCCTCGCCTGCACGCCGGTGGCGTTCCTGTGCCTGTTCTCGGGCATCTACCAGGGAGCTACAGCAGTGGGCTCTGCCGGGATGATCGCACGTCGCGACGAGGACGCCGGCAAGGCGCTCATCTTCCCGGCGCTCGTCGAGACCTACGCGGTGTTCTCGCTGATCCTGACCGTGCTCATGCTCCTCATGCTGGCCGAGTAGGGCAGCCGTGGCACTCGCCGACATAGTCAGGCGCATCGCCGAGGACGCACGGCGCGAGGCTGACGACCTCGTGCTTGCAGCGGAGCGCTCAGCTGCGGAGATGCGCCGCGATGCCGAGGCCCGCGCGCAGCTCGAGCACGATAGTCTCATCGCGCACGGTCGCGCCGAGGCCGAGGCCGAGGCGAAGACCCGGCTGGCAAGCGCGCGGCTCGGTGAGAGAGACCGCATGCTTGCCGCGAAGGGCGCACTCGTGCGGCGGGTGCTCGATGACGCGGTATCGCGACTCGAGTCACTGCCGGACGAAGAGTACGCGACCCTGATCGCCCGGGAAGTGAGCGCGATTGCCCGCGGTGGGGAGCGGGTCGCCTTAGGCGAGTCCGACAACCGCCGTCTCGCGACGTTCCTGCCGCCTGCGATCGCTCGTATCGGGGCCGACATCGAGATCGCCGGTTCGACCACGGTCATCGACATGGGTGCGCTGTTGCTTGGTGAGCGGATGCGGGTCGAGGTGTCAGCACGTGCGCTCGTCGAAGGACGGGCCGACCAGTTGAGTGCGGTGGCCGGCGAGGTTCTCTTCGGCGAAGACAGCGAGTCCGGGAAACGGGGGGCCTGAGACGATGCTCTACCGCCGCCGCAGCGTGATCAGAGATTCGCTCCGCTACGGGTTCGCGGTCGGTCGCGTACGGGTCCTTGAGACGCACCTGTTGCCGCATGCGACCTACGAGCGGCTGATCGAAGCGCGGAGCCTCGCTGAGCAGCGGCGTATCCTCGGCGAGACCGTCTACGGTGGCTATCTGGAGATGGCACACACGATCGAGGGGATCGAACGCGGTCTCGATGCGGCGCTTTCCGACCTCTACGACGACTTCCTGTGCCGGGCGAACCTGCCCCGGCCGTTCGTGGAGTTCTTCCTTGTCAGGTACGAGTTCGAGAATCTAAAAGGGCGGCTGAAGGCCGAGGCTCTCGGTGTGAGTTCGGCTCCGATGCTCACCGCGCTTGGATGCGGGTCGACCGAGCCGTTCGAGGGGCCGTCTGAGAAGCTGCCTTTGCGGATGCGGGCCGCCGAGCGAAAGGTCCGCGAAGCGCTCGCTCGTGACGACGGCTCGCTGCCGCCCGACGAGATCGAGGATGCCGTCGACACGGAGCTCTTCGCCACGCTCGCCGAGATCGCCGGGGAGTCTCGCAGCGCCTTTGTCCGTGAGCTCTTCGAGCTCGAAGCCGATATCGGCAACGTGCGGGCGTTCGTTCGCGCTCGCGCACGCGACATCCCCATCGCGGAGGTCCGGACCCGTTTCGTGCCCGGCGGGCGCATCTCCATCCAGGGACTCGTCTCCGCATACCGCCTCCCTCCTGTGGAAGCTGCCACCCGGCTTGCTGCCACCCGGCTGCTTCCCGGTGTCGACCCGGAAGCCCTCGCAGACCCGGCGCGCTTCGACATCGAGGCGGTCCGCATCGTGTCGGCCCGCGTTCGCGCGAGCCGGAGGATCGCGGTGGGCCCCGAGCCGGTCCTCGGCTATATCAAGGAGCGTCAGGCCGAGGTGACAGCCTTGCGGGTGCTGCTCATGGGCAGCCTGGCGAGGGTCCCCGCTGCGCATCTGCGCGAGCGCCTGAAGGATGTGGTGTGACGTGACCGCCACACGTATCGCAGTCGTCGGGAACGCCACAAGTGTGGCGGGCTTTCGGCCACTCGGGTTCGCGGTCTGGGCGCTCGAGGTTCCGGCGCAGGCTCACGACATCTGGCCTGAGCTGGTGGGCGGTCAGTACGGAGTAGTGCTCCTGACCGAGGAGGTCTTCGAAGAAGTCGGTGACCGTGTGCGAGCACGGGTCGACGAGCCGCTCCCGGCCGTGACGGTGATCCCGGGAGCGGGGAGCGAGGGTGGCCTCGGACAGGCAAGGATCGACGCAGCGATCGAGCGTGCGCTCGGGACGAAGGCGTTCATCAGAGAAGAGGACGACTAGATGGCTGATCTAGAACAGGGGCGCGTCTCCAAGGTAGCGGGCCCGTTGGTCGTGGCCGAGGGGCTCGTGCGTTCGAGGATGTACGACCTTGTGCGCGTGGGCGAAGAGGGCCTCATGGGTGAGATCATCGAGATGCGCGGTACGCGTGCCTCGATCCAGGTCTACGAGGAGACCGAGGGGATCGGCCCCGGCGACCCGGTGGTATCGACCGGCGCTCCGCTCTCTGTCGAGCTCGGTCCCGGCATGATGGGCGCCGTCTACGACGGCGTGCAGCGCCCCCTCGACGCGCTCGAGGCCAAGACGGGCGCGTTTCTGACTCGCGGCATCTCCGCCCCGGGCCTCGACCGGGAGCGGCGCTGGGACTTCCATGCGACTGCGAGCGAAGGTGATGTGGTCGAAGGAGGCGACATCATCGGCATCGTCGAGGAGAACGAGTTGATCTCCCAGCGCATCCTCGTGCCGCCGGGAGTGTCCGGCCGCATCAAAGAGATCCACAGCGGGACGTACACGGTGACAGACCCGGTCGGCACGCTCGTCGACGAGCCGGGCGCCGAGCACCCGCTCCTGCTCATGCAGACGTGGCCGGTGCGTGTTCCGCGGCCGTACCGTCGCAAACTTTCGCTCGACGTGCCCCTCGTGACGGGAACGCGCGTCATCGACACGTTCTTTCCGCTGCTCATGGGCGGCGTGTCGTGCATCCCGGGACCGTTCGGCGCGGGCAAGACCGTCACCCAGCACCAGATCGCCAAGTGGAGTAACGCGCAGGTCGTGATCTTCATCGGCTGCGGTGAGCGCGGCAACGAGATGACCGACGTGCTGATGGAGTTCCCCGAGCTTGTCGACCCGTACTCCGGCGAGCCGCTCATGAAGCGCACGGTGCTCGTGGCCAACACGTCGAACATGCCGGTCGCCGCGCGGGAGGCGAGCGTGTACACGGGCATCACCATGGCCGAGTACTTCCGCGACATGGGATATAGCGTGGTGCTTCAGGCAGACTCGACCTCCCGTTGGGCCGAGGCGATGCGCGAGATCTCCGGCCGCCTCGAGGAGATGCCGGGCGAGGAGGGCTTCCCTGCCTACCTCGGCACCAAGCTAGCCGCCTTCTACGAGCGTGCGGGCAAGGTGGCGACGCTCGGCGCCGGGAAGGACACCGGCGACGGCGAGACGGAACCCCGGATCGGCTCGGTCTCCGTGGTCGGGTCTGTGTCGCCCCCCGGCGGTGACCTCTCCGAACCGGTCGTGCAGAACACGCTTCGCGTCGTCAAGGTCTTCTGGGCCCTCCAGGACACGCTCGCGTTCCAGCGGCACTTCCCCGCGATCGACTGGCTCACCAGTTACTCGCTCTACCTCGACAAGATCACGTCGTACTGGCGGGAGCATGTGGGCGAGGAGTATCGCGGTCGACGTGACCGCTGTATGGAGATCTTGCAACGCGAGAGCGAACTTGCCGAGATCGCCCGGCTTGTGGGCATCGACGCGCTCTCGCCCGAGGAGCAGATCGTCATGGAGACGGCGAAGACCATCCGCGAGGACTTCCTCCAGCAGAACGCGTTTCGCGACGACGATCAGTTCACCTCGCTTGCCAAGCAGGACCGGCTCCTCAAAACGATCCTCTTCTTCCACGAACGGGCAATCGCCGCCCACAACGACGGAGCCGCACTGGCAGACATCTTCACCGCCCCGGTCCGGGAGCGTCTTGCGCGCGCGAAGTACCTCGCCGAGGACCAGATGCACGAATTCGGGGAGATCGAGAGCGAGATCGAGACCCAACTTGTGGGCGAAGGTCATCGGGGAGGTGTGCACTAGATGGAACGCGAGTACATGACGACACGCGATATCGTCGGTCCGCTGCTGCTGGTCGAGGATGTCGCAGGTGTGACCTACGGTGAACTCGTCGAGCTCGAGTACCCGGACGGCACGAAGAGCCTCGGCAACGTTCTCGAGGTCAACGAGGATGTCGCCCTCGTGCAGGCTTTCCAGGGCACGCGGGGCTCCAACCCGTCCGAGACCAAGGTGCGTTTCCTCGGCAAGGGTATGACGCTCGGTGTGTCTCGCGACATGCTCGGGCGGGTGTTCGACGGGCTCGGCAGGCCGCGTGACGGCGGTCCAGAGATACTGCCCGAGGCGCGGCACTCGATCCACGGCTCCCCGATCAACCCCACTGCACGCGACTTCCCCGACGACTTCATCCAGACGGGTATCTCCTCCATCGACGGGCTCAACCCATTGGTCCGCGGACAGAAGCTGCCGATCTTCTCGGGCTCGGGCCTGCCTCACAACCAGCTCGCCGCGCAGATCGCGCGGCAGGCCACGGTCACGGGTGAGGGGTCCGGCCAGTTCGCGGTCGTCTTCGCCGCCATGGGTATCACCTTCGAGGACGCGGACTTCTTCATGACCGAGCTGCGCCAGACGGCCGCGATCGAGCGCTCGGTGCTCTTCCTGAACCTGGCCGACGACCCCGCGGTCGAGCGTATCGCCACCCCCCGGATGGCTCTCACGGCTGCCGAGTACCTGGCCTTCGAGTGCGATATGCACGTGCTCGTCATCTACACGGACATGACCTACTACTGCGAGGCGCTTCGTGAGGTCTCGGCCGCCCGCAAGGAGGTCCCCGGTCGCCGGGGATTCCCCGGCTACCTCTACACCGACCTCGCGACCCTCTACGAGCGGGCCGGCCGCATCAAGGGCAAGGCGGGCTCGATCACGCAGATTCCGATTCTCACCATGCCCGAGGACGACAAGACGCACCCCATCCCTGACCTCACCGGCTACATCACCGAGGGACAGATCATCCTCGACCGTAACCTGCACCGGCGTGGCGTCTACCCGCCCGTCGCCGTGCTGCCTTCACTGTCGCGCCTCAAGCAGAAGGGTATCGGCGAAGGTAAGACGCGGGAGGATCACGCCGATCTCTCCAACCAGCTCTTCGGCGCGTATGCGCGAGGTATCCAGGCCAAGGAGCTCGCGGTCATTCTCGGCGAGGCGGCGCTTTCCGAAGCGGACACGGCGTTCGCAGCGTTCGCCGACGCGTTCGAGACCCGCTTCATCCGACAGGGAGAGCACGAAGACCGCACGATCGAGGAGACACTCGGGATAGGGTGGGAGCTCGCGACTCTCCTGCCGCGGGTCGAGCTCAAGCGCATCAAGGACGAGTACCTCCAGCGTTACATGCCGACAGCCGAGGCGATGGCCGTGAAGGTGGCGATGGACGCATCGTGAACTGGTTGCTGTGGACAGTCATGCTCGGACTTCTCGTGGCGCTCGCGGGGCTCCACCTGATCGGCGTGCGGGCGCTCGAGGGATGGGGCGTTCGTCCTTCGCGCGCGGTACTGGCGCTCAGGGCAGTCAACGTCACTGCGGCCATCGCGGTGGTCGCGTTCGCGTTCTGGAAGTGGGTGGGCTGACGTGCCGGCGCTGCGCGTGAACCCCAACCGTATGGAGCTCATGAAGCTTCGCAGGCGACGCGCTGTCGCCCAGCGCGGTCACAAGTTACTCAAAGACAAGCTCGACGAGCTCATGAAGGAGTTCCTCGCCCGTATCGGGCAGAGTCGACGCCTTCGTCGCGACGTGGAACGCGAACTGCTTGCCGCCTACGGAGTCTTCGCGATCGCCCGGGGAGAGGCTGGCCGTGCGTCACTCGCGACCGCACTGGCGAGCGGCACGCCTGCAGACCTTCTTGTCACCACCGAGCGAAACGTCATGAGCGTGCGCATCCCCGAGTTCGAACTTGCGGACCTTCCCGAGCCCGGCGGGTACTCGCTCGTCACCACGCCGCTGGTCCTCGACAGCGCGCTCGACTCTCTCGCTGCCGTCGCACCCCGGCTGATCGAACTCGCTCAGCGTGAGAAGGCGATCGAGCTGTTGGCCGCCGAGATCGAGCGGACCCGCCGCCGCGTGAACGCACTCGAGCACGTGCTGATCCCGCAACTCGACGAGGCGATCCGCGGCATCGGGATGAAGCTCGATGAGGTCGAGCGCAGTAATCTCACGCGACTGATGAAGGTCAAAGAGATCATCGAGGCGCAGGGCGAGCGGTAGTCGCTATCAAGTAGGCTTCCTCCGGGGCCGATACAAATAGTGTCAGGAACTAACGAGCCTCCTGGCAGAGAGCAGCCCCTCCTCGTGGTGCCCCTCCACCGTGTGGGGTTGCTTTCAGCGACGAGCCTCGGCGTGAGAAGATCGCCGAGGCTCGTGTCGTGAGTTGGAAGCGGTGCGGCTACTCGGTCTGGCCGGTGAAGTTCCAGCCTTCGATGAGCAGGCCCGGTGCGAGGGCGGAGCCGAGCATCGCGTCGAAGAACGCGCGATCGCGCGTGACCCCGGCCACTGCGCCGAGTGCGGCGATCGCGCTTTGCGTGAAGCGCAGGTTCTTGAGCGGGGTGGTGAGGGAGCCGTTCTCGATCAGGAAGGTGCCGTCCCGGGTCATCCCGGTGAGCGTCACCGGGATCGGGTCTTCGATATTGACGTAGTGGAAGCGCGTCACGTAGACACCCCGGCTCACCGAGGAGACAAGCTCGTCGATGGTCGCGTCGCCCGGAGATATCTGCAGGTCGAGCGGGAGCGGTCCGTGGGGGTTGGGCGCCGGGAGGGCGTGTCCGGTGTTCTCGCGTCCTGTCCGGGCAGCCCAGTAGGAGTCGGTTACCGGGCCTATCGCAACGCCGTCTGCGATGAGCGGGACTGTGCGCTTCGGGACCCCTTCGAGATCGAAGGTCAACCCGAACGCATCAGAAGCGAGCGCGTCATCGGTTATCGAGATCATCTCGGAGACGATCCGCTCACCGAGCTTCCCGCTCATGAACGATCGTCCCTCCTCCACAGCCCGGGCCGAGAACCCGGCGTAGCCCAAGAAGTCGAGGATGTCTGCAACGGCCTCGGGAGCGAGGACCACGGTGTAGGAGCCCGGGTCGAGTGTGCCGGGGCGAACCGATCTTTCGGCGAGGGTCGCAGCCTGGTCTCCGAGGGCTACCGGATCGAGCCCTCCGGGTCCGGCGCTGTAGTAGGACGCCCAGCCCGATCCGGCCGCTGCGCCAGGGTCTGCGGAAGAGAGCACCGTGGCGCGCACGGAGCTGGTCGCCATACCGGTATCGATGCCCAGCGAGTTCGCGATAGTGACCGACTCCACCGAGGCCGAGATCGTGCCGGCGGCCTCGAGCCCACGCGAAGATGACTGTGTCACGATCGAGCGGACCGCTCCCGCACGCTCCGCAGCCGCGAAAGTCTTGGTCGCGGGGTCGATCCGGTCGGCATGTTCGCCGCTCGCACCTGCCGGTGCCGGGAGGCCGGGGAAGCCGGGGTCTTCTGGCGAGGCCGTCGCCGCGGCAACGGCCGCCTCGCAGCAGGCGCGCAG
>CAYGFZ010000026.1:16720-19422 GCA_964349355.1 uncultured Coriobacteriaceae bacterium | reverse complement strand
CGCATACAGCCGTTGCTCGTCCGCCCGATGGCGGCAGCGCTCTCCCGCGAGGTCAGAAACCCCGCCAAGCGGCCGTTTCTGATCAGCTCGTCGCGCTGGGCCGGCACTCCCTCATCGTCGAAGCCGAAGCTGCCGAGAGACCCCGGAACCGTCGAGTCTGCGGTCACGGTGACGTGCTCGGAGCCGTACTGGAGTGTGTCGAGGTCGCCTAAGCCGAGGAAAGACGTTCCCGCGAACGCCGCCTCATCTCCGAGCACACGGTCAAGCTCTGTGGGGTGCCCGACCGATTCGTGGACCTGGAGACCGAGCTGGCTGCCGTCGATGATCAGGTCGGTGGTTCTCGGCGTGCACGGAGCGGCTGACAGAAGCGCGGCGGCTTCCTCGGCGACCCGCGGCGCCTGACCGATGAGATCGAACCCGGTGATGACCTCGAACCCTCCCTGGAGCCAGTTGCCACCATGGGAGTTGGGGTAGGAGCGGGTGAGCACCTCTCCGTCGGCGACCGCATTGGCGACGATGCCGCCGCCGGATTCGGTGTGCGTCTGCTCGATGTAGCTGCCCTCTGATGACGCGAAGAACTTTTGTGCCCGGAAGAAGCCGATGTGGGCCTTGGTGAGCTTCACCTCCTCCTCGCTGCGCAGCAACTCATCGGCAGCGAGGAGGAGGTCGATCTTCTCGCTGAGGGAAACAGCGAAGGGGTCGACCGTGCACGGGCCGGTCCATGTCGCCTGATACGCTTCGACCGGCGAGAGCTCTACCGGAGCCGTGCGCACGAGTGCCGAGGCTCGCGCGAGATCCACCGCCTGCCGGCCTACCTGGACGGCAGAGCGAGGCGTGACCTCGGAACTGGAGGCGAAGCCCCACGAGCCGTCGGCGAGAACCCGGACCCCGATCCCGAACGATTCTCCCGTCTCCACACCCTCGACCCTGCCGTTGGCGACAGAGACCGACTCTTCTTGCGAGTTGACGATGCGTGCGTCGGCGTATCGTGCGCCAGCGCCGATCGCGGCATCGATCGCAGCCTGCAATATCTCCCGCATGGATAGCCCCCCTTGCCGTCGGCGCGCCCCCTGCGTTCCGACTTGTTCTGTCGATATCTAGCGATGTGACAGCCCGCCCCGTTCACTTCAAGCGGGAATCTCTTGCGCAGGATTGCCTAGCGAACCTCGGGCGTACTGAAGTCACGCGGGGCGGCGACGCCGTCCGGCGATCCCTGCCGCGGTACCCAGTCATAGCGACGGGCTCCCGCGTAGTCCTTGCGCGAGGAGAGTCGTGCGATCTTCACGAAGTCGCCGGTCCTCGGCGCGTGGATGAAGTAATCCGCACCCATATAGATGCCTACGTGGTGGATCGGGGAGCCGAAGAACACCACGTCACCGGGTTGCAGTGCCGCCGGAACGATTCTCTGCCCGAGAAGGAACTGACTTCCCGAGTAGTGGGGCAGGTTCACGCCATGCTGTCTGAAGACATAGAACACGAGACCGGAGCAGTCGAACCCGGAGGGCGACTTGCCACCCCACAGGTATGGGATTCCGTGGTAGGCAAGGGCGGTCTCGATCGGCGAACCCGGCTCGATTTCGATGCCGGCGTCACTGGCCCCGGAGAGAATCTGACGTAGCAGCTCGCTCTCCTCGGACTGTCGGCGCGCGGCTTCTGCGTCGAGCAACTCGAGAAGCTCACCCTGGGCCTCGGCGAGCATCTGCTGGCGTTCCTGGATCCGCAGCATGATCTCGATCTGGCGCGCCCGCATCTCGAACTCGAGAGCCTCGGCTTCAGATTCCGCATCCTTGAGCCGCTCAGCGGTCTGCTCGACGAACTCCTTCTGGGCGAGCAGGCTCTTGGCGACGTCTGCATCGGCGATTCCGAGGGTGTTGAGGAACTTGATACGGGCCATGAAGTCAGAGAGATTCTTCGCCTCGAGCACCATCTCGATGGCCGCGAAGCCTCCGTGCTTATAGATGCTGGTAGCGCGCTTGCCGAGCAGTTCGTTCTGGATCTCGTAGGCTTGCTCGGCGTTGACAAGGTCTTCCTGGGCCACCGCGGCGCGGTCCTTTGATGCGTTCAGGCGGTCGACGGCGGCGTTGTAGGACTCCGCAGCGATCGCGAGCTCGCGATCGAGTGCATCGAGTTGCGCGAGGAACCCATCGAGGAGTGCCTGCCTACGTGCGAGTTCGGCGCGGAACGCCGCAGTCTCCTCGTTGTCCGGAACGTCGACGGGGGAGGCATCCGTGGCAGACGGAGGAGTCCGTGTGGGCCCGGGGACGGGCGTGGAAGTGGTCTCGGGCACTGCGAACGCTGCGGAGGGGGCGAGAAGCACACCCGTCAGGACGGTGGCGCATATGCGAGAGGGTAGCGAGAGCCTCTTCTTCCCAGCGGTCATTCAGTGCCTTCCTGTGCCGTTTACAGACCCGTGGAGCGCCGTCAGGAGTACTCCCGTCGCGCACCCGCGAATCCAATTAGACATCATAGCAGAAAACCAGAGCAAAACCCGGTCCAAACCCCCTGCTTAGCGGTGCTACACGCTATCTCCACACGGGGTCGGGTACCATGAACGGGGAGTGGTTACCCTCAGCGTGCGCTACTCGCGACGATACCTACGACGAATACCAGGAACACCACGATGATCATGGCCATGTTGAGGTTCATGTCCCGGGCGTAGCGTTGGATCTGACGACGCGTGTCGATGACGCTCTGCGGGTCGA
>CAYGFZ010000026.1:0-16620 GCA_964349355.1 uncultured Coriobacteriaceae bacterium | reverse complement strand
GAGGTCCTGTGCCCGTGTACCGAGTTGCTGGATGTGGGGAAGGGCGGGGTACACGCGTGCTGCAGTGGTGCGCAGCCTCTGGTCGAACCGCTCCTCGCTGGCCATAGCGTTCACGGTGGCGGAGATCTCCCGGAGTACGTCTTCCCCGCACATCCTGCGCTCTGCCAGGTCGAGCGCCGCGTGGGTGACGTGGGTCCTGAAGATCCGTATGTCGTCCACTACGTCATCGAACCCGTGTCGGGTGACCTCGATCTCACCGGTGCGGACCATCTCTGCGAGCACGTTCATCCGCAGGTTGAGTTGGCGCTCGGTCATGTACGATGCGATGCCGCGGACAGCCTCGACGGTCGCGCGCACCCTTTCCGGCTCGACATCGTCGATCGCGCGGAGCCACTCGTGTGCGCGTGTGACGGCGGCCCGGACCGTCGACTGGCGTTCTCGCTCGAGCGCGATGTAGGCAGCCCTGATGAAGTGCTGGTTCCTCGGCCCGGGGGCTCCGGTCGTGATTGTGACCAGGAAGCGTTGCCAGTTCCTCGCGGATCGGGCCCAGGTCGACCGGTAGCCGAGGAGGGCGGTTCGAAGCCCGCGAGACAGTCCGCCGAGGTATCTCTCGTACCATCCCTGTATGAACGCGCATGCTTCCAGGAAGCTTCGGGCGAGCGCCTGATACCAGTAGTCGACGCCGAACCATTTCGGCGCGTGCAGGTGGAAGAGTCCGAACCGCATACCCACGACGAAGATGGTGGCGCCGATGGCGAACGCGGTCACCACCGACATCAGATCGGCGGGGCTCAGGAAGTACTTCTTGAGGAAGTAATCGAGCAGATCAGAGTGGAGCGCCCAGGCGTGCAGTCCGGGCGCGAAGACGCCCTTGAGCAGCAGGTGCGGTCGTACCCCGAGCGTGATGATCGCGGCAGAGAGCAGGCCGAGTGAGATGAGCATCCTCGGCGGCGCGTCTGTTACCTCGGGCCCGTACTCGCTCTTCGCCGTGCCGAGGAACACCAGTCCGATGAGTTTGATGAACGAACACGCTGTGCCACCGCAGGTCAGGATGTAGATCTTCTCGGCGATGTCGAGCGAGGCTAGGTGCTGGAACTCATACGCCTCCACGAGCGCGTGATGGATGAGGCACTTGCTCACGAACCCGTTGAAGAGCGGCACACCGGTGATCCCTGCAGCCGCTATGAGCATGAACACGAAGGTCATCGGCATCTTGCGCCATAGTCCCCCCAGCTTGTACATGTCGAGCTGGCCGGTTCGGTAGACCACCGCCCCGATGCCGAGGAAGAGCGCGGCTTTGAAGAGTGCGTGGTTGACGATGTGGAATAGGCCGCCCGCCAGCCCCATCGCGCCGTGAGTGCCGAGGTAACCTGCGGCTCCGATGCCGACCAAGATGAACCCCATCTGGCTCACGCTGTGGTACGCGAGCATGCGCTTGGCGTTGTGCTGGCCGAGCGCCAGCGTGACTCCAATCGCCATGGTGGCGATGCCTATCCACAGCACCGCGAGCCCGAAGCTTCCCGTCATGTGCCAGAGTTCCTCGGAGGCCTCCTCGATCACTTCGGGGCGGAAGAGCGCTGTCACGGTCCGGAAGATGCCGTATGCGCCTGCCTTGATCATCACGCCCGAGAGGAGCGCGCTTGCCGGCGCGGGCGCGACCGGATGGGCGTCGGGGAGCCACACGTGGAGGGGGAGCATGCCCGCCTTCACACCGAATCCGCCCACGAGCAGCGTGAACGTCACCCAGCGGAGCGTCTCGGAGTGCTCGGCGAGGGGGAGCGGCATGATCGAGCCGTCGCCGCCGAGCGCGTAGGTCAGGAAGATGCCCGCAACGAGTGAGAAGCCGCCGAGCACGGTCATCCAGAGGTACTTGACCGACGCGCGCTTGGCCTCGGCCGTCTGGGTGTGGATGACGAACAGGAATGCAACGAGTCCGAGCATCTCGAAGAAGAGGTAGAGGGTGATGAGATCTCCGGCGAGGACCACTCCGAGCATTGCCGCGAGCACGACCAGGCTGACTGTGTGGTAGCGATCGTGGTTCTTCTCGTGGTGCAGGTAGTCGAGTGAGTGGAGTGTGGCGCAGAACCACACGAACGTCGTGAAGAGCGCAAAGAGCATCCCGAACGGGTCTACCGTGAAGACGAGGTGCTTGATCAGTACCGGGATCTCGGCGCTCACTCGGTGCTCGGCTGCGACCAGCGGGATGAGTGCCGTTGAGCCCAGCAGGGTCGTACCCGTCGCGAAGAGCACGAACCAGTCGCGGATCACGGGGCGCCATCTGCCGAGAGGGTAGACCGCCGCTGCACAGAGAAGCGGCCAGAGCACCAGCAGTGCCGGCAGGGGATGGTGGGCGATGTGGATCGCTTCGGACACCGTCGCCTCCTAGCGGAAGAACGCCTCGGTCGCCATGTGCGCAAGCGAGTACGGGAATCCGGGCACGGTCGCCGCGAGGCCGAGCACAAGCGTGAGCGCAGCAGCGATGACGGTCGGCACGAGCATCGTCAGGGGAGCCTCCCGGCCATCCGCCGCATCTTCGGCCACGAGCGCGGGCGGCTCCTTGAAGTACGCCGAGTAGACGATCGGGAGCAGGTACACCGCGGCGAGCAGCGCACCTCCGAGGAGGACGACGAGGTAGAGCGGCTGCTCAACGTCGAGGATCCCGAGCCCGAGGTACCACTTGCTCACGAAACCGGAGAGTGGAGGCGTGCCGATCATGCCGAGTGCGGCGAGAGAGAAGGCCGCCATCGTGACCGGCATTCGTTTCGCAGCTCCGCGCAACTCGCTGACGTTGTGGATGCCTGCGTGCTTGATGAGAAGTCCGGCACAGAGGAAGAGAGTGCCCTTCATGAACGCGTGGTTGGTGATGTGGACGAGTGCGCCGGTGGCCGCTTGCGCCCCCATCAGCGCGACCCCCAACGTGACGTAGCCCATCTGGCTGATCGTCGAGTAGGCAAGACGTCGCTTGAGGTTGTCCTGGTTGACCGCGAGTATCGCTGCGAAGAGCACTGTGAAGGCGGCGAGTGCGGCCAGGTACGGCATCACGCCGAGGAACCCGAGCAACTCGACACCGAACACCTGGAAGACGACCCGGATGATGCCGAAAGAACCGGCCGCGACCATCACGCCGGAGAGAACGGCGGAGAACGGAGCGGGTGCTGCGGGGTGCGCATCAGGGACCCAGCCGTGCAGTGGCACGATCGCCGCCTTCACGCCGAAGCCGGCGATGAAGCACCAGAAGATGAAGAGGAGAGAGGTCCGGTCCATTCCTGCGTCGAGGATCCCTCCTGTCGCGAGTGTTTCACTCCCGGCGAGGAAGAAGGTGAACACCACACCGAGAAGGACCAGGCTCCCGCCGATCAGGATGTAGATGATGTACTTGGTTCCGGCGGCCATGGCGGCGGGTGTTTCTTCGTGGACGACGAGCGGGTAGGTGAGCACGGAGAACAGTTCGTAAAAGATCAGGAAGGTGAGTAGGTTGCCCGCGTAAGCCACACCCATGGTCCATGCGAGGCAGAGCATGAAGAAGGAGTAGTAACGGCCGAGACGATGTCCCCCGCGCATGTATCCTGCCGAGTAGATCAGGCCGAGGAGCCACAGGCATGATGCGGTCGCGCCGAAAAGGGCTCCGAGCGCGTCGACACGCAGGTGCATCCATATCTGGGGTGTCAGTTTCAGCAGATAGACCTCGTAGACGCTGCCGTTCAAGATCCCGGGGATCAGCGAGAGCGAGAGAGCTGCGGTCGTCGCGCAGATCGCGCCCAGGACGATCGTGCGGATGTGTTCCGAAACGCGTCCGAGCGGGGCTGCGATCATGGCCCCGACAAGCGGGAGGAAGACCGCCATAGGCGGTATGACCGAGGTCACCAGCGTGCTACTCATAGCCCTTCACCCCTCTACATGCCGAAGACGAAGTGCACCGCTGCCTGCGCGAGCGAGAACGGCATCCCGGGCACCTCGGCGGTCGTTCCGAGCACGATCACGTATGCGGCGCATACGAGCGTCGGGATCAACAGTGTGGGGCGCGCCTCGGTGATTCGCATCTGTGTACCGGGCGCCGCCTTGAAGAATGCGAGGTAGACGATCGGCAGGAAGTAGGCCGCATTGAGCATCGAACTCGCGATCATCACGATCAAGAACCACCACTGCCCGGACTCCAGCGCGCCGAGGGACAGGTACCACTTGGTCACGAACCCGGCGAAGAGCGGCATGCCGATGAAGCTCAGCGATGCGACGGTGAACGCCGCCATCGTCCAGGGCATCCGGTATCCGATGCCCGCGAGCTCGTGAACGTTGGTCTTCCCCGTAGTGCGCTGGATGGCCCCGGCGACGAAGAACATCGTGATCTTCGCGAACGCCTGGTTTGCGACGTGCGCGATGGCGGCGATCGCTGCGAACGGCGTTAGCAGCGAGGCTGCGAGCACGATGTAGGAGAGCTGGCTGATCGTCGAGAATGCGAGCCGCCGCTTGATGTTGTCCTGGAAGATGGCGACGAGCGAGGCGGCGATGATCGTGAAGGCGGCGAGCCACGCGAGCGGCACGGTGAATCCGAGGTCTCCGAGCAGGTCCACGCCGAACACGTTGTAGATCGTCCGTAGCACCCCGAACGCTCCCGCCTTCACCACCGCGACCGCATGGAGCAGCGCGCTCACGGGCGTGGGGGCGACCATCGCCGAGGGCAGCCAGCCGTGCAACGGCATGATCGCGGTCTTCACTGCGAATCCGGTTATCAGCAGGCCGAAGATGAGCGCGAGTGTCCCGGTCCCGACGTCGGCGGTGAGTATCCCCGGGTGGCCGAGGCTCAGCGTTCCCACCGCGTCGTGGACGACGACCGCCCCTATAAGCACGAACGCGCCACCGATGAGGGTGTAGGTGAGGTACTTCCGTCCCGCTTTGAGCGCCTCAGGTGTCTCGTCGTGGATCACGAGCGGGTAGGTGCAGATCGTCAGCATCTCGTAGAAGAGGAAGAAGGTGAGCAGGTCCGCGGCGAACGCCAGCCCGACCGTGGTCGAGACGCACAGAGCGAAGAAGCCGAAGAACCTGACACGCTTGGGATCTTCCTTCATGTAGCCGATCGCGTAGATGGTCGTGAAGACCCAGAGCGTCGAGGAGACCAGGGCGAAGAACATCCCGAGCGCGTCTGCCCTAAATCCCAGACCGATCCCGCCGGTGAAGTCGACGAGTTCGTAGACGTAGACAGTGCCCGCGAGCGATCCGGGCAGCATCGAGAGCACGATGACCATCTTGATGCTTGCCGCCGACAGCATCCAGAACCGGCGCCAGTACTTGTTCGCACCGAAGATGAAGACCATGCCGGCACACGCGAGAGAGATCGCTGGGGCCAGGATGACCCTGATATCGACTACCTCCATCTCAGCCCCCCAAAGGTGTCAGCAGTCGTGCCACGGCAGGCTCGATGAACACGAGCGGAATGCGTCCGAGGAGCCCCATGATCAGGCAGAGGCTTGCAAGAACCAGGGTGGGCAGCAGCATCGAGTACGGCGCCTCTGTGGCTTCGGGTATCTCGGGGTGTATGGGTGCCTGGAAGTAGAACGCGTTCACCATTCGGATGTAGTAGATAAAGATGAACAGCGCCCCGAAGATCAGCGCGAAGCCGAAGACGGGCTGGTTGGCCTCGAGGGCACCGAGTGCGATGTACCACTTGCAGAGAAATCCGGCCGTTGGCGGGATACCTACGATCGAGATCGCCCCGATAGACAGCGCGATGCAGGTGAGCGGCATCGTCTTCCCGATGCCCCGCAGGTCAGTCAGTGTCCGGTAGCCGGTGCGATAGATGAGCGCACCGGCCGCGAAGAAGAGGGTCGCCTTGATGAGCGCGTGGTTGAATACGTGCACGCTTGCACCGATCAGGCTGTAGTTGGTGGCGAGCCCGAGACCCATGACGATGTAGCCGATGTTAGAGATCGTCGAGTAGGCGAGCATCAACTTGATGTCTTCCTGGAAGATCGCGAAGAACGCTCCCATGACGATCGAGATCGCACCGAGCCATACGAGCATGTAGTTGAGTATCGACAGGTCTAAGATCCCCGAGCCGTAGTAGATCTGGTAGACGCGTAGCATGCCGATGATCCCGATCTTGACCACGAGTCCCGAGAGAACCGCGCTCACCGGACTCGGGGCGATCGAGTGTGCGTCGGGAAGCCAGATGTGCAGAGGGAAGACGGCGGCTTTCACCATGAGTCCGGCGGTCAGCATTCCGAGCGCGAGCGACGCCGGTGCGATCGAGCCGCTCGTTGCGCCGAGGCGTGCCGTGACATCGGCCATGTTCAAGCTGCCGGTGATGCCGTACAGGATGCCTACGGAGAAGAGCACGAGGAGTGAGGAGATCGCCCCCATGAGCAGATACTTGAACGCGGCCATCTCGGCGATGTGCTCCCCGCTGATGGCGACAAGCGCATATCCCGAGAGCGACAGGATCTCCAGGAAGACGAAGAGGTTGAACAGGTCGCCTGTCACCGTGAAGCCGATCATCCCGCCGAGGTTCAGCAGGAGCAGAGTGTAGTAGTAGGGGATCCTCGGCTTGGCCATCTCGCGGAGCCACTCCGTGTAGTGCAGCGATACGAGCACCGCAAGCCACCCGACGAGGCAGATCACGCTGATGGCAGCGCCGAACTCGTCGAAGCGAAGCTCGATGCCGTACGGCCGTACCCAGCCTCCCGGCAGATAGGAGAAGGGCCCTTCCTGCGCGACCCTGAGGATCAACATGAGAGCTGCTACCGAGGCCACGCTCATCACGCCGAGTGCCCACCACGGGGCTACGTGCCGGTTGCGCAGCGAGACGACAGGTGTGAGCGCCGCGCCGAGCAGCGGCGCGAGCACCACCACCATGAGCCAATGTGGCCAGAGGTGCACGCTACTCCAACTCCCTCAGTTCGTCAGCTTCGATGGTCCCGCACTGCTTGTAGATGCGGATGATGAGGCTGAGCGCGAGCGCGGTCGTCGAGACCGCCACGACGATTCCGGTGAGGATGAGTGCCTGGGGGAGCGGGCTTGCGAAGGGTGGCTCGGCCCCTTCGATCATGATCGGGGCGTCGCCTCCGTCCACCACACCGAGCGCGATGATGAACGCGAAGACCGCGGTCTCCATGATGTTTAAGCCGAGGAACTTCTTGATGAGGTTGTTCTTGGCGATGATGATGTAGAGCCCGATGAAGAAGAGCACCACCGAGGCTACGTAGTCGACGTTGTGCCAGAGCGCCTGAAACATCAGTCCGCCTCCATCTGCAGGAAGATGGTCGCGAAGATGACCGCTCCGCCGATGCCGATCCCGAGCTCGAGCAGCATCAGCATCATCTCGGCTGCGAGGTGTGTTCCCGGCCCTTTGGGGTAGCCGAGGAAGTGTCCTGTCAGCGCGGCTCCGACCGCGCCGACCACGACGAAGGACAGGACGGCCGACCCCTGCAGCCACACCATCACCGGGGGCCGCATGAGCCCGCGCATTCTGGCATCCCCGAGGACCACCGTCAGCGCGATGAAGAGCGCGCCGAGAATCGCACCGCCCTGAAAACCTCCGCCCGGGGCCGCGTGTCCGTGCAAGATCGTGTAGAGAGCGAACATCGCGATGAACGGTGCGAGAAGCCGCACGACGAACAGCACTACGGGGCTTACCGGACGTGTGACCGGTCGGCTGTCAGGAGGTCGTGGATCGGTCCCGTTGCTCACATTCACCGTGCCTGCCGCGATGAGGACTGCGAGCACCGCCGCGAGCGCGGTGAATATCACCGTGACCTCACCGGCCGTGTCCAGGCTACGGTAGTTGAGGAGCACAGCGGTCACGATGTTGCTCGCCCCCGCCTCCTCGGCACCCTGTTCGAGATAGCGTGCCGAGACGTGCGTGTGGACCGGTGTATCGCCGGCGCCGTGCGGCGGCAGTGCTGCGACTGCGATCAGGAACGGGACCGCGGCGATCATGAGGAGCGCTATGGTGAACGCTTTCTTCACTTCTCTCGCCTCGTCGTTTTGCCGATCGCTACCAGGAACAGGACCGTCGTGACGCCCGCACCAACCGCGGCCTCGGTCATCGCAACGTCAGGGGCGCCGCGGTACTGCCAGAGCAGGCACAGCACGAGGCTGTAAGAGGAAAAGATGATTGCTGCCGCAAACAGATCCTTCGCCCGCGCGACCGCGAGTGCCGCCCCGATCAGGAAGAGCAGGAGCAGGAGATCGAAGCTGAGTGCCATCGGTGTCTCATCCTTCCTCGGTGTGCCAGGGCACCAGCCCGGTTCGATACGCAGCGCGGGCGAGTGCGTGTCCGATTGTCGGGCTTGTGAGCAGGACCAGGGCTGCGAGCGTGATGATCTTGAGCCCCGATACATCTGCTCCGTTGAGTACCGCAAGCGCGAGGAGGAGGGATCCGGCACCGACCGTGTCGCACTTGCTGGCGGCGTGCGTGCGGGAGTAGAAGTCGGGGAGTCTGAGCAGGCCGATCGTGCCCACAAGGAAGAAGAGTGCGCCGAGGCCCGCGAGTACCACCGTGGTGGCGATCCGGATGTCGGCAACTCCGATCATGACCAGTCACCGGTCAGTCGCCCTGTCTCGAGGAAGCGGCTGGCGGTGATGGTGATGACGAAGTTCAGCAGTCCGTACACAAGGGCGACGTCGAGCAGCATGCTCCGTTCGAAGATGATCGCAAGGACTACGAGGACCACGAGGGTCTTGGTGCCGATGATGTTCACGGCAAGCACGCGGTCGACCACCGTGGGTCCGGCCGAGGCACGCCACAGGCATGCGAACGCATTCAGTAGCAGAAAGATGCCGAGGCCCCAGAGGAACGTCTCCATCGCGGCTCACTCCTCAAAGATGCGGGCGATGCGCTGTTCCAGGTCGCCGCTCGCGATGTCGGTTGCGAACCTTTCGTCGAGGCAGTGGATGTGGAAAGTCTCCTCCTCGATATCGACGGTGAGCGTTCCGGGCGTCATCGTGATGGAGTTCGCGTACGCGACTCGCGACACCTCGCGCGTGAACGATGTCCGGTGTCCGACCATCACCGGTTTGATCGGCATGTGGGGGTCGAGTACGACCTCGGCGACCTGCAGCGCTGACTTTACGATGCTGGCGATCAGGCGGGGGATGTAGAGCACCAGGCGGCCTGTCTGCCGCAACGATAGCGTGGGTGCGCCGGAAGGCCAGAGCAGTCGCGCGGCGAGATAGCCGAGGAGGGCCGAGAGGGCCAGGCCGAGGACGATGTCGCCGGGCGCGATCGAGCCGGTCAGTATCATCCAGAACGCGAAGAGGCTCAAAGTGGCCTGGACGGTCTTCATCCCGCGTCCTCTCCGAGACGTTCTGTGGCTACGGTCAGGATCGCGACTGCCGTCCCGCCGTTCTCGGGGTAGACGGCCACGGCGGTCGTGACCGTGCAGTGCGTTGCCGGCTCGAGTACATCACCCTCGAACTCGGTCTGGGCGACGGCCTGCTCGAGGTGCTCCGCCGTTGCGGTTGCACCTTCGTAATCGGTGTAGGGGAGTATTACGCCGAAGGATGTCGTGCCGAATCGCCCGAGGATGTCTGTGTCGCGGGTGTTGACGTCGAGCACCTCGCCCAGGTGTTCGAGCATGACATCGGCCTTGTAGCGACCGAACTGCTCCCTGAACTCGTCGAAGCAGTCGACCTTCACCAGAATGACCGCGGTTTGGAACTGGTAGCGCTCCGCGCGACGGACCTCCTCGTTGAGCCGATGGTCGAGGTGCTCGCGCTTCAGGAGTCCCGTCAAAGGGTCGTGGATCGACGCCTCTTCGAGGGCCTCTCTGTGGCGCAGGCTGCGATACGCCTGGGTGCCGATGACTATCCCTGAGATCGTGAATGCGCCCATTCCTACGACCAACTCGGGAAGAGCCGAGATGTCCCGCTCGACGCTGTAGAGCATGAAGGCGATAAGCGCAGTCGAGAGTGCCGACACGAGCACGGCTCCGGGAACGTGGTAGCTCAGTGCGGCGATGACGATCGGGACCACGTAGAGAGGCCACAGCGTGGTGAGTTCCCCGGTGACGGCGATAAGGACCGTTGCGAACACCGTTGTGATCGCGATCAGTACGATCGTCGTCAGGTGGATGCCGGTCGACTTCTTTCGGGTGTGCCCCATCAGCCCCCCTGTACAGGCTGGCGAACACACCGTCGGTCGTCGTCCGGTCGTTGCGGGCATGCGATGCTCGCCCGTGCGTACTGCGCAGAAACGTTTGGCTCTGCGCACATCTCGCTTACAGTATTGCACAACGTGTGAGTTGAATCACAAGGATGCGGAAGTATGAAACTCCCTGAACACCCGGAGTGTTCCCTGCGGCCGTTGTTCGGGATCCGCACCTCGGGTACAAACCCCCCATGAGTCCCTCACCTATAGTCCTCGTCGTGAACTCCGGCAGCTCGTCGGTCAAGTACGAGCTGTTCTCGATGGGTCCCCAGCATTCCGTGCTGGAGGGCGAGATCGAGGGTGTTGGCGCGTCGGACTATCACGAGGCTATGAAGCGTGTGTTCGATGAGCTTGCCGGCGCGGGCGCGCTCGGGGGGTCGTGCGATCTCGTGGCGATCGGTCATCGGGTCGTACACGGGGGAGACCTGTTCGCCGGCCCCGTCCGCATCGATGACGAGACCGTCGAGCGCATCCGGTCGCTTGCGCTCTTCGCCCCGTTGCACATCGGCGCCAACCTCGCGGGCGTCGCTGCGGCACGTTCAGCCTGCCCGGACGTTCCCAACGTTGCGGTCTTCGATACCGCGTTTCATCGGACGTTGCCGCAGTATGCACGCGAGTACGCACTTCCTCGGTCGCTCGCGCGCGAGCACGGTATCCGTCGCTACGGGTTCCATGGCACGTCGCATGCCTATGTCTCACGTCGGGCATCCCGCCTCCTCGGCCGGCCGCTCGAGGAGCTGAATCTCATCACACTCCACCTCGGTAACGGAGCGAGTGCCGCGGCGGTATGCGGAGGTCGGAGCATCGACACGTCGATGGGAATGACTCCGCTCGAGGGACTGGTCATGGGCACCCGGTGCGGGGACGTGGATCCTGCGATCCCGCTCCTCATCCGCGAGCTTACCGATCTGAGCAGGGAGGACGTGCATCGCATTCTCAACAACGACAGCGGGCTGCAGGGGCTGTGCGGAGCGCGCGACATGCGAGAGGTCCATGAGCTTGCGGATTCGGGCGATGAGGGAGCGCTTCTCGCGCTGGAGATGTTCTGCTATCGGACAAAGAAGTACGTAGGCGCCTACTGCGCAGTCCTCGGACGGGTCGATGCCATCGTCTTCACCGCCGGAATCGGGGAGAACGACGCCGACGTGCGTGAGCGTATCTGCGAGGGTCTCGACGTGTTCGGGATCCGGGTCGCCCGGGATCGAAACACCGCACCGGAGTCCGGGCCGCGGTACATCTCGCCGGACGGGTCACCGGTGGCGGTGCTCGTGATACCGACGGACGAAGAGGCCGAGATCGCACGTATGACCTACGAGTTAGTCACGAAGGAATGAGACGAGATGAGCGCTCGAGAAGAAGCGGGCACCGGCCGCATGCACTCCGCCGAGGAGCTCGCACGCGTTGACGCCTGGTGGCGCGCGGCGAACTACCTGTCGGTGGGCCAGATATACCTGCTTGAGAACCCCCTGCTCAAGGAGCCGCTGAAGCTCGAGCATATCAAGCCGCGGCTCCTCGGTCACTGGGGCACCACACCGGGGCTCAACTTCATCTACGCGCACTTGAATCGCATCATCCAACGCTACGACCTGGACATGATCTACGTGACGGGACCGGGGCATGGCGGACCGGCTCTGGTGGCGAGCACGTGGCTCGAGGGCACCTTCTCGGAGTACTACCATGACGTCTCGCTCGACCGCCGGGGGATGGCGCGGCTCTTCAAGCAGTTCTCCTTCCCGGGTGGCATCCCGAGCCACGTGGCGCCCGAGGTGCCCGGCTCGATACACGAGGGAGGCGAGCTCGGCTACTCGCTCTCTCACGCCTTCGGGGCGGCGTTCGACAATCCTGACCTTGTGGTGGCGTGCGTTATCGGTGACGGTGAGGCCGAGACAGGCCCGCTCGCCGCCGCCTGGCACTCGAACAAGTTCCTGAACCCCTGCCGGGATGGTGCCGTACTCCCGATCCTCCACCTCAACGGCTACAAGATCGCCAACCCCGCGATCCTCGCGCGCATCCCGCGCGAGGAGTTGCGCTCCCTGCTCGAGGGGAACGGCTGGAACCCCTACTTCGTGGAGGGCGACGATCCGGAGAAGATGCATGACCTGATGGCCACAACGCTCGATTCAGTCGCCGAGGATATCCGGGGGATCCAGCAGACGTGCCGTGAAGCGGGTACCACCGACCGGCAGCGCTGGCCGATGATCGTCCTCGTCACGCCCAAGGGCTGGACCGGACCGGATGTCGTCGACGGCCAGCAGGTTGAGGGCTACTGGCGATCACACCAGGTGCCGCTCGCAGGGATGCGAGAGGATCCGGAGCACGTGAAGATGCTCGAGGAGTGGATGCGCTCCTACCGGCCCGAGGAGCTCTTCGACGAGAACGGCACGCCGGTGCCGGAGATCCGGGCGCTCGCGCCTGACGGTCCGCGTCGCATGGGGGCCAACCCGCACGCCAACGGCGGGCTCCTGCGCAAGGACCTCGAGCTTCCGGACTTCCGCAGCTACGCGGTTGAGGTACCCGAACCTGGTCGCACAATCGGTGAGGCGACCAGGACGCTCGGAATGTGGCTGCGCGACGTCATGGCGGCCAACATGGACGACTTTCGCATCTTCGGCCCGGACGAGACCGCTTCGAACCGTCTCGACGCGGTGTTCGAGGTCAGCCCGAAGACATGGGTCGCCGAGTACCTGCCCGTCGATGCCCAGGACGGCTATCTCGCGCCCGACGGCCGGGTGATGGAGATATTGAGCGAGCACACCTGCCTCGGCTGGTTTGAAGGTTACGTACTGACGGGACGCCACGGGCTGTTCAACACCTACGAGGCGTTCGCACACATCGTGGATTCGATGTTCAACCAGCATGCGAAATGGCTGAAGGTGGCCGCGCACGAGATACCGTGGCGCGCCTCGATCTCCTCGGTCAACATCCTCATGTCATCGCATGTCTGGCGGCAGGACCACAACGGCTTCTCGCACCAGGACCCTGGTTTCATCGACAACGTTGTCAACAAGAAGGGCGACGTGATCCGCGTGTATCTCCCGCCCGACGCGAACTCACTGCTCGTGATCGGTGACCGTTGCATGCGCAGCCGCGACCACGTCAACGTCATCGTCGCCGGCAAGCAGCCCGGGCTGCAGTACATGACGATCGAGCAGGCGGTGAAGCACTGTTCGACGGGTATCGGCATATGGGAGTGGGCGAGCAACGACTACGGCGATGAGCCCGACGTTGTAATGGCGTGCTGCGGGGACGTCCCTTCTCTCGAGACGCTGGCTGCGGTGCACCTGCTTCGTGAGTGGGCGCCGGACCTAAAGGTCAGGGTCGTCAACGTCGTCGATCTCATGACGCTCACGCCGCCCGAGGAGCATCCGCATGGGATCTCGGACAAGGACTTCGACGCGCTCTTCACTACTCACGCGCCCATCATCTTCGCGTTCCACGGGTATCCGTGGCTGATCCACCGCCTGGCGTATCGGCGGGCGAACCATCGCAATCTGCACGTTCGCGGCTACAAGGAGGAGGGGACCACGACAACTCCGTTCGACATGGCGGTGCGCAACGACCTCGACCGTTTCCACCTGTTCGGGGATGTCGTCGACCGGGTCGAGTCGCTGTCGCCGATCGCCGGGTATGCGAGGCAGTACATCCGGGACGTGCTCGTCGAGCACACCGAGTACATCAACACGTACGGCGAAGACATGCCCGCGATCCGGGACTGGTGCTGGCCCGAATAGGGGACAGAGCCGCACACGGATGCGCGCCAGCGTGTTGTCAGCGACCCGCTCTCTGTGCTAACGTGCGAGTCCGCCGCAGGGCGAATGGGATATTGCGGGGTGGAGCAGTCTGGTAGCTCGTCGGGCTCATAACCCGAAGGTCATAGGTTCGAATCCTATCCCCGCTACCAAGAGATCAGCAGGTCCGGGACGTACACAGTCTCGGGCCTGTTTGCGTTCCTGGGCGTTTGTAAGCGGTTTGTAAGCGAGATTCTCAGGACCGTCTCCGAAAACGGTCGCGTCAAGTCTCTGGCTTGCGCCTACATGAGCGTCCGGCATGAGGTGCCCGTAAGCGATCTACGGCCGTCGTGATCGAGGCGTGTCCGAGCTGCTGCTGGACGTACTTCAGGTTCTCTCCCTGATTGATGAGCAGCGACGCGAACGTGTGGCAGGCGCGCTGGTACGGCGATGCACAGGGTTTGACAGCTGAGAAGGTGAATGAATAGTATTTCCCCCTGGATGACCATGACACCCTTGCCCAGGCCCTTTCGGCGCCATCTGAGCTGTGGGCGGGCGTGGAGGCCGTGGTCATCGACGAGGCCCAGCGCGCCCCTGGCCTGCTCTCGGCCATCAAGCAGCAGGTCGATCGGAATCCCGCAGGCGTCCGGTTCGTGCTGTCCGGTTCAGCGAATCTGCTGCTTATGAGTGCAGTGAGTGAAACGCTCGCAGGACGGGCGACATACCTCCGGCTTGGGCCGCTTACCATCGGGGAGATGCGTGAGACAGCCCCCGGGACTCCTGTCCATGCTCCTGGCCGGAGAGATCCCGGCTGAGAAACGTGTCGAGCCGACAGATCCTCATCCATTCATACTGCGCGGCTTGATGCCCGCTGTGATCGGGTTCGACGATGCCGCCACAGTCAGGTGGTGGGACGGGTATGCGGCAACCTACCTTGAGCGCGATCTGCGTCAGCTCTCCCAAGTCGAGTCACTCACGGACTTTCGCAGGCTCATGGAGGCAGTCGCGCTCAGGAGTGGTTCAGTGCTCGGCCAGACAGAGACCGGACGTGACATCGGCATGTCACAGTCCACGGTACATCGGTACCTTAACCTGCTCGAGACCTCGCACGTGCTCGTCAGGATCCCCGGCTACGCTGTGAGCCGCACTCAGCGCATGAGCAAGCGATCCAAGGCCCACCTGTTCGACTCCGGCGCCGCATCGTATCTGTGCGGTCTGCACGATGTCGAGCCGGTACGCCGATCGCGTGAGCGCGGCGGACTCTTCGAGGGCCTTGTGCTGCAGCAACTGCTCGTGATGGCCGAACTCCTCTCTCCGGCTGCACGTATCCACTACTGGAGGACGCAGACGGGCGCTGAGGTGGATTTCGTTGTCGAGCGGGGCAGGTCACTCGTGCCGATCGAAGTGAAGCTCACCGGCAAGCCAGGTTATGGAGATGTCGTCAGGCTCAAGGAGTTCCTCGATACGTACGAATCCGCGACGGCAGGGGTGCTCGTTCACACCGGCGATGAGATCCTGAGACTCGGCGAACGTGTAGTCGCGGTCCCCTGGTCCGCTCTCACCGAGAATTCGCTCTTCGCAGGCTGAGGCCATCAGGCACCCTGTTCGTGAGAGCCTCCGCGGTCGTTGAGGCGCTCCATGAGTCCCGCAAGGTCCGTCACGGTTACGTCGCTGTTGCCGGCTGCGATAACGTACTCGCGCGAGACATCGGGCACCACCATCAGTCCCTCGGCGTCGGGGTATGCGCGAAGGAATCCTCTGAGGCCCCGGAGCTGGCCCGGCGAGGAGTCCGACCACTTGCACTCCACGCCCAAAGGTGGCAGTCCCGCTCGAGTGAAAACGAAGTCGACCTCTTGGCCCTGCTTGGTTCTCCAGTAGCGCGGCACGACGTGCGGCGCACACGCATGGACCTCGTTCAGCACGTAGTGTTCCCAGAAGAATCCGAGATCCTCCGCGCGAGGCGCAGCAAGCTCCCTTGCGTGGCGGACGAATCCGGTGTCGAACGCGTAGACCTTTGGAGCCGAGACGATCTCTGTGGCCTTGCGGGTCGAGTATGGTCTGACCACATGGGCCACCCTCGTCTGCTCTAGCACGCCGAGGTAGGTGGTGATGGTAGGACGGCTCACCTCGCAGGGTCCGGCGTATGCGGTCGCCTCGAAGATGCCGCTACTGTTGGCGAGCACGAGCTCGGCGAAGCGCAGGAACGAGTTCCGCTTCTCGACACGGAAGAGCTCCTGGATGTCACGTGCCCAGTACGAGTCGAGCCACTCCTGGTACTCCTGGATCGCCGTGGGTGTCGCGCCGGCGGAGAGGAAGAACGGAGGAATCCCGCCATGCCAGAGACGATGCTCCAGGCCGGTGTCGCCGAATGCCGCAAGATCCGCACTCATCATGGGCGTCAGCCACACCGAGACCTTGCGTCCCGTCAGGCTGTCCGAGAACTTCGCCGTTGCCGCGAGCGTAGAGCAGCCCGTGGCGATCACCGCCACGTGGGGGAAGTGGTCCGCAGCTATCTTGAGGAGCTGCGCCGGGTCAGGCAAGCGGTGTACCTCATCGAGGACGATTCGCGGGGTGCGGCTCTGTCCCGCTCTCTGCCGTGGCCCCAGCGACCGCAAGAACCTCTCAGGATCCTGGAGCTGTCGCCGGACGCCTGGGAGTTCGCAGTCGAAGTACTCGACTTCCCGAAGCGAGCGGCAGAGCATGGTCTTGCCGACTCTCCGGACGCCGTGAAGCCACACGATGGACCGGCGG
>CAYGFZ010000025.1:3345-29162 GCA_964349355.1 uncultured Coriobacteriaceae bacterium | reverse complement strand
TTTGGCTCCCGATTAGCCCGTAAGGATGAATCCCTGTGATGGTAGTGCGAGTATCACGCCAGCGCTAGATGTACTGCCCGGACACGTGGCGCCCCTCTCGGGAGGCGCCAGAACGAACTTGTGGGCGCATACTCTACCGAGGATAGCTGTTGTTGGGCGCAGCGGGGGTGCGAAATGGTCCGACTGCTGTGCGGGAGTGTTCAAACGTTGGTTTGACTCGCCACTTCTAGGAGGATTATGCTGGGGGCCATGGAGACCTCCACCAAACACGAACGTGAGATACCCCTGCTGCGAACCGATCTCACCTTCGCCGACCACCTCGGCGCGCTACGCGTGCGGCTCGGGTTCGGACGGGACCGATATCGCATCACTCCCGGCCTCTACGGCATCGGCGGCCCGGACCGCAGCGCACCCGTTCTGGTGACTGCGAACTACAAGCTCACGGTCGATGCGCTGCGCAAGGAACTTAACGGCCGCGACGTGTGGCTACTCGTACTCGACACACGGGGCGTCAACGTGTGGTGTGCTGCGGGCAAGGGCACCTTCGGCACCGAGGAACTCATCATCCGACTCCTGGACTCAAGCATACAGACACTGGTCGACCACCGCACACTCGTGCTCCCCCAACTCGGCGCACCAGGGGTGGCCGCTCACGACGTTCGGGCTGCTGTCGGTTTCCGTGTCGTCTACGGACCGGTTCGCGCTGCAGACCTGCCCGCATTCCTCGACGCGGGGATGAAGGCCACGCCCGAGATGCGCCGCGTCGAGTTCAGGATGTGGGACAGGCTCACTGTCACCGGCGTAGAACTCTCGGTCATGAGGGATATACGGGTCCTTACCGGGGCAACTGCACTTCTGCTCCTTTCGGCAGTCGGACTGGTCCCATGGAGCGGGACAGCACTTGCGCTCACCGCAGGAGCAACAGGTGTGCTCGCCGGCGGACTGCTCGTCCCCTTGGCGCTTCCCTGGGTTCCCGGGCGGGCCTTCGCGCTCAAGGGCGCGATCGTTGGTGTTCTCGCGGCGTTCGGGCTCCTCGGCACGTTTTCCGCACACATCGATGCGGCCGGATCGGTCGCACTGGTGGTGGGCGTGTCGGCCCTCGCTTCTTTCGCTGCGATGAACTTCACCGGCTCGAGCACCTTCACCTCCCTGTCCGGAGTGCTGTGGGAGATGCGACGCGCCGTACCCGTCCAAGCCGTTGCGGCACTCGTCGCCCTGACAGCACTCATCGTCTCGATCGCGTGGTGAGCGACGCGATGACGGGACTTCGATACATCGACGGAGTGGTGACGCTCGGACTCGACCGTAACGCATGCACCGGGTGCGCCATGTGTACCGCAGTCTGCCCGCACGGCGTGTTCGCCATCGACGATGACCGGCGGGCCCGCATCCTCGACAGAGACGTATGCATCGAGTGCGGTGCGTGCGCCCGCAACTGCCCGGAGGCCGCGATCACGGTCACGCCCGGCGTCGGATGTGCGGCAGCGATCGTGAAGGGCTGGATCACCGGCTCCGAACCGGCATGCGGCCCCGATGACGACGGCTGCTGCTGCTGTTAAGGCGCTCGGCTCCGCCAGCGCACTGATCGCTGCCGCAGCAGCAACGGCCGGGATGTTCCAGGAGCCGTTCGCAGGGGAAGATTCCAGGTAAACTGGTGGGGCGGCACGGATGGTGTCCGCCCGGCGAGGGGATGAAGCCCGCAGATGACATCACAACAGGTGCAACCCGACGGACGCCCCTACTCATCAGCGATGCCCCCCGAGACTTTGGCGTCCCTTCTCCGGGTGGCAGAGGCCCTTGCTTCGTCGCTCGAGTTGGAGGATGTCCTCCAGACTGCGATCGAAAGCGCCTGTGCGCTCTTCGGCCTCCACACCGGTGCGGTCTACGTGCTCGATGAACAGGCGATGTATCTCGGCGCTACCACACCGCCCCTCGAGCCCGCCTTTCCCGAGGAGTTCCGCCACCAGAGACTCTCCGACCATCCTCACGTTGCCGAGTCGCTGTCGACCACCGAACCCATCTACCTGGCCGACGCCCGGGTCGCATCGCTCTCCCCTGAAGAGCGCGCGATCAGCGATGCCCGCGGCCTGTGCTCGATCCTCTACATCCCGTTACTGCTTACAGAGCGCCCCATCGGCGTCATGATCCTCGGAAGCACCGATGATGTGCGCACGTTCGAATCAGGCGACATCGATCTCGCGCGCATGTTCGCTGCCCAAGCAGCTCTCGCTGTCGCCAACGCCCGTCTGTTCGAATCAGTGCAGAGGGCGAACGCCGAGATCAACCGCATCAACACACACCTCGAACAGATCGTCCAGGAACGCACCGAGGCGTTGACGGTCGCCAACGAAGAGCTTCAGTGTCAGGCTGTCAATCTCGAGGAGCAAGCACAGGAGTTGGCCGACGCCAACGACGCGAAGGCGCGCTTCCTCCGCTCGATGAGCCACGAACTCCGAACACCGCTCAACTCGATCATCGGATTCTCCGGCATAATGCTTCAGGGACTCGCAGGTGATCTGACCGATGAGCAGCGGGTCCAACTCGAGATGATCAACGGTTCAGGTCAGCATCTGCTTGCCATCATGCGCGACCTGCTTGACTTGAGCCGGATCGACGCTGGGGTTTTGCAGATCTCGCATGATGTGATCGACGTACCGAGCCTGGTACAGGAGTGCATCCTGTCGGTCACGCCCCAAGCCGAAGCCAAGGCGCTCAAACTCACCGCCTACACCCACGATCCCGCTCCCCCGCTCGTCTCGGACACGGTACGAGTGCGCCAGATCCTGCTGAACCTCCTCGGAAACGCAGTGAAGTTCACCGAGAATGGCGGAGTGAGCGTAATCATCGACCGACCCTCCGCCCCCGTCATCACCATCGCGGTCCACGACACAGGATCCGGTATCCCGGGAGAGGACCTGGATTCGGTCTTCGGCGAGTTCGAGCAGGTTCTGCGAGTCCGAGACCGGCAGCTGGAAGGCACCGGTCTCGGACTCGCCATCTCTCGCAAACTTGCCGCGGTGCTAGGGGGCACCCTCTCCGTCAAGAGCGCACTCGGCGAGGGCTCAACGTTCACCCTCACGCTCCCGTGCGGCCCGGAGGCCGTGGTCGACTCTCCCCTACCCGCCCGAGGCATCAGCGACCGGGCACGTCTCATCGGAGGGACGAGTCCAGATGTAGACGCTGACCGCTGAAGCGATCAGCACGAGCAGCACCGGTACAGCCGTAGCGATCCAGCGGATCTCGACCCGCCAGTAGATGATCGCGCACGAGAGCGCGATAGCCGGCCAGAGCGTCAGCAACGCCGCCTTCTTCGCGCGCATCGGGACACTCCCGCCGTAGAGGAACCCCTCGATGTAGCAACCGAGCCGGGGGTGGTTGATCAGCCATCGGTGCAGCCGTTCCGAGGAGCGGCCGTAGCAGTACGCCGACAACAGCAGGAACGGGGTCGTCGGGAGGACCGGCATGAACGCGCCGATGACTCCCAGCACAAGTGAGATCGTACCGACCGCGATCAGTATGGGGCGCAGGAGAAGATTCATGGTAGCGGCCTCACAGCACGCAGAGCGTCCACCTTCGACGCACGACCTGCGGCCCCTAGCCGAGCTTCCCTCCCACGAGCCTGGCGACCTCTGCCTTGTCGCAGTTGCCGCCCGTCTCGGAGACGACGAGTCCGATCGCACGACCCATCTCGCGCTTCTCTGTGAAGCCGCCGTCAGCGAGCACCCCGTCCACGATCGCCGCGAGCTCCTCGCCGGTCACCTGACGGGGCAGGTATCCGGAGAGGATGTCGACCTGCTCTCGTAGATATCCGGTCCGCTGCTCGTCGGTTCCGGCCTTGATCGAGCCTTCAAGCGTCTCGCCGGTCTGCTTGAGGACCTTTTTAAGTGCTGCAACGACCTCCTCGGAAGATGTCTCGGCGCCTGACTCTTTCTCCTTGACGTCTATCTCGTTCTTCACAAGCCGAAGGATCGCAAGGCGGGTCTTGTCGTGCTCACGCATCGCTGTCTTGATCTCCTCGGCCAAGAGTGTCTTGTCCATTCGAGGAACCTCCCGGTTGATCTCCGCGTCAACTTCCAGACTGCTTCTCCCATCTTAGCAATCCCGAGCCCCTCGCTCTCTCTCTCCGCACTACGGTTCGTTCATCGACGCCATGTTCTACTCGCTCTCGGGCCTGACGACGGCCGGCCTCACCGTCTTGGCAGATCTGGACCACATGGCCCACCCGCACAACATGTGGCGCCATCTGACACAACTCATCGGAGGACAGGGAATCGTGGTCGCGGCCCTGTCGCTTGCGATCGGAACCGTCGCCGAGGGCATCGGGGTAGCGCTGATAGTGGCGCCTGGCGGCGGGACTGAGCATCGACAACCTGCTTATCGGCTTCAGCCTCGGTCTCGACGATGCTGATCCACTTCTGGCCGCCAACTCGATCGCTACCTTCGCAGTGGGGTTCACCCTCGTGGGACTGCAGGTCGAAGAGGCATCGAGAACTCACTGGGCCAGCACGGCCAAGGTCGCATCGGGACTGCTACTCATCGCCCTCGGCCTGGCGAACTGGGCCGGGTGTCTCTGACGCCGGGATCCGGGTCCAACGCGCACGAACCACTCCCGCGCCGCCACCCGCAGTGCTACTCTCACCACGAACCGAAAAGGGGGACGCCGTGGAATCCACCGTTATTCGCTGTGAGAGTCTCACCAAGTACTACGGGGCGAGTCGGGGAGTCGAGGGCCTCACGTTCGAGGTCAGACCCGGACAGGTCTACGGGTTCCTCGGCCCCAACGGCGCAGGAAAGACCACCACCATCCGCTGCCTGCTCTCGATGCTCCGCCCGACGAGCGGTGCCGCGTTCCTTTTCGACAAGGATGTCGCTATCGACGGTCGTGAACTGCGTCAAAGGATCGGCTACGTCCCCGGCGACGTACGGCTCTTCGAGAGACAGACCGGTCGGTGGATGCTCGACTACGTCACCGGACTGCGCGGGTCGCCCGCCCGCTCCGAGACCGAACTGTGTGAGAGGCTCGAGTTCGATCCATCGCGCAAAGTCCGGGAGCTGTCCAAGGGCAACAAACAGAAGTTGGCGCTCATCATGTCGCTCATGCACGCCCCGGAGCTACTCATGCTCGACGAGCCGACAAGCGGGCTCGACCCCCTGAACCAGCAGGTCGTCTTCGACATCCTCGAAGAGCGGGTAGCGGAAGGTGCGAGCGTCTTTCTCAGCAGCCACATCCTGTCCGAGGTCGAACGTGTCTGTGAGCGGGTCGCCATCATCCGTGAAGGGAAGGTCGTGGCCGAAGAGTCCGTCAGTGACCTGCTTTCCAAGGCCATTCGGACCGTTGAGGTCACCTACGCCGAACCGGTGACGGACGAGTTCGTACGCACGATACACGACTCGACCTCGGTAGAACGCCTCAGCGATAACGTTCTTCGCGCAACGGTGGCCGAGGACATCGATGCGGCGCTGCGCGGCTTCCTCGAGCGGCCCATCCGGGATATCACCGTCGAACACGCATCTCTCGAAGAGGTGTTCCTGCAGTACTACAGCCACGGATCCGGGGAAGGTGGTTCCTGATGAACTGGACCGTCTTCCGCTCGACACTGCAGCTTCGTCGCACATCTCTTGCGTGGTACTCCCTCGGTCTGGCCCTGTACGGCTGGATGATCGTCGCCTTCTTCCCACTCATCGAGGAGAACCTCGACTACATGCAGGCGGTCGAAGACATCTTCACCGAGGAGATCTTGGCTGTGTTCGGTGGAGCCGGCCTCGACTTCACGACTATCGGGGGCTTCGTCGGCATTGAGTATCTGAGTTTGATGTGGGTGCTGATCATCAGTGCTGCGGTGATCACGTTCGCGGCCGGTGCCCTCGGTGGAGCCGTCGACGATGGGACGATGGAACTCACGCTCGCCCAGCCCGTCTCCAGAACGCAGGTCGTCATCAGCAGGTACCTGGCGCTGGCGACATACGCGGCGATTCTGAACGTAGTCACGGTGGCGACGCTCTATCTTCCCGGCTTGCTACACGACGTGGATATACCGCTCGACGGCATGGGGGTTCTCCTCGCCGCCGGGTGGATCCTCACAATGGCCGTCGGAGGGTTCGCCTACATGGTGTCAGCCCTCTCGTCGAGCAGCGGACGCGCTGTCGGGGTGAGTCTCGGAGTTCTTGCCGCGATGTGGCTCGCCGACATCCTCGGCAACATCTCCGAGCGCGCCGACTGGCTGAGCGACGTCTCCCTGTTCAACTACTGGAATCCAGACCAGGCGATCGACCGGTCCAGCATGCCCGCCGAGACATGGGTGGTGTTCGGGGGCGCGGCGATACTCTTCGCAGTAGTCGCGATGTGGGCGTTTCAGAGGCGCGACGTCGCCTGACGACACGCCAGACGCTTAGGCAACAGCCCCGATGGGGCTTAGCCCTCCGAGGAACCCCGCTCGTCCATCACAACGTACGTGCGCCTCGGCGAGACGGCCTTGTATGCGGGACGGATGATCTTGCCACCGGTTGCGATCTCTTCGATACGGTGCGCACACCAACCGACGACCCGCGAGATGGCGAAGAGCGGCGTGAAGAGTTCCTCGGGGATGTCGAGCATGCGATAGACGAATCCAGAGTAGAAGTCCACGTTGACGCTCACACCCTTGTGCATCGTGCGGACCTTCGCGATCGTCTCCGGGGCTAGACGCTCCACGCGCTCGTAGAGAAGGAACTCATCGGCCAGGCCTTTCTCGCGGGCCAGCATCTCGGCGTACTGCTTGAGGATGAGCGCACGCGGATCGGATATCGAGTAGACCGGGTGGCCCATGCCGTAGATCAATCCCGTACGGTCGAAAGCCTCCTTGTTCAGCACGTTCGCGAGATAGGTGCTGATCTCTTCCTCGTCCTGCCAGTCTCCTACCGTGTGCTTGAGGTCCTCGAGCATCTTGATTGCTTTGATGTTCGCCCCGCCGTGCCGCGGGCCCTTCAAAGACCCGAGCGCGGCCGAGATGACCGAGTACGTGTCCGTCATCGTTGACGTGACCACGTGGGTCGTGAACGTCGAGTTGTTGCCGCCGCCGTGCTCGGCGTGGACAACGAGAGACAGATCGAGAAGCGTCGCCTCGAGTTCTGTGAACTGGCTGTCCGGCCGCAGCATGTGGAGGAAGTTCTCTGCCGTGGAGAGTTCGGACAACGGGCGATGGATGACGAGGCTCTCGCCGTGGACGTCATCGAGGTAGGCCTGGTACGCATAGACCGAGAGCATCGGCAACTTAGAGATCAAGTGCAGGCTTTGGCGCAGGACGTTGGAGATCGTCGTGTCCTCGGCGGCCTTGTCGAGCGTGTACAGAGAGAGCACGCAGCGTGCGAGGGCGTTCATCACGTCGTTACTCGGCATGTCAAGGATACCGTGGTGGATGAATGCCCGCGGCAGTTTGCGATAGGAAGCGAGCGTCTGCTCGAACTCAGTGAGCTCGGTCGAGCCAGGCAACTCGCCGAAGAGCAACAGGTAGGCTATCTCCTCGAAACCCTGTCTGCCGGACGCGGCAAAACCATCAACGATGTCGGTTATCTCCATACCCCGGTACAGCAACTCACCCGGCGCGGGATGGCTGATGCCCGTGTCGGTCGAGTAGCCGATCACGTCACCCACCTGGGTAAGCCCCGCGACCACACCGCGCCCCGACTCATCCCGCAAACCCCGCTTGACGTCGTACTTGGCAAACAGCGCGGGGTCGAACACGCTGCTCGCCTCGGCGAGACTACTCCATCGCTTAAGGTTTGCGTCAGTCTTTGGCATTGTGCCTCCCGTTCGTGCTCACGCAGTGCGTGTCGCGTTATCAGCGGCTTCGCGGGCGCCACCGATGGCGCCCAAGAAGCCAGTTTGTCGCTACATAGTTCGTGCTCCCACACCGCACAGGGCGACTCTGGCCACCGCGGGTCTCACAGTAAAGAGGCCTGCCACAACAAGCCCCCGTAGCAAGCACACGTCTCGGACAGTATATAGGAGTGAGTGTCACTTCGCTCCGGCTGCTCTCGCTCACCTTCTTCAGCCTAAATCGAGCCGATCGAATGCCTAGCTCGATTGCGGCTTGTCCCCTCTCCTCCATGTCCCGGGACTCATGCACGCTGCTCGCCCGTGAAGGCGCCATCTGTCGCATCGACCTTCTTTCCCATATGTATGGCGTCGTGGCAAGCATCTTTACCGGTGGCTAGGTTCGCCGCCCCGCCCCCGCTGTCGCACAATAGGCGTTCGGTGCTCTGACCCGCGCGCCCGGCCCCAGGAAGAGAGTTACGTGAGCGGATCATGGAGTTCCTCGGCAGGGTGACCATGAGGTAGACCGGCCGAGAAGCCTATGTGACGGATCGTGACGTCGAAGGGCGCAGAGGCGGCACCCGCATCAGGAACTCCGAACCCCTGCCGACCTCGCTCGTCACGAGGATCTCCCCCCCGAGATGTGCTGCGAACTCTCTACAGATCGTAAGGCCGAGGCCGATCCCGGCGGGTTTCGCGCGGTGTCGCGCGTGCTCCATCTGCACGAAAGGCTCGAAGATTCCAGAAAGATACTCGGGCGATATTCCCGGACCGGTATCCGTGACCGAGACCTCACACGCACCTTCGGGTCCGTCCTGGAGGCGGACCCCTACCCTGCCCTCGTGAGTGAACTTGACCGCATTGGCAACAAGATTGAGCAGTATCTGTTTCACTCTCACTCTGTCGGATAACAGGGTCGCCCCATCCTCCGGAACCTCGACCTCCAACTTCAGCCCCTTGTCCTCCGCCAAAGGAGCCACCATGTCCGCTACTTCGAGAATGACATCGACCGGATCGAACTCTTCCGGACGAAGCTCGACACCGCCTGCCTCGATCCTTGAAAGGTCGAGCAAGTTCTCGATGAGTGAGAGCAGGTAGGCACCCGATTTCTGGACCATGCCGATCTGGGTGCGCTGCTCGGCGGTGAGCGGTCCGGCGAACTCCTGCATGATCATGCCCGAAAAACCGATGATCGAGTTCAGGGGGGTGCGCAACTCGTGACTCATGGCCGCGAGAAACGCGCTCTTGGCCCGCGTGGCCTCCTGGAGGCTCTGGTTGACCCGTTCCAGTTCCTCGGCGACCCCGACGAGTTCCGTTATGTCGTACCCGATGCCTACCAACCCGACAATCCGCCCGCCCGCGTCCATGTCCGGCGCGAAGGAGATGTCGAAGACCGTATCTCCGACCCGTTCGACAACACGCGTCGGCCTGCCTTCCAGAGCCGAATCGATCCCGGCGAGGATCTCGGGGTAGTCCGCATACATGACGCGGCCGCTCACCCCGACGACCTGGTCAGGTTCCAGCCCGAGACGGACGAGTCCACGCCCCCGCGAGAGGGTGAACGTCGCCTCTCGATCCATCGCGAAGATAACGGCGTCGACGTTATCGACGATCGCGCTCAGGATGCGCTCACGCTTGGAGCTACCCTCATTCACAGGGTCGTGTTTGCTCATCGGTCCCCCGTTCACTCACGGCGGATAGGGCCGGCCCTCGACGCCCCCAGCGTCCACACCCCTGCTAGCATTATGGCATATAAAGGTCTCACCCCCCGTCCGGTCCCCGGCTCCGAAATCGTCACGACCGCGCCTACAGCTCGATTCGCCGAAGCAGCTGCGCGTTGACCGCCACGATCACCGTGCTGGCAGACATGAGCACCGCGCCTACAGCAGGAGTGAGAAGGATGCCCCATGCAGCAAGCGCGCCCGCCGCAAGGGGGATCGCGAAGATGTTGTAGCCAGCCGCCCACCACAGGTTCTGCAGCATCTTGCGGTACGTTCCCCGCGACAGAGTGATGATCTTGGGGATATCACGCGGGTCGGAGCGCACGAGCACGATGTGCCCAGCCTCGACAGCGACATCCGTTCCGGCGCCGATGGCTATACCTATATCGGCTGTCGCCAGAGCGGGCGCATCGTTGACCCCGTCGCCGACCATGGCGACCTTCTTGCCCTGCGCCTGCAACTCCTTGACCTTGGACGCCTTATCCTCGGGCAGCACCTCGGCGAAGACCGTGTCAATCCCGAGGTCCGCGGCGACCGAATCCGCTACCGCTTGCGCATCACCCGTGAGAAGCGCGACCTCGATGCCGCGCTCGTGCAAAGCATCGACAGCCTCCCGGCTCTCCTCCCGGATCGCGTCGGCCACCGCGAAGACCGCCAGAGCCTCGCCACTCCTGAGAAGGTAGATCGCGGCCTGCCCGCGAGCGGCCGCACGCTCCGCGGCCTCCTCGAGGGCTGTGGACACGCTCGCATCCTCGGCCTCCAGCAAAGCGGGTCCGCCGATGTGATATTCGACATCTCCGACCGATGCTGCGACCCCCTTCCCGGTGATGGCCCTGAAACCCTCGGCGGACGGAATGGCGATCTGCCGATCACGTGCCGTCCTCACAATGCCCTGGGCGATAGGATGCTCGGACTCCGACTCGACCGCGGCGGCGATGGTAAGCGCTTCGGCCTGTGATACCCCGTCTCCGACTGCCATCTCCACGACCCGGAACTCACCGAGCGTGAGCGTCCCGGTCTTGTCGAAGATCACCGTGTCGAGATCGCGGGCTTCCTCAAGACCGCGTCGGTCCCGCACCAGCAAACCGGCCTGCGCGCCCTTCGTGGTGGAGATCGCGACCACCAGGGGGACGGCCAGACCGAGCGCATGAGGGCATGCGATGACCAGGACTGTGACCATCCTGACGACGGAGAAGTCGATCGCGGCCCCGGCGAGCCGCCAGGCGACTACGGTGATCAGCGCGGCAACGATCGCGACACCCGTGAGCAACTGTGCCGCTCGATCCGCGAGGTGCTGCGCGCGAGACTTCGACTGCTGGGCGTCGGCCACGAGGCGCATGATCCCCGAGAGCTTCGTGTCATCGCCGGTACCGGTCACCTCGATACGCAATGAGCCTTCCCCGTTCATGGTCCCCGCGATAACCTCGTCCCCCTCGCCCTTCTTCACCGGACGAGACTCTCCCGTGACCATCGCTTCGTTGACGTCACTCCGACCCTTAGCGATGACGCCGTCCGCCCCGATGCTCTCACCAGGACGGACTAAGATCAGGTCGCCCTTCCGGAGTTCATCGACGCCCACCTCTTCCTCTCCACTGCCGGTCACGCGGGTCGCGGTGTCCGGAAGGAGTGCAGCGAGCTCCTTGAGTGCCCCCTGGGCTTGCGTGATGGAGCGCATCTCGATCCAGTGGCCGAGGAGCATGATGGTCACCAGGGTGGCGAGTTCCCACCACAACGCCTCGGCCTCGATCACTCCGAGCTCGACGATCCACGAGAACACGAAGGCCACGGTGATCGCCAGCGAGATGAGGGTCATCATCCCCGGGAGCCGGTCTTTTAGCTCCCGCCACGCCCCCCGAAGGAAGACCAGCCCGCCGTAGAAGAACACCACGGTTCCTAAGGCGGAGGGAATCCATGCGGATCCACGAAACACAGGTGCAGAGTAGCCGAGGAGCTCCTGTATATGCATGGACCAGTAGACTACCGGCACGGTCACAACGAGCGAGAGCCAGAACTTCTGCCGGAACATGTCGGGGCTGTGGCCCGCGTGGCGATCGTGCCCTGCGTGCTGGTCGCCGTGTTCGTGATGTTCCGCCTGCTCCATGAGTGCCCCCGCATCTAACCTAAGTCACTGATGCGGTTGATACCCGTGCATCCGACACGTGACCCACTACCTCATCTGGCGAGGTCGATAAGGTGACCGTATCCCTCGGCCTCCATCTGAGAGCGGGGGATGAATCGCAGCGAAGCGCTGTTGATGCAGTAGCGCAGCCCGCCCTCTTCCTTGGGTCCGTCGGTGAACACGTGACCGAGGTGTGCGTCCCCGCTTCTGCTTCGCACTTCGACACGCCGCATGCCGTACGAGGTGTCCGCCAGCTCCCGTACCACCTCGGGATCGATCGGCCTCGTGAAGCTCGGCCACCCGCAACCGGAATCGAACTTGGCGCCGGACGCGAAGAGCGGCTCGCCTGTCGTGATGTCCACGTAGATGCCCGGCTCGTGTGTGTCCCAGTACTCGTTCTTGAACGCAGGTTCGGTCGCGGACTCCTGTGTCACCCGATACTGCATGTCGGTAAGCCGTTCGCGCAGGACCTCATCGGCGGGCGCGGAGAATTCCGGTCCTGCATCAGGCGAATCGGGAAAGTGTGACGGATCGGGCACCGCGTTGGCCGCCTTCTCGAACAGGTCCTGGCTGATATGACAGTACCCACCGGGAGTCTTGTCAAGGTAGTCTTGGTGGTAGTCCTCGGCGGGCGTGTAGGCGGTAAGCGGCTCGACCTCGATGACGACCTGCGAGTCGTAGCGCTCCTGAAGAGCGGCGAGTGAGGCCTCGACGAGGGCGCGATCCGCGGGGTCGACGTAGTAGACGCCGCTCCGATACTGGGTTCCCCTGTCGTTGCCTTGCCGGTTGAGCGATGTCGGGTCGATGGCCTCGTAGAAGAGCTCGAGAAGGAACGGGAGCGGTGCGATGCTCGGATCGTACTCGACACGTACCGTCTCCGCGTGACCGGTCGTGCCTGTGACGACATCGCCGTAGGTCGGTGACTCGGTGGCGCCGTTCGCGTATCCGGCCTCTGCGTCGATCACACCATGTACCGAGGCCATGTACTTCTCGACTCCCCAGAAGCAGCCGCCCGCAAGATAGATGGTAGCCATATCCTTGCCTCCTGTAGCGCTCGATGATGTAGCAGCGTGCGTGTCCCGGGCTCCGTCGACGCTGACAGTAGGGGCTGTCGCACAGCCCGAGAGCAAGAACGCGAAGGGCAGCGCCAGACTACCGGCCACGCCTATGACCCATCGATTCGATCCCACGACACCACATCTCTCCAAGAGATTACCGGAGATGAGAGCAAACACCGTGCAAGCTGTGAGTACCCTTCCACGGCACGCAGGGTTCGACGCCCGCCGCTCGGGTATGACCTCTAGAGCCGGCCGTCACCCCGTCAGCCACAGGAGGTCAACCGATGAAGCGAGCCCTCGGCCCCCAGAACAGCGTCTTCCCGACCCCTATTCCTCTCGTGATGAGTGGGTTGGGTCAAGAGGCCAGCATGCTCGCCCTGGCCTGGGTGATGCCCGCAGGCAGTCGGCCGCCTGCGCTCGCGATGATCATGGGCCGTCGTCACCACACCTGGGAGCTGATCGAACGTTGCGGGGAGTTCACCGTCAACTTCGCATCATCACGCCTCTTCCGCGAGGTCGACTACTGCGGTGTCGTCTCGGGACGGGACCATGACAAGGTCGCCGGAAGTGGCCTGACGCTGCTGGAATCGACGATAGTCGGTCCTCCGATGATCTCCGAGTGTCCCTACAACCATGAGTGTCGGCTCATCGCCGAATACGACCTGCCGACCGGTTCGCACATGATCGTCGGAGAGGTCGTCCAGTCGCACGCGAACGAAGACATACTGAACGCCGAGGGCGACCGCGCCGATATCGTGTTGATGGATCCGCTCGTCTACGCGACCGGGAACAGGGAGTACTATCGCCTCGGTGAGCGGCTCGATGACGCCTACAGCTGTGGCAAGGCGCTTGTCGAGTAGGATCGGCTAACGGAGACGCGTTGCCGAAAACACCATTCATCCGACAGACCTGGAGCTGACATGATCCCTGAGATCCATCCGATTGGCGTGGTTCACTCGTCGGTCCGCAAAGCCAAGGAGATGCCGCGCGGTGGTGTCGAGGCGACGGTCGAACTCGAGCCGCGCTATGCCGAGGGGCTCCTGCGTATCGAAGAACACTCACACCTGTGGATACTCAGCTGGTTCCACCTCGGCGACCGGGACACACTTCAGGTCAAGCCGGTGCGCCTCGATCCAGATGCACCCGCCTATGGTGTCTTCGGCCTGCGGGCATACCGACGACCGAATCCGATCGGCTTGTCGCTGGTCGAACTCATCCGGGTCGAGGGAAACATCCTGCACGTCAAGGGAGTGGATGCCATCGACGGAACCCCGGTGCTCGACATCAAATCCTACTTCGAGCGGGACTGCGTCTTCTCGCCGCGGGCGCCGGTGCTGCGGCCTTCGGACCGGGAGACCCGCTGGAAGGATCTGGTCCGCCTCGCCGTGCAGCACCATCAGGAGACGTGCGACGGCTTGCTCCTCGGCGCACGGATGGCCCTGATCGCCGAGGAGCGCATCGGCAAGCTCACCTCGCCCGACCTGGGCGTGCGAGTCGAGGGGCCACGCTGCCTCGTCGACGCGATCCAGGGCCTGACACGGGCGCGTTTCGCCAATCCGCCACGCCTGACCTACGTCGAGCGTCCCGGTCCGGCTATGACGGAATGGACGACGACGAGTGCCCGGCTCATCATCGCGAGTCGAAGCAGTGAGGCCGACTGGCGGCTCGAATCCGGGGGAGATGACGACCTCTTCGAAATCGTGACGACCGACAGATGAGCCCTGACGCCCCGGTCGCCCTAGCTCCCGATGGAGCCACGACCGACGGACAGCCTGACCTGGAGTCCGCGCGCGATCATCGAGATAATGAAGTTGATCGTGAAGTAGACGAGCGAGATGACCACGTAGATCGTGATGATCTGCGACGGCTTCCAGTAGGTGGCCGCCAGAATCGTGCCCTTGAACATAAGTTCGTAGGCGCCGATGGCCATGGCGAACGACGAGTCTTTGATAACCGTGACGAACTGCGACACGATAGGCGGGATCATCTTCACGACAGACGGAGGCAGGACGATATGGCGCATCGACTGCAGGAACGAGAACCCCTGGGAGCGCGCCGCCTCCCACTGACCGGTCGGAACCGAGTTGAGTCCGCCACGGATGACCTCGGCGATGATAGCCGAGGTGTAGATGGTCAACCCGATGGTGGCCGCCCACATCGCGGGAAGTCCCAGCACGAAGTAGCTTACGAGGATGAGCAGAAGCGTAGGCAGGTTGCGGACGACTTCGATGTAGGTCACGGCGAGATGCTTGAAACCCGGCAGTCCGGAGTAGCGCATCGCCCCGAGTATCGTGCCGAAACCGAAGCTGAGCACGATCGAAAGTGCCGCGATCTGGAGGGTGAGGAGCAGCCCGTACCCCAGGCCGATGTAGAGAACAGGGTCGGCCAGCATCTCCATGACCGGAGTGCTCATGAAGGCGTCCATTAGGCGGCCCTCGTGCGCTCTTCGAGGCGCCGCGCCAGGACTGCGAGCGGGAAGCACATCAGGAAGTAACCGAGTCCGACGAGGACGTACGTCGGGCCATAGTGGCCGAATCGACCGGCGAACGAGTCACCGGCGTACATGAGGTCCCCGCCCGCGATGATGGCGATGACGGACGTGTTCTTGATAAGGCTGACGGCCTGATTGGTGAGCGGAGGCAGAACGATCCGCATCGCCTGCGGGATGATCACGTAGCGCATCGCGCCGACGTAGGTGAATCCCTGGGAGAGCGCAGCGTCAAGCTGCCCTCGTCCGATCGACTGGATCCCCGCCCGGACGACCTCGGAGATATAGGCGCCGTGGTACATACCCACGCCGATGATTCCGATCGTGATCACGGGGATGAAAAGGCCCGAGACGATCATCGGGAGGGCATTGAAGATCATGAACACCTGGATGAGTAGCGGCGTGTTCTGGTAGAACTCGACGTATCCTCGGGCGAATGCCTTAGGAATCTTCCAGTGAGACGCCGACATCACGCCGATGACGATCCCCAGGGCCAGCGCAAGCACCAGCCCCAGGGACGCCACCAGCAACGTTGTAAGTGCTCCTTGCCAGAGCAGGTCCATGTTCGAGAAGACGGCTTCCCAGCGGGGGACAGCGAACGGCCCCTCCTGAAGAAACCCTATGCGCTCGAAGAAATCAGACATGCCCGGCTATGACTGATCGCGAGCGATCAGTTCAGTCCCCACTTCGCGAAGAGGGTATCCAACTCGCCGCTGGACTCCATCTCGGCAAGCATGTCGTTGAAGAGCGTCGTGAGATCGTCGTTGCCCTTCTTCATGGCTGCGCCGTAGTCCTGCGGCGAAAAGCCGTCGGGAAGGATGGACGATTCGTCGGTCACGTAGCCGGTAAGAATCGACTTGTCGACCGAGAAAGCGTCGACGCGACCGGACTCGAGAGCGGCGTTGATCTCGGGGTAGGTCGCGAACTCGAGGAACTCGACGCTGATGCCAAGGCCATCGGCCTCGGCCTGAACGGCGTCAGCTGTAGTGGCGCCCTGGGCGACACCGATGCGCTTGCCATCGAGGTCCGCAAGGCTATCGAAACCGGATGCGTCCTTGACTAGCAGGCCGACCTCGTCCTGGTAGTACGTCTCGGAGAAGTTCCACTGCTCTTTGCGCTCATCGTTGACGGTGAAGGTCGCGATGACCACGTCAAGCTGACCGTTGTCGAGAAGCGGGCCGCGGGTCTTGGCTGTGACGGCTTCGAACTGGACATCGTCTGGGCTCAGGCCGATACGCTCGGCCAGGGCGTAGGCGAGATCGATCTCCATGCCCGAGAACTCACCGGTTGCTGCATCCTGCAGACCGAAGTTGGGCACGTCGGCCTTGACGCCCACACGCAGCTCACCCGCGTCTTTGATGGCCTGTACGCCTGCGGGAAGATCCCCGGCCGGCGCCTCGCCGGTCGGCTCGTCGTCGTTGGTGGCAGGCTCATCGGAACCACACCCGACGAGGCCGAACGCGCCGAACGCGAGCACGAACGCAAGCAGCAACACTACTGACTTTCTCATACGTCCTCCTTCTCCCCGGGCACGCCCGGGACACCTTCTGATACTGCCAACCTGTATGTACACAGGGACCGTGATCGGTCCCGACCTACCGTGATGCGATTCCGCGTGGTTACCGCAGGATCTTGCTCAAGAACAGTTTCGTCCGGTCGTGCTGAGGGTTGAGGAAGAAGTGCTCTGGCGTACCGTCCTCGATGATACTGCCCTCGTCCATGAACACGACCCGGTCGGCCGCCTCTTTGGCGAAACCCATCTCGTGAGTGACGACGACCATCGTGATACCGCTGTTCGCGAGATCGATGATGACCTCGAGAACCTCCTGGATCATCTCCGGGTCGAGTGCTGAAGTCGGCTCGTCGAAGAGCATGACTTTGGGGTGCATGTTGAGAGCGCGAGCGATCGCGACCCGCTGCTGTTGGCCGCCAGAGAGTTGAGCGGGATACTGGTCCGCCTTCTCGCTCAAGCCGACGCGAGCGAGATACTTGATCGCGGACTCGGTCGCCTCATCTCTCGAGATGCCGCGAACCACTATCGGGGCAAGCGTGAGATTCTCCAGGACGGTCTTGTGCGGGTAGAGGTTGAATGACTGGAAGACCATCGCCACCGACTGCCTGACCCTGGCAACCGGCGCTCGGAGTGCCGTCAACTCTACTCCGTCAACAATGACCCGGCCTGAACTCGGCTTCTCGAGCATGTTCATGCAGCGGATGAGCGTCGACTTTCCAGATCCGGAAGGGCCGATGATGACGAGCTTCTGGCCTGTCGGAACGTCAAGATCGACGTGCTTGAGAGCGTGCAGGCTTCCGAAGTGTTTGCACACATCAACGAGCTGTATCAACGCGTCTCCTCTACCGAGTCGCCATCGACCAAGCAACAGTACTACTCGAACCGCAGCCTGAGTGGCTGTCGAGGTCCAGGCGGCTGTACCGAGGAGTCCTCATCCGTTCGTGGCGAACAGTTTATCAGTATGCACGCACATTGCGTGAGTACTACATTCTTAGCGCCTCCGAGCGCGTGCTTGCGCGACCGCGTCGAGAGAATCAGACTTGACCGCACGTCCTCGGCAAAGGAGCCCATGTCTATGAGCGTGAGCGGCGAATATGTCTTTCTCAACGGCAGCATCATCCCCGCCGGGTCGGCCGCGATATCACCGTTCGATTCGGGGCTGCTGCGCGGATATGCAGTTTTCGACCTACTTCAAACGGTCGGCGGGGTGCCGTTCATGCTCGACGAGCACCTGGCACGGTTTCGCGAATCCGCCAAGATGCTGGGTCTGCGAGTACCCCTCGGGAATGAGGAGATAGAGGCGGTCATCTGCGAACTGCTGGAGCGCAACGGCCATCCTGAGGCGACCGTCCGGATGGTCCTGACCGGCGGAGTCTCCCCGAACGGGATGCACTTCGACCCGGAGACGCCGACGTTCTTCATCGTCACCCACGAGCTGTTCGAGATCCCCGCACACGTCTACCAACACGGCGCGAAGCTGTTGCTTGTCGAGCATCGGCGCGAGCTACCCGAAGCCAAGACCACCGGCTACCTGACCTGGCTGAAGAACCATCCCCGGCTCGAGTCTGAGGGCGCGATCGACCTCCTTTATCACAGTGACGGTGTTATCTCGGAAGGGGCGACCGCAAGCTTTTACGTGGTCGTACGCGGCCGCATCCTCGCACCGCACACGGGTGTCCTTCGGGGAACGGTCGGCTCCCGGGTGCTCGAGCTTGCAGCCGGGGAGTTCGCGATCGACCACTGCGACATCACGCTTCAAGATGCGCTCGCCGCCGAGGAAGCCTTCATCACCTCGAGCGTCCGAGGCGTCGTTCCTGTGGTGCGGATCGACGACCATGCCATCGGTGACGGCCGAGTCGGTCCGGTGGTTACTCGGCTGATGGAGATGTTCAAGACCGCCTGCTTCTGAACAAGTGCAGCACAGTTTGAGGCAGTTCTCGGGGCGGTCGGGGTCTGGAGACGGCACTCGTCGCTTCGCTGACGGATACCGCCTCGCCCGATCGAACACTCACGTGCACTAGACATTGAGCCTGCCGGCCGATAAGATAACACGACTCTGCAATTCGTGTTATGACTGGGTGCCGAAGTGTGCACGGTGCCGGAGAGGGGACGACCAATGCAACGCCATACTTCGAGAACCGTCGCAGCTATGCTCATCGCGCTCATAGGTCTGCTGGCTTTCGCTGGATGTACCACCGGGGATGCGTCAGAACCAGCACCGCCCGTCACCGCTGGAGATACCCCGGACACGGGGCTCCTCATGTTCGTGGCCGACGGCGAAGAGCATGCCCGTGAGGGCACCCGCTCAAAGGATGGCTGGGACATACGCTTCGAGCACGCCTACGTAACGCTCTCTGACATCACCGCCTACCAGACCGACCCGCCATACGACGTCGACGAGAACGAGTGGGACCTCGTCTACGACCACATGATGTCGCTGTCTGGTGAGCACACGATCGATCTGGCGAATCCCGCATCGGATCCCGCGCTCGTCGGCGAGATCGCCGATGCCCGTGCGGGACACTACAACGCGTTCTCATGGCACATGGTGCGCGCTGCGTCCGGTCCGGCCGAGGGGTACACCATGTTGTTCGTGGGCTCGGCCGAAAAAGATGGTGAGGTCATCGACTTCACGCTGCGTTTCGATAGGGAGATCGCCTACCAGGGAGGCGAGTACGTCGGCGACGTCCGCAAGGGCATCCTCGAGGCCGGCGGCGAGGCGGAGGCGGAGATGACCTTCCACTTCGACCACTTCTTCGGCCGGGCGGACAAAGAAGAAGATGATCCGATGAACGTCGCTGCACTCGGCTTCGACCCGCTCGCGGCGCTCGCCACAGGTGGCGTGCTGGACGTGAGCCTTGCCGACCTCGAGGAGTTACTCGACCCCGAAAACTACGCCAAACTGGAAGCTATCCTCGTCCACTTTGGGCACGTCGGTGAGGGGCACTGCATCGCCCGGCCTCTGGAGTAGATCGGCACACGCTCATGAACACCACGCGGATCCCGACTCTTTTCGCGGCCATGGCTTTCCTGCTGTTGGCTCTGCCGACGCAGGTCGCCATGGCCCACGGTGTCGACATCACTACAGCACCCCAACAAGGGACTGATGTGGTCGTCACGTTCGACACTGGCGAACCGATGGTAGGGGCGCAGGTCGCGGTGTTCACTCCCGAAGACCCGGCTGATCCGTGGCTCACGGGAATCACCGACGAGAACGGAAGGTTCTTCTTCGTTCCCGATGCGAACCTGCCCGGAACATGGGAAGTGCGGGTCCGGCAGGCAGGCCACGGCGACTTCGTCCGAATCGAGGTGGAGCCCGACGGAGTCGTCGAGGCTACCGAGAGTTCCCTGAGCGGGCTGCAGAAGGCGCTCATGGTACTCTCGGTCGCCTGGGGCTCGGTCGGAACCGCGCTCTACTTTTTCAGAAGAAGGGCTGCCTGATGCACATCCCTGACGGGATCCTCCCCGTCTCGACGGCCGTCAGCGGCTTCGTGGCAGCCGGAGGGGTCGCGTGGTTCTCGCTGCGGAGGATCGAGCGCACCCACACAGATCCCCGCAAAGGCGTCCCGAAGGCCTCACTCCTCACAGCGGTCTTCTTCATGGCGTCTCTAATCCACATCCCGGTCCCACCCGCGAGCGTGCACCTCGTTCTCTCGGGACTCATGGGCGTGGTACTCGGATGGTACGCATTTCCAGCGATCCTCGTCGGGCTCTTCCTCCAGGCGGTGATGTTCCAGCACGGGGGGCTCACGGTGCTCGGAGTCAATGGGTGCATCATCGGTGTGCCCGCCCTGCTCGCCCACCAGATCTTCGGGCTGAGGACCCTGCTCGGTGAGCGGCACCGCGTCTTAGGCGCTGCCGCTCTGGGCTTCACTGCCGCTTTCGCAGCCGTGGCACTGGGGGCACTCGCCGCCGCACTACTCATCGTCTCCGCCGTCCCGTCATACCTCGACGCAGCGGTAGAGCGGACAGCGGTAATCGGTCTGCTTCTGGCGCACGTGCCCCTCGGCCTGATCGAGGGTATGTTCACCGCGATGGTGGTGCTGTTCTTGCTTCGCGTCCAGCCAGGTCTTCTGGAGGAGCGTATCTGATGCTCGCAAGAGCCACACCCATAGCCCCGCGCACCACCTCGCTCTCGAGGTGGGAGGCCCGACTGAAGCTGGTCGGACTACTGTGCCTGGTGTTCGCGTTCGCGGGCGTACGCGATGTCAGACTCCTCCCACTCATGGTTGCGACCGCGCTGGTGATCTACCACCTCTCATCACTCCCTTTTGCATACCTGTTCTCACGCATGAAGGTGCCGGGCGTCTTCCTGATCGCACTCGCTGTCGTGCTTCCGCTCTTCTCCGGCGAGACGATCCTCGCTCAGGTCGGCCCGGTGACTCTGAGACTCGAAGGTACGTTAGCGTTCGTGTCCGTCGCGGTCAGGTTCTTCAGCATCATCACGGTTGCCACCGTCCTGTTCGGAACCACTCCGATGCCTACGCTCGTGAGGGCGATGAGTTCGCTGGGACTGCCTTCCCTCATGAGCGACATGCTGCTCTTCACGTATCGATACATCTTCCAACTCGCCGAGGACCTCAACCGCGCTCGAACCGCAGCCCGACTCCGTGGTGCGCGCCTCGGCTCTATCCGCTCGATCAGGACGACCGCATACATCATCGGATCCCTTCTCGTACGTACCAACTGGCAGGCCGAACGGGTGCTTGCAGCGATGACGCTTCGCGGATACGGCGCCTCCCGGGTCGAAACCCCCCGCCACACTCCGGATGCCCGTGATTTTGCGGGGCTTGCTGCGTGCCTGGCCCTGGCCGGCGTTTTCGTGTTGATGCCCGCCCTATTCCTGTAGGAGATTCGAGCCGGCGGCGGCTAATCCGCCCTGATGAGGAGACGTAGTTCAATGAAGGCGGTGCACATCAGCGAACTCAACTTCGGATACCCGGGCCGAACGCCGGTACTCGAAAACGTGGCTATCGCCGTAGACCCGGGGGAGCGGATCGGCATCATCGGACCCAACGGAGCCGGGAAGACCACGCTGTTCATGCTTCTCTGCGGCGTCGCCTCACCGGTCTCGGGGGGCCTGGAGGTGTTCGGACGACCGGTGGAGCCCGGCGCGTTCAGGCCGGAGGTAGGCATGGTCTTCCACCATACGAGCGACCAGTTGATCTGCCCCACGGTACGGGAGGACATCGCATTCGGCCCCCAGAACACGGGGTTGGGCGAAGCTGAGGTGGACGAGCGGGTGACTTCGATGTCCTCGGCAACGGGCATCTCGCACCTACTCGACCGGGCGCCACACGAGTTGTCGAGCGGGGAGCAGCGCCTCGTGGCACTCACTGGCATCCTCGCGATGATGCCGCGACTGCTCATCCTCGACGAACCGACTTCGGACCTGGACCTCAGATACCGCAGGCGGCTCATCAAGATGCTCGCAGACATGCGAGATCACACCATCATGGTGGCGTCACACGACCTCGAGTTCGTCCTCGAGACCTGTGACCGTGTACTGCTGCTCGATGGGGGCCGCATCCAGGCGGACGGTGTACCCGCCGAGGTCATGTCCGAAGCTCACCTCATGCACGAGCATGGACTCGAGGTACCCCACTCGCTCCTGAACACGTGGCACCGCCACCCCGACCCGGAACTCACGTAAGGCCTTCTCCTGTCGTCGTGGCGACGAATCTCCCGTGCTTGACGCCCTTCGTTCCGATGAGCTCCGAAGCGAGCCGGTCGATCTCGCGGATTCCACCGCGGAGCACCACGACCTCGAGACAGTGATGGGAGTCGAGGTGTATGTGGAGTGTCGAGACTATCTCATGATGGTGTGAGTGTTGGTGGTCGGTCAGCTTGTCCGAGAGATCTCGCGAGTGGTGGTCGTAGACGAGCGTGACCGTGCCGACAGCCTCGCCCTCCTCTTGCTCCCACTGCCGCTCGACAAGAGCATTGCGCATCAGATCGCGAATCGCCTCAGAACGATTCACGTAGCCCTGCTCGCCGATGAGCTCGTCGAACTTGTCGATCAGGCGCTCGTCGGCGGACACACTGAACCGGACGACCTTGGGCATCTCGAGCCTCCCATGCTCAACTCACTATGCGAACACACGCGCCCACTACAGTTCGAAGAGTACCAGGAAGGAACGCGAGGAGGGAGTTCGGGAGTCAGGTCGCAGCGATTCTCGTCGACAGGCAGCCTCATACGTGTTTCTCCCGTGATCGGCCCAGCAAGCACCGGCGCCCGCCCCTCACGTTCGAGGAGCGGGCGCCGGTGCTGCGATCAGGCGACGTCGAAACGGTCGAGGTTCATCACCTTGTCCCACGCCGCTACGAAATCGTGTACGAACTTCTCCCGGGAGTCCTCGCACGCATAGACCTCGGCGAGTGCTCGGAGCTGGGAGTTCGAGCCGAAAACCAGGTCGACGCGGGTGGCGGTCCACTTCGACGCGCCCGTCGCGCGATCTCTCCCCTCGAACTCGTCTCCGTCTTCGGAGGTCGCCTTCCACTCCGTACCCATGTCGAGAAGGTTCATGAAAAAGTCGTTCGTGAGCGTCTCGGACCGCTCGGTGAGGACGCCGTGCTGTGATTGCCGGTAGTTGGCACCCAGAACGCGCATTCCGCCGATGAGGACCGTCATCTCGGGGGCGGTCAGCTTCAGCAGCTGTGCGCGATCGAGCAACAGCTCCTCGGCGGAGACCGAGTACTTCGCCTTGAGGTAGTTGCGGAAGCCGTCCGCAGCCGGTTCGAGCACGGCGAACGCCTCGACGTCGGTCTGCTCCTGCGAAGCGTCCGTGCGTCCCGGTGTGAACGGGACGGTCACACCGTGGCCTGCGTTGCGCGCCGCCTGCTCGATGCCGGCACACCCGCCGAGCACGATCAGATCAGCGAGCGACACCCGCTTGTCGCCGGTCTGAGCGGCGTTGAACTCCTCCCGGATGCCCTCGAGGGTCCCGAGTACCTGCTCGAGCTTCGCAGGCTCGTTGACCTCCCAGTCCTTCTGCGGCGCGAGACGTATGCGCGCACCGTTCGCCCCGCCGCGCATGTCCGAGCCGCGGAACGTCGACGCCGAAGCCCAGGAGGTCGAGACCAGCTGCGACACCGAAAGCCCCGAGGCGAGGATCGTGTCTTTGAGTGCGGCGACGTCCCGCTCGCCGATGAGCTCCTGGTCGACCGCGGGTACCGGGTCCTGCCAGAGGAGCTCCTCTTCGGGGACCTCCGGGCCGAGATAGCGGGAGCGAGGACCCATGTCGCGATGGGTCAGCTTGAACCAAGCCCGGGCAAACGCATCCGCGAATTCCTCGGGGTTTTCCAGGTAGCGCCGGGAGATCGGTTCGTAGATCGGATCGAAACGAAGCGAGAGGTCGGCTGTGGTCATCATCGGCCGGTGCTTCTTCGCCGGGTCATATGCATCGACCACCATGTCCTCGTCGTCCACGTCCTTGGCCAGCCACTGATGCGCGCCAGCCGGACTCTTGACGAGTTCCCACTCGTACTTAAATAGGACCTTCAGGTAACCCATGTCCCATGTGTCCGGGTTGGGCTTCCAGGCACCCTCGATGCCACTCGTGATCGCATCGGCCCCTTTGCCACTGCCGAAGCTGCTCTTCCAGCCGAGTCCCTGCTCCTCGATGGGGGCAGCTTCTGGCTCCGGACCGACATGCACCGCATCGCCCGCGCCGTGGCACTTGCCAAAGGTATGGCCGCCAGCGACGAGCGCGACGGTCTCTTCGTCGTTCATAGCCATGCGCGCAAAGGTATCCCTCACGTCGCGACCTGAAGCGACCGGATCAGGGTTGCCGTTCGGCCCTTCCGGGTTGACGTAGATGAGTCCCATCTGCACGGCCGCGAGCGGGTTCTCGAGTTCACGGTCACCGGAGTAGCGCTCATCAGCGAGCCACTCACCCTCAGCTCCCCAGTAGATGTCCTGCTCCGGCTCCCAGATGTCTTCGCGTCCACCAGCGAAGCCGAAGGTCTTGAATCCCATCGACTCCAGCGCGCAGTTGCCGGTCAGGATCATGAGGTCGGCCCAGGAGATCTTGCGGCCGTACTTCTGCTTGATCGGCCAGAGCAGACGGCGCGCCTTGTCGAGGTTGGCGTTGTCCGGCCAGCTGCTGAGCGGTGCGAAGCGCTGGGATCCCGACCCGCCTCCACCACGGCCATCGGACAGACGGTACGTGCCCGCGCTGTGCCACGCCATCCTGATGAAGAGGCCACCGTAATGACCGTAGTCCGCCGGCCACCAGTCCTGCGAGTCGGTCATCAACGCGTAGAGGTCCTTCTTCAAGGCCTCCAAGTCGAGCGTCTTGAACTCCTCGGCGTAGTCGAAACCCTCGCCCATCGGATCGCCCGCGGGCGGGTTCTGATGGAGAACCCCGAGGTCCAGCTGGTTCGGCCACCAGTCCCGGTTCGACGTGCCGCGGCCGGCGCCGTGCCCTCCGCCTTTGCCCGTCACCGGACATTTGCTCTCGTCGCTCATATCGCCTGCTCCTCTCTGATTCTCCACGGAATCAGTCGCTACACGTGTTGGTCCCTGCGATCAGCGCTCTCACGTCGTTCACAGTCAGTGCATACCCCGCGCAAACTCAGTTCCACGGCATCGACCCTACCGAGTCCCGTGATCGCCGCTGAAGCCCGGATCTCGTCGAGGCCGGGGTCGACGATGTCACGTGCAGCGCCGCACCGCGTGCACACGAAGTGGTGATGGTGGTCGAGATTCGCATCGTACCTGGCCGATCCGGGCGTGAGCGTGGTGCGCGTCACGCACCCGAGCTCGACTAGCGTGGCGATGGTGCGGTACACGGTGTCGAGCGAGATTGTCGGCACCCGGGTGCGTACGCTGCAAAACAAGTGTTCGACATCGGGATGATCCTCCGCCGCCGCGATCTCTCGCACGACCTCCAACCGCTGATGGGTAAACTTCATCCCCTGCTCGCGAAGGGCGCGCCTCATCAGCTCGACCCGACGCTCCACTTCGCCGTGCGCAACCGCCATTCCGCCTCCTTATTGGTGAAGAGTTCTTACCCAAGAGTGAATCTGATAAACAATCTGCGGGCGAGCTTGACCATACCCCCCTGCTGCGCTCCACCGCTGCGGGGCTCGCGGGTGCTTCGACGCTCGCCCTGCCGAAGGCGG
>CAYGFZ010000025.1:1392-3245 GCA_964349355.1 uncultured Coriobacteriaceae bacterium | reverse complement strand
CGCTCCACCGCTGCGGGGCTCGCGGGTGCTTCGACGCTCGCCCTGCCGAAGGCGGTGATGGCCGCCGAGCCGGTCCCCACCGAGACGTTCGGCACCTTCATCGACCTTACGAAGTGCATCGGGTGTGGCGCCTGCACCGAAGCGTGCACCCTCAAGAACGAAACCCGCTACCCCGAGCCGGTGGACGACATCCCGGTCAACTGGCCTACCGGGAAGTACGAAGACTGGTCTGACAGGCGCGACCTCACCGATCGCCTTACCCCGTACAACTGGACCTTCGTTGAGACGGTCGAGGCCGACGGAGTGACGCTCAACATACCCCGAAAGTGCATGCACTGTGACAACCCGCCGTGCGCGAACCTCTGCCCTTTCGCTGTGCAGGAGAAGACCGCCAGCGGCGCGGTCGTCATCAACGAGGATGGCTGCATGGGCGGTGCGAAGTGCCGTGACGTCTGCCCGTGGGAAGTCCCGCAGCGTCAGGCCGGTGTCGGCCTCTACATGAAGCTCGTTCCCGGTCTTGTCGGCGGAGGCGTCATGTACAAGTGCGACATGTGCGTCGACCTCGTCGAACAGGGCGGCCGACCCGCATGCGTAACGGCGTGCCCGACCGGTGCCCAGCAGTTCGGCCCCAAGGAGGAGATGAAGCAGATGGCCGAGACCCGCGCTGCCGAGAACGGCGGGACCTCGACCTTCTACGTCTCGCCCGTGCCTTTCGAACAGATAGACGGCCAGATGCCTATGTACGCCCGCTACGGAATCTCCGATCTACCCGGTATGGCGTGGACTGCCGACTACCACCTCACGCTCACGATCCACTACGTGGCCGGCGCGTTGCTCTTCTTCGCGGTGGTGTTCCACATCGTGGCGGCCCTGGCTACCCGCCGCACGGCGATCGTGCCGAGACGTGGTGACCTCAAGGAGTCGGCGCAGATCATCGCTGCGATGTTCGGCCGCGGCGAGGAGCCCCCGTCCCACAAATATCTCGCCGAGCAGCGGATCGCGTATGCGTTTATCGGCGTGAACATCCTGATCGTAGTCGCGAGCGGGGTGGTGAAGGTCGTGAAGAGCCTGCCCGGCATCGACCTGCCTCCACTCTCAATCTTCATCGCGACCTCGCTCCACAACACCGCCGCGATGCTCATCGTGATCGGCATCCTCGGACATTTCGCCGCGTTCGCGATCAAGGCGAACCGCAAGCTACTGCCCGCCATGATCGGCGGGACGGTCGACCGAGAGTACGCCGAGGAGCGCCACAGCCTCTGGTACGAGGAGTTGGCCGTCACGAATCGAACGCACGGCTTTCACTCCGAATTCACACCGCCGCGGGAAGATAAGCACATAGCGTGATGCCCCCAGACAGCAAGGAGGAACCAGAAATGAACAGCAAGCGTGCGATCGCACTAGCATCGGCGACACTCGTCGCAGGGCTCGTGATCGGGAACATCAGCGGTGCGTTCGCGGTATTGCCGGCGGCCGGCTCCACAGATACGACCACGGCAGCAAGTGGAAGCGGTCTGCGGATCGGGCCGATGATCCGGGATGCCGGCGGCCGGATGCACGACATCCTCGCGAACCTGACCGGCCTGTCCGCAGACGAGATCCGCGAACAGCGCACGTCAGGCGCGAGCGCGGCGGAGATCGCAGAGTCGGCCGGTGTCGAGGCTGACGCGGTCGTCGATGCGGCCCTCGATGTCCGCGAGAATGCTCTCGACGAGGCCGTCGAGGCAGGCACGCTCACTAGTGAGCAGGCCGACGCAGCACTCGAGCGCATGCGTGAGCGTGTCGCCGAGCGCGTGAACTCGACCGAGACGGGTCGCCAGGGAGGCGGCATGGGCGCACAGGCTCGCGGTGGT
>CAYGFZ010000025.1:0-1292 GCA_964349355.1 uncultured Coriobacteriaceae bacterium | reverse complement strand
CGCGTCACACCCGCAACGCCTGAGACCGGAAGGCGGGCTCCGATGAGCCCGCCTTCTGTGTTGTACCATGTCATACTCTGTATGCTCCCACCTCCGAGGAGGACACGATGCGCACCGTGCTCGTGGTCGACGACAACGCGAAGATCGTCGAGGTCCTGGCCGAGTATCTGCACACCGAGGGCTTCGAAACGCTCACGGCCACCGACGGCCGAGAGGCTCTCGGCCTGGCCGAGCAGCACCGGCCCGACCTCGCCCTCGTCGATATCATGCTCCCGGGCCTCGACGGGCTCGAGCTGACGCGCCGCTTCCAGGCGCTCGACCTGCCGGTCATACTGATCACCGCCCGCAGCGAAGAGGTGGACAGGCTCATCGGACTCGAGATCGGCGCAGACGACTACATCACCAAGCCGTTCAGCCCGCGAGAGGTCGTCGCGCGGGCGAAAGCGGTCCTGCGGCGGGTAGACCGGGCGGCGCAACCGGCGGACGCCGCTTCCCCCATCCGGGTGGGAGACCTGACGATTGATCCCGGGCGACGCTCGGTGGTCACAAGCAGCGGCCCCGCCGATCTCACGCGCACGGAGTTCGACATCCTCGCGACGATGGCCGCCCATCCTGGCCGCGTCTATACACGTGCACACCTCCTCGAGATCGTCTCGGGCGAGGCGTTCGAAGGGTACGAACGCACCATCGACGCACACGTGAAGAACATACGACGCAAGCTCGGCGAAGACCCTCGCTCACCACGCCATCTGCGAACGGTCATCGGTGTCGGCTACAAGGTCGAGGAGTGAGCTGATGGCCCGCTCAGGACTCTTCTGGCGCATCTTCCTCGGGACCCTGGCGGTGGGTCTCGGGTCCGTGCTGGCTGTCGGTCTCGTCTCCCGTACCGTCTTCACCTCGGCGTTCAGTGCGTACCTGCGTGTCGGACCCGGAGCGCACGGGCCTGGAATGATGGGTACCGGGCGAACAGCGGTGATCGGTGCGGCCGAGCAGGCGTTCCTCGCCAGCGTCGACCGCGGGGTCTTCCTCGGCGGCCTGGTCGCTGCCGTGTTCGCCGCGCTTGCGGCCTTCTTCCTCGCTCGCACCCTGACAGAACCGCTCCGTGCGCTCGAGGAAGGTGCCGCAAGCCTCGCAGCCGGTGACCTATCCCACCGCGTCGAGGTGGCGGGGCCCGGTGAGATAGTGGCGCTCGGCGAAAGTTTCAACACGATGGCCGAGGCTCTGCAGCGCGCCGAGGAGCTCCGGCGCCGGATGGTCGCCGACGTCGCCCACGAACTCCGCAACCCGCTCAC
>CAYGFZ010000024.1:8085-29536 GCA_964349355.1 uncultured Coriobacteriaceae bacterium | reverse complement strand
GAGGAAGCATAAGGAGCCATGCGGCACATACCCGTCACGTGCGAGCAGCGCGAAGAGATGCTTCGCGCGATCGGCGTTTCTGAGACCCGCGATCTTTTCGCCGACATCCCTTCGGACGTCGTGCTGGATCGCCCCCTCAACCTTCCCGGTCCGCTGACCGAGATGGAGTTGGTGGCGCATCTGAAAGGTCTTGCCGATGCGAGTCAGCCGGCTGCAGCACTTGTGAGCTTCGCGGGTGCGGGCTGCTACGACCACTACATCCCTTCAATCGTCGATCATGTGCTCCTTAAGCCCGAGTTCTTCACCGCATACACGCCGTACCAGCCCGAGGTCAGCCAGGGGACGCTGCAGGCCGTCTACGAGTTCCAGTCGATGATCTGCGCGCTTACCGGCATGGATGTCGCGAATGCGAGCATGTACGACGGTGCCACCGCTTTCGCGGAGGCTGCATTCATGGCTGCGCGGGTCACCAAGAAGCATCGTGTGGTGGTCTCAGACCGTGTTCACCCGGAGTGGCTCGACGTGCTTGAGACCTACGCGACGGCGGGTACCATCGAGATCACCGTCGTGGATCTCTCTGGCGGGGGCGCAGAGGCACGCGAGACTCTTCTCGAGTCCGGGGACGTCGCAGCTGTAATGGTCGCGAACCCGGATTTCCTCGGTAGGCTTACCGCAGTTGAGCCGATCGCGGATGCGGTGCATGCCGCAGGCGGACTCTGCGTGGTGGCAGCCAACCCGCACCTACTCGGCGTGCTCGAGGCCCCTGCGGCCCACGGGGCCGACATCGTGGTGGGCGAGGGTCAGCCGCTCGGCAACCCGATGTCTCTCGGAGGTCCCGCGTTCGGGTTCTTCGCGTGTCGGACCGCCGACGTACGTCAACTACCCGGCCGCCTTGTGGGCCGCACTGTGGATGCGGACGGCAGTGATGCCTTCGTGCTCACCCTCTCTACGCGCGAACAGCACATCCGCCGCGAGAAGGCGACCAGCAACATCTGCAGCAATCAGGCGCTGTGTGCCCTGGCGGCGAGCGTCTACCTTGCCGCAGCCGGGCGTGAGGGGCTTGCGTCAGTTGCACGCGCGTCCATCGCTAAGGCTCACTACTTGCGGGATCTGCTACTCGCGACCGAGCGTTTCGTCGCCATCGATGACTCGCCTTTCGCCCACGAGTTCGCGCTTCACTACACGGGCGATGTCGCACAGATGCAGAGCGCACTGCTGGTGAGGGGGTTCCTGGCTGGCGTACGTGCAACAGACATCGGCTCGGGTCGTCATCGGCCTGTTGACGGTTCGTACGGGGATGACGTCGTGATTTTCGCCGTCACAGAACAACGCACTCGTGCGGAGATGGATCTGTTCGTCGAGGAAGTAGGTGCGCTGTGACCGAGAGTCTCGCACACACACCGGGCAGCGCACCCGTTCGCGGCCCTCGCGGTCTGATCTTTGAGACGGGAGCGCCCGAGTCGCGGTGTGTCGAAGCCCCGCCGCTCGACGTCCCCGATGTCGACCTCGATGAGGTCCTGGCCGGCCAGGCACGCAAGGAGAAGCCGGTCCTGCCGCACGTCACCGAGGTGGAGATCGCCCGCCACTACGCGCATCTGGCGTCGATGAACTTCGGGGTCGATTCGGGCAGCTATCCACTCGGTTCGTGCACCATGAAGTACAACCCGCGCGTGAACGAGGATGCGGCGCGCTTGCCAGGATTCGCGGGCCTTCATCCCGCCCAGCCCGAAGAGAGCATCCAGGGAGCCCTCGAGCTCATGGTTTCGCTCGCCGAGGATCTCGCGGAGATCTCGGGTCTGCCCGGGGTCACGTTGCAGCCCGCGGCGGGTGCCCACGGCGAACTGACCGCGCTGATGTGTTTTCGCGCGTACCATGTCGCGCAGGGCGATCCTCGCAGGCGGGTTCTCATCCCGGACTCGGCGCACGGCACGAACCCGGCGACCGTGAGCATGTGCGGTTACGAGGTCACGACGATTCCCAGCGATGCGACCGGCGGGGTCGATATGGGCGCCCTTCACGCCCAGCTCGACACCGGCGTTGCAGCGATTATGCTCACGAACCCCAATACGCTCGGCTTGTTCGAGCGCAACATCCTCGAGATCACCGAGGCGGTCCACGCGGTCGGCGCGCTCGCGTACTGCGACGGCGCGAACCTCAATGCGATCATGGGGGTGACGCGACCGGGAGATGCCGGCTTCGACGCTCTGCACATCAACCTGCACAAGACATTCTCTACGCCACATGGTGGCGGGGGACCCGGCGCCGGTCCGGTCTGCGTGACCGAGCAGCTCGCACACTATCTACCCGGGCCGCTCCCGGTCCGAGCGGACGACGGGACGTTCACGCTCATCACTCCGGGTCGCTCTATCGGACGTGTCCGGTCTGGATTTGGCAACTTCGGTGTGCTGGTACGTGCGTACGCATACACACGCGCACTCGGCGGCGAGGGGCTCAAAGAGGCGAGCGAGCAGGCCGTTCTCTCGGCCAACTACCTCAAGGAGCGTCTAAAGGGTGCCTACCAGCTTGCCTACGACCGGACATGCATGCACGAGTTCGTGCTCTCTGGTTCCCGGCAGAAGCGGGAGAGTGGTGTCCGCACGCTCGATATCGCCAAGCGGCTGCTTGACTACGGATTCCATCCGCCGACAGTCTACTTCCCGCTCATCGTCGAAGAGGCTTTGATGATCGAGCCGACGGAGACGGAGTCACTCGCAGAACTCGATCGTTTCGCTGATGCTCTCCTCGCCATCGCCGAGGAGGCGGTCAGTGATCCAAATACGGTTCGTGGAGCGCCGTACACCACTCCCGTGAGGCGGCTCGACGAGGCGCGGGCGGCTCGCAGCCCCGATCTCCGATACACTTCGGAAGGCTGACGCGGTGGCACCCCGGTGGCGTCTCATCGTCGAGACGGAGCCGAGTGACGGCGCATGGAGCATGGCGCTTGACCGGGCGATCCAGACCTCCCGTGCCCGGGGAGAGACGCCTCCGACTCTTCGCATCTACGGCTGGATGCGTCCGACGGTCACTTTCGGGCGCTTTCAGGACGCAGCGAGCGTAGACCTTGACGCTTGCAGGCGCTACGGCGTCGATGTCGTCCGGAGATTCACGGGTGGGCGGGGCGTGCTGCACGACGACGAGGTCACGTACTCGGTCGTTGCGGCGACCGCCGACGGCGTCCCTCGGGGGACATCGGCATCCTACCGGCACCTGTGCACCGCACTCGTCGAGGCGTACGGTCGGCTCGGACTCGTCGACGCTTCTCTTACCCATCGCCCGAGAGGTTCATCTGCATCAGTCGCGTGCTATCTCCACGCTACTTCTGCGGACCTGTCCGTCGGGATTCGCAAGCTCTCCGGTAGTGCGCAGGTCTGGATGGGCGACACGGTCCTGCAGCATGGGTCTCTCACTATGACCCGTGATGTCGCACGCGAGGCCGAGGTGTTCGGCCTCACGACCGCCGAGAGGAGTGCGCTTTTCGAGAGTACCGCGACTCTTGCGGATTGCCTGGCAGACACACCGTCGAGGGAGGTCGTGCGGGCCGCACTGGTCGAGGGGTTCTCCTCGGCCTTGGAGGTCGCTTTCGATGAAGATGGGCCGACCGACTCCGAGACGGCGATGGCTCGCGGGCTGTTGCCGGAAGTCGTGATCGGAACGAGTTGATGAAGTCTTGACATCCACTGCAGGTAGAGACGCACGTGAGGGTATATGCTCTGATACAATCCAATGTAGCCGTTGGTCGCGATCCGCGACTACTACGCGAGGAGGCTTGAGCGGTGAGCGACTCGAAGTTCGATGACGTCCTGCTCGATCTCGAGCACCGGAGCAACGATGACCTTCGCGAGGTCCTCAATGCGCTGCAGGAAGAAGAGCAGAAGATCTCCTACAGGAGACGCGTCCTCCACGGGAAGATGGACATCTTGAGATCCGAGCTGGTTCGGAGACTCAAAGGCCAGCGCGAGTCGGGCGAAGATGTCATCTCCGGCGGTGACATCGACCGGCTGATCGAGATTCTTGCGAGCGACTTCCGAGGTGTGTCCAATGTTGAAGTAGCTGCACCAGTCGATACCGATGACGAAGAGTAGAACGTGCCCACGAAGGAGGCTGCGTGTCCACGCTGAATGAACGACTCCAAAAGTTCATGGATGAGCTCGCGATCGATGCGGTCGAGGAGCGCGTCGTCGACTACGTCATTCGTGAGCTCGCCAACGGTCGCAAACTGAGTGAGATCCTGAAGGATCCGTACGTGAAGAACCGCCTGAGCGAGGAGAAGCTTGCAAAGGTTCTGGAGAACTCCGAGGTCATGAGCGCTCTCGAGGAGCAGATCAGCGTATCGTTCCAGCGCAAGGAGTTCGGCTTCAACGAGTGACGATCTACCCTCCGACCAGCAGGGAGTCAGTGATGCGCACGTGTCCGGCATGTGAGGAACCTATCGATGACTCGCACACAGACGCGTGTCCTTCGTGCGGTTCTCGCGTAGCGGGCGCGACCGAGACGTTCACTGCCGTCTCTGACAGTGTCGCCGATTCGGCTCTCGTCGCCGAGTCAGGCGACCTTGAGGCAGGACCCGTGCTGGTCGTCCGTAAGGGCCCGGATGTCGGGGAGCGGTTCGTCATCGATAGAGAGCGACTCACTGTCGGCCGCGATCCGGATTCAGACATCTTCTTGAACGATGTGACCGTTTCTAGGAACCATGCGGTCCTCCTCTATGGCGGGGGAGAGGTGACTCTGGAAGACTCCGGATCCTTGAACGGCACATACATAAACGGGGTCCGTGTCGACAGGGCTCCTCTGGGAGACGGCGACGTCCTGCAGGTCGGAACGTTCCAGATGGTGTTCATGGGTGCGCCCGGACATGAGTGAGGCGAGTATGCGCGACTACATGACCATCGGAGAGATCGTCGAGACACTTCATCCAGCGTATCCGGATCTGTCGATATCGAAGATACGTTTTCTAGAAGAAGAGGGTCTCATCGCGCCCGAGCGGACCCCGGGCGGATACCGTAAGTTCGCTCAGGGCGATCTTTCACGCGTCGAGCTGATCCTGCGTCTTCAGAAGGATCATTTCCTTCCACTGGCCGTTATCAGGGAGAAGCTAGCGGACTACGACAAGGGCAAGATCCCTCCTGAGCTCCAGGACGTATCGGCCAGTGGTACCGACACCATGGCGCTGCCCTTCGAGGACGCCGGAAGCGTTCGCCTTGACGATGCACCGTCGGCGCTCGGCATGCCTGTCAGTTTTCTGCGCGAACTCGCATCCTTCTCGCTCGTCGAGATCGCGGGTGGTGAAGCAGGCGAGGAGGAGATCGGACCCCTTGACGTTCGTGTCGCTCATGCTGCCTGGGACCTTCGCAAGTTCGGGATCGAGCCCCGGCACTTGAGGATGTACGAGACGTTCGCCGAGCGGGAGGCATCCTTCTTCGGTCAGGCCCTGAATCCCATGTTCCGGCACCGGACCCCCGAGACCCGTCAGAAGCTCGTCGAGACCCTGGGCGAGATATCCGGACTGACGGGAGACCTGAAGAGCCATCTACTCCGCCGCGCTCTGGGGCGGGTGTTCGAGGACGTCGTGTAGGGAGCATGCCGACACACGAGCCACATGACCGGGAGCGCAACGGTCCTGATCCCGCCACGATAGACTTTGCGCACCCAAGCGAGAGGGTCGCAGCAGAGATACTCAATTTCTATCGTATCCGCTGGGAGTACGAGCCCACGACCTTTCCGATCGAATGGGACGGAGACGGTCGTGTGGTCGCCTCATTCACGCCCGACTTCTATCTGCCCGACTTCGAACTCTACATCGAGTTGACGACGATGAGTCAAAAACTTGTCACCAAGAAGAACCGAAAGGTCCGGCGACTGAAGGAGCTCTACCCGGACGTGAACGTGAAGATCTTCTATCAGAAGGATTTTCGCAGGTTGCTCGCCAGGTTCGGTCTCGCGGTGTCCGAGCGCCCACTTGCCGAGGGGGGCGGTCTCTCAGCCGACCCTGGTGACGGGGGAGATAGATGACGCTGGTCGCACCCGGGGGGATCGTCGAGCGGATGCTCGTCACAGAGGAGCAGATCGCTGCGCGGGTGGCCGAGATCGGTGCGGCAATAGCCGTCGATCACTCCGGCCATGATCTGCGTTTGATCACCATCTTGAAAGGCGGGATGTTCTTTCTTGCCGATCTCGCCCGAGCTATCGACGCACCGCTGAGCATCGACTTCATGGCGATCTCGTCGTTCGCGACGGGTACTGGTGGCGCAGTCCGCATCACAAAGGACCTCGACGACTCGATCGAAGGGGCTTCGGTGATCGTCATCGAGGACATCATCGATACCGGACTCACTTTGAACTACATCCTGTCGGTTCTCCGTGGGCGCAATCCTGCGTCTGTCGAGGTCTGCACACTGCTTGACAAAGACGTCCGTCGAATCGTCGACCTGCCCATCGCCTATCGTGGGTTTTCTGTGCCCGACCGGTTCCTGGTTGGATACGGGCTGGATATCGACGGCCGCTACCGGGAGTTACCCTATGTCGCTATAGTCCGTGACGAGGTGGTACTCGGATAGCCATTCGCCGTGTCCGGAGTGCGACGATTGGTCGCTGCAGTCCGATACGTCTATTGTTTCTCCGTCAGCTCTGCCTAACCTGGAGGACCGATGAATCTGGAAAGCTACATCCGCGACATCCCCGACTTTCCCAAGCAAGGTATCGTTTTCAAGGACATCACCCCGCTTCTTGCAAGCCCCGAGGGCTACCGTCAGGCGATAGACACGATCGCCGAGGAGTTCGCTGATGCAGGCATAACCAAGGTGCTCGGCGCTGAAGCACGCGGGTTTATCTTCGGTGGAGCGCTCGCTTACAAGCTCGGTGCGGGTTTCGTCCCGGCTCGCAAGCCAGGCAAGTTGCCGTGGCAGACCGCGAAGGCCGAGTACGCCCTGGAGTACGGGATCGACAGCCTCGAGATGCATCTGGATGCGATCAGTTCTGACGATGTCGTCCTGATCGTCGATGACGTTCTGGCTACCGGCGGAACAGCAGCCGCAAAGACCCAACTCGTTGAGACTACCGGGGCGAAGATCGCCGGTCTCGCCTTCTTGATCGAGTTGGATTTTCTCGAGGGCCGCAGGAGGATCGCCGATCGCAAGATCGTGTCGTTGATCCACGTAACTTAGGTCGAATCGGGGCTCGGTCGGCGGCGAGTCAGTCGCGAAGCGCTTCCACGTACTCCACATGCACGGTCGCAAGCCCGGAGAAGCCGAGAGCTTGTGCTGCAGCGCGCGAAAGGTCGAGGTCGCGCCCGGCGATGAAGGGGCCCCGGTCGGTTACGACCACGATGATTCTCCTCTCGCCATGTGTCAGAGCGAGTCGCGTACCGAACGGGAGTGTCCGAGACGCGCACGTGAAGTCGTTCTGGTTGTAGATTTGCCCTGATGCGGTCATGCGCCCATGGAACTCGTTGCCGTACCAGGAACAGAATGCAGTTTCCGTCCTCCCGAGAGAGCGGTATCGGCGCGGGTGGAATGTGGAGACGAGGTAGATCCGGTCCGTGTAGGGCTCTACGACTCCGGGCACTTTGTCGACACTGTCATTGAGCGGGACGGATGCGTCTTTCCACTGGGCTCGGGTCCGGGCGTTGGCCTGTCTGCGGGTGGCGATAGCGGCGCGTGCCTCGGCCGTAAGTCGGACGACGAGAGCCTTCTGTTCCTCAAGGGCGACATCGAGTTCCCCGGCGGTGGTGGCGTGCATCTGGCGCAAGGCGACGTCCTGCGCTTTGAGATCGTCGAGGTATGCCACCTGAAACTCCGATTCCGCCGCCGCTATTATCGCATCCTCGTAAGCTCGGCGATCCCGCTCGGCGATGCGGCTGAGTAGCTGGATTCGTGAGTAGAATTGGGCCATCGAATCTGCGGTCAGGAGCACGCTGACCGGGTCGGTCAGTCGAGACTTATAGATCTCGACCATACGTCCGCGGTAGGCAGCGCGAGTGTCAGCCAAACGGGAACGCGCTTCCGCAACCAATTCCTGCTGCTGGACGATGCGGATGTTCGTAACCTCGATCCGCTCCTCAAGGGCGGTGCGCTCACCGCGGTGGTTCTCGATAGCCTCCTCAAGTTCCAAGACGCGCTTGGTGGCGGCATCGAGGGTGGGAGAGGCGGGGGCCGAGGGGGTCTCGCTGGGCGTTGCAAGAGCCGATCTACCCATCGGACCGCCGACCCCGAGGAGGCACGCGATGACGAGTGTTTCTGCTATGAAGCGAGTCCGATTCATCTGCGGCCCTTCGAGGCGACGGCGCCCACAAGGCGCTGCGCTGCGGGGATATGATACCATTATCGAGGTGCCGGTCAGCATCGCGGCAGAATCGTGGCGCGGTGCGACCTCGAACGTAGACGAGTCGATGCAGCAGGAGGTCCCGTGCGGATCACGCCCGGCACACTGGTCGTACAGACCTTCGTACTCGCGGTTGCGGTTGCGCTGGTTACAGGCGCACTACCGCATGGATACGCGACACCCTCCACTCCCGAGATCGAAGAACAGCGTGAACGCGCACAGGCAGCCTCGGCGGAACTCGAGGAGCTTGCGGCCCTCGCGGAACTTCGCCATGAGGAATACGAGCAGATCAACGAATCTCTCGCCGTCACGCGGGCAGATATCGACCAGATGCGCGAGCGGATTTCTGCCGCCACTCTCGACCTTGCCCGGGCTCAGGACACCCTTGAGACGCGTGCTAGTAGCATCTACCGCTCAGGTGGGGTTCACATTCTCGAGGTCGTCCTCGGCACTCAATCGTTTCAGGAGCTGCTGACACGCGTGGAATGGTACCGGCGGGTATCGAGAAACGACGCGTCGCTTGTCGAGACGGTGCGCTTTGCGAAGGAAGAACTCGAATCGGCGCAGAAGGCGCTCGAACGCCGGCAGGACGAGCAGATCGCCCTGCGCCGACAGGCGGAGGCCAAGCGTAAGGAGATCGATGCAGCCCTCGCGCGTCAGGATCGCTACGTACGCGAACTCGATGCGGAGATATCGCGCCTCATCGCCGAGGAGGAAGAGCGGCTTCGCATCGAGGCCGAGGAGCGTGCTCGTGCGGCCGAGGAGGCTGCACGTCGAGCTGCCGAGGCTGCTGCCGCCGCGGCGGCGAACGGGGTCAGATCGGGTGATGGGAGTGCGCGGGTCGCCTACCCCAACGGGCGAGAGTTCGACGCTTCTGCGCTCGGACCGGGCAACCCTGCCGCAGTAACCACAGCGATGGCGTACCTCGGCGTGCCGTATCGATGGGGAGGTTCGACACCTGCCGGTTTCGATTGCTCCGGACTCACCCAGTACGTCTACCGGGAGATCGGGATCATCATTCCCCGCAACAGTCGTTCACAGTTCACGGTCGGCGGGTACATCCCTCCTGACCGTATGGATCTTCTGCTCCCGGGCGACCTTGTCTTCTTCGGCTACGATGGCAATCCTGATCGGGTGCACCACGTGGGGATCTTCGTTGGGGGAGGAGACTACGTCCACGCGCCTTTCACCGGCGCTAACGTGCGTGTCGATTCTCTGACGAGCCGTGTGGACCGACGAGGAGACTACGTGGGAGCGACTAGGCCGTAGAACCCGCATGGGTCCGGGAGTCTCGGGCGAGCTCGTCCTGACGCCTCTCACGAAGGAGGCGTTCCCCGTCGTGCGCTACCGGACACACGATCTCACCGTGATCGACAGGACTCCCTGTGTGTGTGGGCGCACCCTTGCGCGCATGCGTCCGGTCCGGCAGCGGACCAACGACATGCTTATCATTCGCGGGGTGAACGTCTTCCCGAGCCCGGTCGAAGATGTACTCTTCTAGATCGAGAGCGTGCGGCCTCACTATCTGCTGGTCGTGGATCGCAAACACGGTCTGGACGACATCAAGGTGAGGATGGAAGTCGCCGAGGAGGTCTTTTCCGATATCATGGCCGATATGGTCGCCTTCACAAAGAACGTGGCCGAGCGGCTACACGCCGCCCTCGGGCTCCACGTGAAGGTCACTCTCGTGAAGCCGGGTATGATCGAGCGCACCGCCGGAAAGGTACAGCGCGTACTGGACCTGAGGGACGACGGTTGCTAGTTCTGTAGTATCGGAGAGGAGCTCCAACTGACCAGCATGGCCGACATCTGGGTCTGGATCGTACTGGCCGTAGGCGTGCTCAGTGCCGCCGTCGGAGGTTTCTTCGGCGTTCGAGCCCTGTGGCTCAGTTCCGTGCACAGAACCCTCGTCTCGCTCGTAGGTCGCCGTGAGGGGATACTGGCGTCTCGCCGCGCACTCGAGGCGGTCATTTTCCATCTTGCCGAGGGTGATGATACCGGACTCGAAGAGTTCGCCCTGCATCCGGAGAGCGAGGACAGGCGAGCGCTGGCAGAGGTGGCCGCGAGCATGGAGATCGCTGTCGAGGAGCTGGATACCCGGGCGTTACCGGGTTCCCTCGTCCCTGTGGCGGAGGGTCTTGCGGATGCGGCTTTCGTGGTCTACGAGGAAGCCGCCAGGGTAGGGGAGTCGGCGGAGCCCGAGGAGGTCTTCGAGGCGCTGACAGCGATCGATCTTGCACGGGTCTCGACGGTGTTCGATGCAGCCGATGGGCGACTCAAGACTGCCTGTAAGCGGTATCATCTCGATGAGGATGAGATCGCAGTCTACGGTGGAGGTCTGTACATATGAGCCGAGGCGCCCCGACACCAATACGTGCCACCATCGGAGTCATTGCGCTCCTCAGCCTACTTCTTGTCGTCAACAGTTGGATCAGCGACTACCGCGGCTCGGCAGAAGGGCCCCAGACCTCCGGGGAGGCTACCGCGACTCCAGACGGAGACGAGGCCGCGGCTGAAGGTGAGCCGGAGGAGCCGGGGGAGCCGGAGACGGAGTCCGCGGGACAGGGCACGGTCGTGGTGATCATCGAAGGACTCAACTTCCGCCGTGAGCCCGCCCGGGACGGAGAACTCATCCGCGGACTCCGACTCAACGATGAACTGACGCACCTTGGCACCGTAGACGGCTGGTACCACGTCCGCGACGGCGATGGAGTTGAAGGGTACGTCTCTACGAACTCGCAATACACCGAGTTGCGCGAATAGGTCGTACGCCAAGTCATCGAACAGACATTCGGGTGAGGGGAGCCATGGGGCGCATCATCGGAGCGGCACAGGACTTCTACCGGCTGCGGGTGACTCGGCTCGACGACACGGATGAACCGGATCTCGAGTGGCGCGAGGACATTCTTTACCGGACACCGCCGGTCACCGTGCCCGGTGAGAACGAGGACTGGATACTGGAGTCGGTCACACTCGATGATGCCGAGGAGGTCACTCGGATCGGGTGCTTCGGCAGCGCCGAAGAGGCACACGCGGCTCTTGAGAGTGCTACCGAGTCGCTCGAGGAGCTCACCAAGTCTCAGTTCGAGGACCGATACCACGCCGGTACATAGTGTGATGGTCGCCGAGGCGACTTAGCTCCACTGCCGACCGTAACCGGAGAGCCAGCGACCGCACCGGTGGCATTTCTGGTCGAACGCGGCCTCGCGAACGGGTTCTTCCCAGACATGCCCGCGTATGAGACAGATCAGGTATCGCATGGGGCCAAGGGTATCAGAGCCGAGGCGGCGGCGCAGGCGGATTGCGAGAAGGACAACCGAGGGGGCCGTGAGGCCGGCGATGGCACTTCGAGTTGCCTGATGCCTACTTCACATAAGATACATTATCAGACTTACGGGCGTGCGCACGCCAGAGTGTATGCCGTGCTGCTTTCCGGATGTCTAGCACGGATGAATCTCCTATCACGACACGCCGACAGGCCCCGGCTCCGCGTGTTATGCGAAGTCCGGGGCCTGTCTGTGCGAGACACGCTCCGCCGTGAGCGGTGTCTTCTCGCTGTGACAGCCTCAGCTGTTGGATATGTTGTTGTGAGCCGCGTCTGACTGTACGTCCGCGCTGAAGTCCGGCGAATCGACTACGAGTCCTTTGCTTTCGGGCGGCAGGATCAGATTGAGGATCACGCCGACGACTGTCGCGAGTGCCATTCCCGGGACCGTGTATTCGCCCACAGGAATCTTGATCTCACCGACCTCCATGCCGATACCGAGTACGAGCACGATGCTCGACAGAATCAGGTTCCTGCTGTGGCTGTAGTCGATACCGCTGTCTACAAGCATCCTGAGGCCCGATGCAGCGATGAGGCCGAAGAGCAGGACCGATACCCCGCCCATGACAGGCGTCGGGATACTTCCGATGAGCGCTCCGAGCTTGGGAACGAACCCACCGATGACGAACGCGAACGCGCCCGCGTACCAGAAGAGCTGGACCGCATAGATGCGCGTGACAGCCATGACACCGATGTTCTCCGCGTAGGTCGTAGAGGGTGTGCCTCCCACCATCGCCGAGAGCGATGTCGCCAGACCGTCACCGGCCAGCGACTGTGGAAGCAGGGGGTTGAAATCCTTGCCCGTGATCTCGTTGATCACGAGCAGGTGACCGATGTGTTCGATAATGACCACTAGGGCTACCGGAGCGATCAGCATGATCGCGGAGAACTCGAACTTCGCAATCGTGAGCGTCGGCAATCCGATCCAGGCGGCGTCGAGGACCGGCTGGAAGTTCACCAGACCGAAGGGTATTGCGGCGAGGTAGCCGACGATGATACCGAGCAGGATCGGGATCGTCGCGATGAAGCCCTTGAAGTAGCTGGAGAAGCCGATACACGCAGCGAGCGTGATGGACGCAACCGCTACCAGGTTCCAGTCGAGCCCGAGACTCGGGTCGGCGAACGGGAACAGCGACATCTTAATCGCGATGGCGGCAAGGCCGAGGCCGATGATGATGACGACTGCCCCCACAAGCGCGGGGGCAGCAGCCGGTAGAGCCACTTGGTTCCGAAAGCCTTGATGATGGCTGCGACCAACACGTACACGAGACCTGCGACTACCAGGCCGCCAAGTGCGTACGGCACCTTATGGGGATCGGCCACGCCGGCGGTGACACCTGCTACGGCCGCGATGGGTGCGATGAACGCGAAAGAGGAACCAAGGAAGCTCGGGATCTTGCCCTTCGTGAGTATCAGGTAGAGGATGGTTCCGGCACCTGACGTCATGATGGCGACCGACGGGTCGAGACCGGTCAGTATCGGTACCAAGACAGTGGCTCCGAACATCGCCATAAGGTGCTGAAGAGCAAGGGGGATAGCCTGTACGAGAGGCAGTTTCTCGTCGGTCTGTATGAGTTGTCTGGTCGTCACTGTCGCATCAGCCCTAAGCCACGAGAGCCATGAGTGCAGGCTCGAGGAATGCGAGCACGAAGGCCGCCGCGACGATCCACATGAGCCAGTGGACCTCGCGTGCTTTGCCGTGGAAGACCTTGATGAGGACCCAGCTGATGAAGCCGAAGCCGATTCCGTAGCTGATGTTGTAGGTCAGAGGGATTCCGACGATCGTGAGGAACGCGGGGAACGCTTCTTCGAGATCCGTCCAGGGAATCTCACGAACTGTCTGCATCATCAGGAAGCCGACGATGATGAGGGCGCCCGCGGTGATCGGATAGACGAAGTAGTCGCCTCCCGGGGCCTGGAAGCCGGAGCCGCCGTAGAGTGCGTACTGCAGTTCATTGGGGATGATGGCTCCCCCGCCGACCATCGCCACGATCGGGGCGAAGAAGGCGGCAGCGGCAAAGAGGACGCCGGTTACGACGGGTGTGAAGCCCGTGCGGCCCCCCTCGGCAACACCCGCAGCGGACTCGATGTATGTGGTGATCGAGCTTGCGCCGAAGAGTCCGCCGACGCTTGCGGCTGCAGAGTCCACTACCAGGATGTCACGGATGCCGGGCACCTTGCCGTCGGGCTCTACGAACCCTGCCTGCTCTCCAACTGCCACAACGGTGCCCATGGTGTCGAAGAAGTCCGTGAGCATGATCGCGAATACGGCGACAAGGAGCACCGGAGTGAAGATCTGGGTGATGGCAAGACCACCCTCTACCTGATGGAATGGCGCCCAGAATGTGGAGAAGTCGAGAGGTGCCACGACCTGGCTCGGAAGAGATGTGACGCCGAACAGCAGAGCCGCTCCGGTCGCGACAAGGATGCCCCAGAGGATATCGCCTTTGATCTTGAGCGCCATGAAGATGAGGATCGAGGCGAGCCCGATCAGGGTGACCCAGACGTATGGCTGGGTGAAGTCGCCGAGCGACACGAGTGTGATCGGTGCCGGGCGAATGACACCACCCTGGTTCAGACCGATCGTGGTGATGAAAAGGCCGATGCCAACACCGATCGCGCGCTTGAGGTCGAGCGGGATGGCGTTCATGACCGCTTCTCGGAGGCCTGTGAGTACCAGGATGAGGATAAGGATACCTTCGACGAAGATGACAGACATGCCGACCTGCCAGGGCACGTTGGCTTGCTGGAAGCCGATGACCGAGAAGGTCACGACCGCGTTGAGGCCCATGCCCGAGGCCAGTGCGAAGGGACGGTTTGTGATGAATCCCATACAGATACACATCAGCGCCGCTCCGAGCGCGGTCGCCGTGGCTGCTCCTGCAAACGGCACGCCGGCTGCCGACAGGATGCCAGGATTGACGAAGATGATGTACGCCATGGTCATGAACGTTGCGATACCAGCGATGATTTCGGTCTTGAGATCGGTCCCGCGCTCTTGGAACTTGAAGAAGCCCTCCATCTCACTCCCTTGGTGGTTTCGTGTGTCGGATACGAGTCAGATACTCAGCGCTCTTGCGAGTCGTGGTGTCCCCTTCTCGGCCTCCTCTCAGGCAGTTCTACGTGTTATGTCATGTTGGTAGCGCAACTCACTCCTCGGTGAAGACTCCACCAAGATAAGTGGTCTGGAAGGAGGCCGGATCATCGATCGCGTGAACGAGCGCGTGAGCGATCGGTGGACGGAGATCCAGGTGGGATAGTCGCTCAGGTAAGACGAGTTCGACTGCTTCGATACGAGCGTCGAGAGGCGTGCCGGTGAGTGTGCCGCCCGTGATGGTCGCCCAGAAGGTGATGTTCACGAGGTGACGGGTACCGGAAGGATCGATGGTGTCGTTGATGACGAGCGGTCGCCCACACTCGATCGACAGACCGGTTTCCTCAAAAACCTCTCGTACAAGTGCTGATGCAAGGGTCTCTCCATACTCGACCCCGCCGCCTGGAAGCAGATGATAGACTGAGCCCGCCTTGCGGTGTCGGACGAGTACAACGTTACGATCGAGGAGGATCAGCGCCGCCACGCGTACGCGCACGGCGTCAGACTCCGGTGCTTCCAAACCCCCCCTCCCCTCTTTCAGTCGAATCGAGCAGGTCGACTTCGGCGAGTTCTACCGTGGCGACAGGCTGAACGACGAGTTGGGCCACCTTGTCGCCCCGGCTGATGGTTATGGGTGCGCTGGCGTCGAGATTCACGGCGATGACCTTGATCTCGCCGCGATAGTGGCTATCGATGAGGCCGGGCGTGTTCACGAGGCTCAGTCCGTGCCTGATGGCTAGTCCGCTCCGCGGCTGAACGAACCCCGCATACCCCTCCGGAATGGCGACTGCGATACCGGTGGGTATGAGTTCTCTCTGGTGGGGTTGAAGGGTGACCTCAGTGGTCGCATAGAGGTCCAGACCAGCATCACCCTGGTGTGCATATCGAGGAAGAGGTAGTCCGGGGTCAAGACGCTTGATCTCCATGCGCACGACAGCGTCACACTCCTCGCGTGATGGTCGGTAGAGTCTGCGAGCACGCCTCGGCAGCTGCCAGCAAGTCGAGCGGAGAGGCCGGAGGTACTGCCTCGGCAGAGGGATCGAGGGTCTTGCCTGGACGATACTGTTGCAGTGCGTACAGGCGGCCACCTTCCAGCAGGCCGACGAGTCGCGGAAGTTCTGACGGCTCGATGACGGGTGGGAAAACGGTTGTGCGAAACTCGTGGTCGATCCCCGCGGTGAGCAGCAGATCGATACTCTCGCACATCGCGGCGCCGGCTTCTGGGGAGCCGAGGAGGTGGTAGCGGTCGGGAAAAGTCTTGACGTCGAGCGCGACGTAGTCGACCAGCTCCTCTTCCAGAATCGTGCGAAGGACACCCGGAGCGATGCCGTTGGTGTCGAGTTTCACGCGAAGTCCCCGTTCGGCGAGTGCTTCGAGAAGCTGGAGGATATCGGGGTCGGCGGTAGGCTCACCCCCGCTGACGACTACCCCGTCGATCCAGCCGCGGCGAACGGAGAGGTGTGTGGCGACCCTCTCCCAGGTTGCGTGATCGGAGTGTGGGACTAGCAACCCCGGGTTATGGCAGTACGGACAGCGCAGAGGACACCCGCTGAGGAAGAGTGTGGTGGTCACAAGCCCGGGCCAATCGAGCATCCCCGTGGGCATGTGACCTGCCAGGCGGAGCGACGGGCATCCGCCGCCACAGTGATCGACTGCGACCGAAAGGCGCTCAGTGGTGTGGACTGCGGACGTGGTCATTACTGTACGAGGTACGCAGTCAGGGCTGAGCGGTCGGGGGCTTCTCCGCGCCAACTGGCGATCTCTGCTCCTGCGGAATCGACCACGAGCACAGTAGGGGTGGCCAGGATCCCATAGAACGCCGCCTCGGCGAGACCGTCGATGCTGGCAACATCCCAGACCTCGAGGGCGTCGATGCCTTCGCATGCGCGTTTCGCAGCCGGGCAGCGCGGGCAGTCATCTTTGATGAAGAGCTTGATATTCACTGGCAGTCCCCTGGTGATTCGGGCAGAGTATTCTCTGCGTTTGCCGAATATTCGTGGATAAGTCCGGTGCGGACACGGTCGTATAGCTCACCAACTTTGCTGCGGTTCCAGGTCTGGACCTTGCTGAAGTATCCGACGATTCGCGTGACACCGTAGACATCCAGGCTTCCGCACAGTGGGCACTGGGTCTTCAGGCCACGGCTTGTGCGACGGCAGGTCTCACAGACGGTGAATTCGGGGCTGAATGCGATTTGTGAGCACTGCGTGTTGCGGAACGTCTTCTCGACGAACGAGCGGATAGAGCCGGGATCCGGCTCATTCTCACCCAGCCAGACGTGGACAATGGCACCTGCCTCGATGAGGGGGTGGAAACGGGACTGCTTCTCGACTCGTTCCACGTAGTCAACATCGGCGTCGACCGCGAGATGGATCGAATTGGTGTAGTAGTACGTGTCGGCCGTCAGGTCACCCTTAACAACCGCGGCGGTCTGCGAAGGCCAGTACTTCATGTCGAGTTTCGCGAGCCGATATCCAGCGGACTCAGCAGGGCTTTCCTCGAGGATCATGTTGATCCCGTGGCGCTCTGACAACTCCTTGCACTTGAGGTTCATGGCTGAGATGACCTTCAACCCGAACCGGAGGGCTGTGTCTGATTCGTGGAGTTGTGCACCGGTGTGGACCTGGACCAGCTCGTTGAGCCCGATCAGTCCTGCAAGATATGTGAGCCGGCCCATCTTCAAGTACGGCTCGCCATCGAGGTTCTGGGTGAGCAGGCCGAGGGGCCCCTCGGATCCAAGATCGAACAACTCCTGGATGAACGCCCGCTTCTGAACGTGCGCTTTCGCAACGAGCTCGAGGGTACGGTTGAGCTCCATGAAGAGCGCTTGGTCGCTGCCGGCGGACTTGTAGGCGATCCGCGGCAGGTTCACGGTCACGTTCTGCAGGGCTGAGAAGCGCATCACCTCGGGCGTGGATGTTTCCTTGAGTTGATCCCGGCTCAACTTGAGCTTGAGCCTGCAACACTGCGACACGGTGACTTCATCACCGCGGTCGAAGACGAAATAGGTGATCCCCTGCTTGCTCGCTACAGCACAGGCGAGATCAAGGAACTCCTGGTGCCCGGGAGTGCGGAAGAAATCTTCACTGATATGTAGAAGCGGCTTTGGGAAGACGAACGTCTTTCCGGTGGCGTCTCCCTGCAGATAGATGTTCATCATTGCTCGCACGAATCGCTGTGCTTCAGGCTCGTAGTCACGGTAGGTCTTCCCCGTGTATGTGCCGCCCGGCCCAATAGCGGGGGTATCCGCGAAGTGGGCCGGAACGTTGAAGTAGAGGTTGAAGTCGGTGAAGACGACCTGGCTGCCGCGGGCGCCAGCGAGCTGATTGAACTCGAAGATCAGCATCTCTGCTAGCTGTGCGATCTCATCGTCGGTCTTTCCGACCAGATAGGGAGCGAAAAAGACGTTGACCGCTTCCCACCCTACTGCTCCCGCATAGTGCCCCTGCAGCGCAGACGCCATCTTGACCATGTGTCCGATGAGGACCTCGGCGTGGCGAGCCGGCTTGGAGACACTCGTGATGTTCGGGAGGTTCAGGCCGTACTTCTTGATGTACTCGAGGCTGTGTCCCCCGCAGTACGGCCGGATGATGAAGCCGAGGTCATGAAGGTGGACGTCTCCGACGTAGTGCGCTTCTGCGACATCCTCGGAGAAGACGCGGCGCAGTGCGTACTCTTTCAGGATGGTCTCGGCGATGGTGAGATTGACCGACTCAGGATTGTGGGTCGTGTTGCTGTTCTCGGTGTTGGCGTTGGTGATGATCTGGTCGACGTCCCACATCGGTAGCCCGAGATGGCTATGCCGCTTGTGAGCGAGAGTCATGCCTCGCTCGAGAAGCTCGAGGTCGACCATCTCGCGGATGATCGCAGTGGTCACCGTGACAAGGTTGGTCGCGTCGATCCTCTCTTCGACAGCAGTGGCTATCTCTTCGGCGACGTGTGGAGCAAGAGAGGCTTCTTTGACGAGTGAGTCGGTGATCCGCGAACGGTCCCAGACATCGATCTCCTGGCGAGACGTCGTGGAAACGAGGAGTGCGATATCGGTGGCATCTGCGCCGGGGCCACCCGAGCCGGGCTTGATAACGTTGACCACACGCTCCATGACCATTCCGCTCTCCAATTCTCGGTTGGCCTGTCAGTTCGCGGAAATCGCGGGTGACCGGCTCATCGTTTCTTTAGACCCCGCAACTCTGATGTGAACTCGTCTACGTCCTCGAAGGACTTATAGACCGAGGCGAAACGTACGTACGCGACCTTGTCGAGGTCTTTTAGCCGCTCGAGGACCATGTCGCCGAGCACGGTCGAGTCGATCTCGTAGCGAAACTCGTTGTGGAGCTGCGCTTCGATGTCGTCGATCAGTGCTTCGAGGCGCTCGGTGCCGACATCGCGTTTGGCCGTTGCGACGACCAGGCCGCGGAGCAATTTTCCTCTTTCGAACGGCTCCGTAGTGTCATCGCGTTTGACGACCATGAGCGGCATCTCTTCACGTCGCTCATAGGTGGTGAACCTTTTCTGACATGAGAGGCATTCTCGACGTCGCCGAATGGCATCCTGGGACTCCGAGACCCTGGAGTCGACGACCTTCGTCTCATCGTGACCGCAGAACGGACAACGCATGTCCTCACCCCTATATCTTGGCTGTTTGTGAGACTAACACACAAGATATTGGGGGGACAACAGAAGAACCGGCGACTATTGCACGAATCGGTAAGTGGTTCGCTCCCCCGCCCCCTATTCGCTAGACGCGATCTCAAACGCAGGGCGGTCGGCGTTCGCAGGAACCGTGAGTCGCGCTCCTGCGCGCAAGGAGGCCGCGTCGATCCCGTTGACAGATGCGATCAGCACAGCTGTCTGTGAAGTAGACAGTCCCGGGACCGGGTTGGCTCGGGCCAGGGACCACAGCGTGTCTCCGGTATCTACCAGCACCTCGCTGGTCGCAGGTAGTTCCGGGTCGGCACTCCGGGCGTAGGATACGTAGGCCAGCAGGAGGCCTAGTGCGATCAGGCCGACAAGCAGCCACTCGGCGAACAGCCGTGTCCCACCGGATGATGGCTGACCATCCTCGGACCGTCGACAGCGGTGTCCTCCGCTCCACGACTTGTCTGCAGTGCGCATGTCGAACCCCTCTTTCGTGCCAATGACAGGATGTTCCTGAATCCTAGCGATTGGCTCTGACATCGAGAGACGAACATATGTTCGCTTGCACCGTACCAAACATACGTTCGACTCGCAAGGGCCGAGTCGAACGGGTGTTTGCCACCCTGCGTGGTAATGGTCTACACTTTCAGCCGAACACGCTTTCGGTTGCGAGGGGGACGAGATGCCCTACAAACGTGAGATGACGGGTCGCCAGACACAGATCCTCGACTTCATCCGTTCGGAGATCCATCGCCGCGGCTTTCCGCCATCGGTGAGAGAGATCGGTGAGGCCGTCGGGCTCTCCTCGTCTTCCACCGTGCATTCACATCTAGCCGCTCTCGAGGCCAAGGGGTTCATCCGGAGAGATCCGTCCAAGCCACGGGCACTCGAGGTGCTGGACTACAGAGATACCGGGCGAGCTATCGACTACGATCAGGTACGCGCTGTTCCGCTGGTCGGCCAGGTCGCCGCAGGCTCCCCCATTCTCGCTGCCGAGAACATAGAGTCGACCATGTCCCTACCGTCGGAGATGGCAGATGAGTCGACGTTCATACTCAGGGTCCGCGGAGACTCGATGATCGAGGCCGGGATTCTCGACGGTGACTACGTCGTCGTCCGCCAGCAGACACACGCAGCCAACGGCGACATCGTCGTGGCCATGCTCGACGAGGACGCTACGGTCAAGAGGTACTTCCGTGAGGCGGATCGTATCCGCCTGCAACCCGAGAACTCCGCGCTCGAACCGATCTACGCCACCGATGTGACCATTCTCGGCAAGGTGGTCGCACTCTTCAGGCGGTTCTGAGCCGGACGGGCTCAGCCTTCACCGTCCCCTTCGCCCTCGACCTCGAAGGGCTCGAAGCGCGCAACGAGCGTCTCAGGTACCCGGACCACGAGCCGTGTTCCCTCGGCGGTGTGATGTTCGCTGACGAGATGTGTCTCCTCATGGGCGGCAGCGACGAGCTCCCCTCTCGAGTACGGTACGAGGAGGGTCATCGTTGTGCTCATGCGCGCGGCTTCAGCAGCCAGGCGACCAAGTAGCGCGTCGATGCCCTCACCGGTCACCGCCGAGACGATAGTTGTTTCGGCCTGCCTGCTCATGAGTCTTGAGCGTTCATCCGGGTCGAGTCTGTCGGCCTTGTTGTGCACCAGCAGCCGTGGAACCCCGGTCGCTCCGATCTCGGCGAGTACTTCGTCGACGGCAGCCATTTGCGCCGCAGCCTGCGGGTGCGATGCGTCGACCACATGCAGAAGAAAATCTGCGTCACGTACCTCATCGAGCGTGGACTTGAAGGCATCCACGAGCCCGTGAGGGAGCTTGTGGATGAAGCCGACGGTGTCAGTAAGGGTGATCTCCCGTCCGTCCGGCAACGTGAGACGTCGCGTGGTCGAGTCGAGCGTGGCGAAGAGCATATCGTAGGCGAGCACGTCGGCGCCGGTCAGGGCGTTTAGGAGCGTGGACTTCCCTGCGTTGGTATATCCGACGAGCGCGATCCGGAACACGCCACTCGCCGCACGCGCTTTGCGCTGCGTCTCGCGTGCGGCCGCGACATGCTTGAGCTCCCTCCGAAGATCGG
>CAYGFZ010000024.1:0-7985 GCA_964349355.1 uncultured Coriobacteriaceae bacterium | reverse complement strand
TTGCGCTGCGTCTCGCGTGCGGCCGCGACATGCTTGAGCTCCCTCCGAAGATCGGAGATGCGCTTGCGCGCAAGCCGACGGTCGGTCTCGAGCTGGGATTCGCCAGCACCGAAGCGCGCTCCTCTGCCTCCACCCAGGCGTTCTCGCTCCAGGTGTCCCCACATCCCGCGAAGACGAGGGAGCAGGTAGTCGAGCTGAGCAAGCTCAACCTGAAGCTTACCTTCACGGCTGACGGCGTGCATCGCGAAGATCTCAAGTATGAGTCCGGTCCGGTCGACGATGCGTATCTGGGGTATCGCGGTCTCGATGTTGATCTGTTGCCGTGGAGTGAGGTCGTCATCGAACAAGACCACTGTCGAGCCGGTCGTGCTTACCAGTTCAGCGACCTCGTCTACCTTTCCCGATCCGATCAGCGTGCGGGAGTCGATGCGGTGCAGACGTTGGGTCACCGAGGCGACCACGTCCACGCCAGCGGTGTATGCGAGTCGCTCCAGTTCGGCCAAGGACTCCTCGACCGGCCACTCGGCCGAACCGCGATCGACTCCGACCATGACGGCACGAGGCCGGGAGTCGTCGCGCTCCCACTCAGGGGGTCGTATCCGACCGCTCATCTGCGGCTCATCGCCCTCAGAGTGTCGCCTTGATCCTGGCGATGGCCTCCTGGAGGCGGTCATCGGGAGTGGCAAGGCTGATACGGATGTAGCCTTCGCCGCTCGGCCCGTAGGCAATGCCGGGTGCGACGATCACGTTGGCCTCCTCAAGGACCTTTTCGGCGAAACTCGCCGAGGTATACCCCTCGGGAACCCTCGCCCACACGTAGATGGTCCCCTTGGGCTTCTCGGCGTGCAAGCCGATCTTGGCGAGTGCATCGATGACGAGATCGCGTCTGCGCTGGTAGAGTGCCGAGAGCTCGGCGACGTCGTCCTGCGGCCCGAGCATCGCTTCGATGGCTGCGTCCTGGATCGCGGTGAACACACCCGAGTCGATGTTGGACTTCACGGTGCCGAGGGCCTTGATGGCGCGTGAGTTGCCGGCAGCGAACGCGACACGCCAGCCGGTCATGTTGTACGACTTCGAGCAGCTGAAGAACTCGATCGCGACATCCATGGCGCCGGGACGCTCGAGGAAGCTCGGCGGCTGGTAGCCGTCGAAACCGATCTCGGAGTAGGCGTTGTCGTGGATGATCAGCAGGTCATGCTCCTTGGCGAAGGCGATGGCCTTGTCGAAGTACTCCGGGGTCGCGATCGCCGAGGTCGGGTTGTTCGGGTACGAGAGGAACATCATCTTCGCCTTGGCCAGCACTTCGGGAGGTGTGGACTCGAAGTCCGCGAGGAAGCCGTTCTCCTCGGTCATAGGCATGAAGTGCGTCTTGCCTCCACAGAGGATACCGCCGGTGTGGTAGACGGGATAACCGCAGCCCGGTACAAGGGTGTACTCACCCGGATCGACGAAGGCGAGGAAGACGTGAGCGATACCTTCCTTGCTGCCGATGAGGGCGAGAACCTCGTCGTCTGCATCGACCTTCACGCCGAAGCGCCGGTCCATCCACTCCGCGCACGCCTGCCGGTAGCGCTTCGCACCGTAGTAACTGGGGTACTGGTGATTGCCCGGCGTGCGGATCGCCTCGGCCATCGCATCGACGATGCGATCGGGAGTCGGGGTGTCGGGGTCACCGATGCCGAGCGAGATGACGTCGATCCCTTGGGCCAGCTTCGCCTCCTTCTTGCGGTCGATCTCGGCGAACAGGTACGGCGGGAGCTCGGCGATACGCTGGGCGGTTCTCACTTGTCGTCCATCCCCTTCGGTCGTGACATCGGTGTATGGAAGGTGCGCAGTGGCACCTGGTGCGCGGTTCGTTCCGGACATGGTAGCAAAGTGTGCGTTCCTGTGGAGCGCCGGGCAGGACTGGTCGGGTCAGTCTCAGGCGGGTTCATCCTCGGCGATATCCATGACACCACGAAAGACCTCAGCGGCGGGACCCGCCATGTAGACGTGGTCGTCGCTGTCCCACCGAATCTGCAGGTCTCCGCCGGGGAGTTCGACCGTCGCCTCGCGTTCGATACGGCAGGAGAGTGTGCCCGCTACGACCGCCGCGCAGGCGCCGGTGCCGCACGCCAGTGTCTCCCCAACCCCGCGCTCCCAGACACGGAGGCGGATGTGGGTACCGGAGACGACCTCGACGAACTCGACGTTAGTGCCAGCCGGGAACGCTTTGTGGGTCTCGATGAGCGGTCCGACGGTGGAGACGGGCGCTGAGGCGACATCGTCCACCCAGATGATCGCGTGAGGGTTACCCATGGAGACCGCCGTCACGCGAAACGTTCCCGCTTTGGTCTCGATGGGGGACTCGCCACCGGCCTCCCCTTCCAGAGCGGCGGGGATCGCCTCGAGATCGAGCACGGGCGTCCCCATATCCACGATCGCCTCGGCCATGGTGCCGTCCGAGTCGCGCGTGACGGTGATAGGCTTCACTCCGCCGAGGGTCTGAACGACGAGGAAGTCCGTGTCCTTCGCAACAAGGCCGCGGTCGACGACGTACTTGGCGAAGCAGCGGATCCCGTTGCCGCACATCTCCGCGGTCGTGCCATCGGCGTTGTAGTAGAGCATAAAATGGTCGGCACCCTCGACGCTGGCAGGCCTGATCAAGATCAGCCCGTCGCCACCGATCCCGAAGTTGCGATCGCACAGCCACGCGACCGCCTCGGGCGAAAGGTCGAGGGACTCGTCGAGGTCTTCGGCCATGACGAAGTCGTTGCCGAGGCCGTGCATCTTGGTGAACTCGAAGCGCATGTGGGATCTCCCTGTACTCAGGAACTGTCTGCGGTCAGCCGCCACGTTCCGGGCACAGGTGCTCCCGTGGCGGCGGGTGTCTGTGATTCTATCAGGCCGAGCGCCGTATCGAGCACCTCGTCAGCCCTGCGTTCTGTGACATCGATCCACATGATGCGGTCGTCCCCGCGAAACCATGTCATCTGCCGCTTTGCGTAGCGGCGGGATGCCTGTTTGATCGAGCTCACAGCTTCATTGAGGGCGGCACCCTGCTCGATGACGGGTACCAGCTCCTTGTATCCGATGGCTTGCGCGGCGGTCAGCGCCTCGCGAAGACCCGAGTCGAGTAGGCCGCTCACTTCGTCGACAAGGCCCGCGTCGAGCATCGCGTCGACACGACGGTCGATGCGGGTGTAGAGCTGTTCTCGGTCCATAGTGAGGCCGAGGAACCGGGTATCGTAGATGCTCTGACGGTCCGAGAACCCACGGGCCTGGGCCGCGTAGGACGCCCCTTCGCCAGCCATCTCCAGCGCCCGGACGGTACGTCTGACGTTGGCGGGATGGATGAGCGCCGCCGAGGCGGGGTCGAGTTCGACGAGGCGGGCGTGGAGTGCTTCAGCACCGAGTTCCACCGCCTCCGCTTCGAGTTCAGCGCGGCGGGCCGAGGTGGGGGCTCCCCGCGGGAACTCCCAGCCGTCGAGGGCGGCGCGGATGTACAGGCCGGTTCCGCCGACCAGGACCGGCAGTGCGCCGCCAGTCAAGATCGACTCGATCGCCGCCCTGGCCTCATGCTGGTAGAGGGCAGCGCTGAAATGGTGTCCGGGTTCGACCAGGTTCACGCAGTGGTACGGAACCCGTCGGGCGAGCGGAGGAGTCTTCGCGGTACCGACGTCCATCCCGGCGTAGACCTGCATCGCATCCGCCGAGACGATCTCGCCGCCAAGGTGCAGTGCTATCTCCTCGGCTAAGAGACTCTTGCCAACGGCTGTCGGACCGAGCACGGCGACGATCTGTGGGCTGTGGGCAATCAGTCCTGCGGCCATGTCGTCAGCTGTAGCGGTCGACACGGAAGCGTTCGAGGTTGACGGATTCGCTGGCAGCGATCCCGCCCTTTCGCCGGGCGATCTCGATCTGCTGTTCGACGGTGTCGATCCCTTCAAGATCAGGGAGAAGCAGGCCGCGACGCCATCCGCTGGAGACGATGACGCCATAGAGAGCAGGATCGAGGTCAGCCATTCTCGCGGGTTCGGACGGATGGAGGACATCGACCTTCACGTCGAGGTCGGCGAGTTCTTCGCCGGTGAGCGGAGGGAAGCGCGGGTCAGCGGTTGCTGCCTTCATGGCGTTGACTGCGACCTCCTCGGCGAGAGTGGGAAGGGCCGGAACGATGGTGCCGATGCATCCTCGCAGGGATCCCTGTCGATGCAGGGTCACGAAGGCGCCTGCTCTCTCGGGAAGCGCAGGGTCGGCGGGCAGGACTGCGTCAGGGGCTGCGGCCCCGGTGACATGCGCCTCTATCGTGGCGCGAGCCAGAACGACGATCGGATGAGAGTCATGGCCTGCGGAGCCACCCTTGCGGCCGTGAGAGGGCGTGTGGACGGAGTTGGGAGCGGGGTCGACTCCGAGCTCGACTGTGACCGGGTGGGGGGCTACGACGGCCGTGAGGTAGCCGACGCCCCAGGGACCCTCGTAGGCGAGCACTCGTGACGTGGCGGCGGGAAGCACTCCAGAGAGCGCGACGAATGAGCGCAGGCCGCACTCTCCTGCTTCTTCGATGAGGGCCGGATCGATCGAGGTGAGTGCGGAAAGGTCGGACTTGCGAAACGCGTCGACCACGGCGTCGTCGAAGTCTGAGCCGCGTGGCGCGTATCCCGCCGGCGCCTCACGGGTAAGCCGATGGCTGAGGTCTCCGCTTGCGATGAACGCGATCCTGCGGCCGAGGCTCATCGCGGCCGAGGCTATCGCGGCTCCAGCCTGCCGGTGGGCCTGAAGCGAGAGGCCGGAGAGCGAGAGCACCACAAGCGGCCAGTGGCTGTCAGGGTCGAGATAGCTGAGGGGGACGATAACGCCGTGGTCGAGCACACCCGGCCGCAAGCGGGCATCGGCCGGACGCGGAATGGCTGATACTCCGGCATCGTCAAGCGAACGGAGGATCTCCTCGGCGAGTTCCACGTCCGCAGATGCCTCGATCCGGGCGTCAGGCGCACCAAAATCTGCGAGGGAGCCGGAGAGGTGCGGAGCCGTGTCGACGGTGATCGCATCGGTGAACCCGGGTGCGTGGGGCGACATGACCACGAGTGTCTCCGGGGCGAACCGCCCGAGGAGTGCCGCCGCCTCGCGCATCGCATCGATCGAGGCCGATGTGACGTGTGTGCGGCTCCCGCCGGCGGCTTGGACCATTATTGGCGGATGAGGTGCGACGATACCGAGGATCGCGGTGTGCTCGCTCATCTCTCCCCTCCCCGTCGCCCGAACCCTACGTCTCGAGTGTATACCCGCCGAGGAACCATGTCTGGGCCTCGTCGATCATCACGTCAGCGAAGCGCCCCTCCCACTGCGCGGGTGAGGCGCCGACAGGGAGTGGGACGTGGACGACCTTGTTTCCTTCGGTGCGGCCGGAGAGCACCGAGGCATCACGCTTGGAGACCCCCGTGAAGAGAACCCGTTGTGTCGATCCGACAAGAGCGCGGTTCTTGTCGAGGGCCGAGCGCTGTACCAGCTCGACGAGCCGGTCGAAACGGTCTTGCACCACGGGCCGAGGCGTCGTATCGGGCATCGCTGCCGCGGGGGTTCCGGCCCGCGGCGAGTAGATGAAGGTGAACGCCTGGTCGAAGCGGGCCTGCTCCACGATCGACAGAGTCGCGGCGTGGTCTTCTTCGGTCTCGCCCGGGAAGCCGACGATGATGTCTGTGGAGAGCGCGAGGTCCGGCATCGCCGCGTAGAGGTCGGCAACCAGATCGAGATAGGCGGCCGAGGTGTATCCGCGGTTCATCGCCTCAAGGATGCGGTCGGAGCCGGACTGGAGCGGGAGATGCAGCGAGCGGGCAACCGCGGGCAACGAGGCCATCGTCTCGATCGTCTCCGCAGAGAGATCCTTTGGATGGCTGGTGGCAAAACGAATGCGTTGGATACCGGTCTCGGCGACTGCGCGCAGCGCCTCGGCGAACCGGGGGTGACCGTAGAGGTCGCGCCCGTAGGAGTTCACGTTCTGACCGAGCAGCGTGATCTCCAACACGCCATCCGCAGCCAGGCTCTCGACCTCGGCGGCGATATCGTCGAGTGGACGGGAGCGCTCCCTCCCCCGGACGTGAGGAACGATGCAGTACGAGCAGAAGTTGTCGCAGCCTATCGTTATCGGCACCCATGCGTGCCATGGATGCTCTCGCTCAGAGGGGAGGTCGGAGGTGAACCCGTCCGTCGCCGAGGATAAGACCTCGACTATCGGCTCGGATGCGGTGCGGGCAGCATCGATCAGTGTCGGGAGATGGGCGATGTTGTGAGTGCCGAAGACGACATCGACGTGCGGAAGTTGATCGAGAAGCAGCTCGCCATCACGTTGTCCGATGCACCCGCCGACGGCGATGATCTGCCGCCCGCGAACGGTGTCCTTGAGATTCTTGAGAGACGCGACCTGTCCGCGCAGGCGTTCGTCTGCGTTCTCGCGCACGCAGCATGTCATGAAGACGACGACATCCGCCTGTCCGATGGCGTCTGCCGGCGCCATTCCTGCGGCACGGAGAAGCCCCGCGACGCGCTCTGAATCATGCTTGTTCATCTGGCACCCGAAGGTGCGCAATAGGAAGGTCTCAGTCATCGCCGGAGGAGTGTAGCACGCCCCTCCCGCCCGCGTGCAGGAGGCGTTCGAGTAGATCGGAGGGCATGGCGATCGAGCCGAGAGGCGGATTCGGGGCATCGGGACCGTGGAAGTCGGTGCCACCCGTGATCAAGAGACCGTACTGTGCAGCGAGCGCGGAGTAGCGCTCCTCCTGCTCATGGTCGTGTTCTGAGTGGTACGCCTCGATGCCGACGAGTCCTTCGTCGACCAGGGCCCCGATGAGATCGTCGACTCCGGTGACACCCGGATGTGCTAGCACCGGCAAGCCGCCTGCGTCGAGTACGGTCCGGAGAACTTCGGCTGGTGTTCGGACGTCCTTGGTAAGGTAGAAGGGCTGTCCCCTGCCGAGAAGCCGCTTGAAGGCGTCCGAGACATCGGCGGCGTGCCCCCGCCCGACGAGTGCCCGCGCAACGTGGGAGCGGCCGACCGCACCTCCATCGGAAAGCGCGAGTACCTCATCGAGCTCGATCTCGTAGCCTGCGGCCCGCAGCGACGTGACGATGGCGCGAGCCCGGTTTCCTCGGGCGGTGCGAAGGTCACGGAGCCTGGTCAGGAGCCCCGGATGGGTGTGGTCGACGAAGTAGCCGAGGATGTGGACGTCGCGTCCCGAGTGGACGGCCGAGAGTTCCACGCCGGGAATGACGAGGAGTTGCGAGCCACCGGCGTTGAGGCGTGATGCGGTGGTGAGCGCTTCGGGAATGCCATCGACGGAGTCGTGATCGGTGAGGGCGATCGCAGCCAGGCCAGCATCGTGCGCGTAATGCACGAGGTCAGCCGGGGAGAGAGTCCCGTCGGACGCTGTCGAGTGTGTGTGGAGGTCGAAGCGCACGTACGCCTCCCGGCAGGTGGCTAGCGGGTACGCGGTTCGACGAGAATGCGTATCGCGGTGCGCTCCTCGCCGTTGATCATGATGTCGGCGAAGGCTGGAACGCACATCAGGTCCATGCCGGAGGGCGCGACGAATCCCCTCGCGATAGCAATCGCTTTCACAGCCTGGTTGAGTGCCCCGGCTCCGACAGTCTGCAACTCCACGGCACCCTCTTCGCGTAGGATCCCGGCGAGCGCGCCTGCTACAGAGTTAGGGTTGGACTTCGTGGAGACCTTAAGTACTTCCACTGTGCTGCTCCTCGTGGTGCGACGGCTGTGCGACTGTGCCCGGTTGATCAGGTCGAGCAGGCACTGTGTTCGACTGGACTGCGTGTGCGTACGTGCTGTGTTCGCTGGTACGGTGAGAGTATACCGGAATCGCACGAGCCAAGCCCAAAGGCTGTGGCTACTCTTCCTTGTCGACGTCGAAACGTACGCGTATCCCGTCACGGGTGACCGTGACCTTGGGATCGCCTTTCAGATGGAGGTAGTAGCGCTCCGCCAACGTGTCGAA
>CAYGFZ010000023.1:0-29954 GCA_964349355.1 uncultured Coriobacteriaceae bacterium | reverse complement strand
GTATCCTTGGCAGTGAGTTCGCGTGGCCGCGCTGCAGGTTACGCGCCACAACGTTGGGCCGACAGGTGGGCATCGAATCGCTTCCGACATCTATCACTCGACACTGTGCAACTGCTGTGCGACTTCGTAGTTGCGGAACGCAATCCTCTCGCCGGCCGGCCTCGAGGAACCGATCTACGCGACGAGCGAGCCGGTGGCGACGCCGACGCTGTCCCAGCCCTCTTCCCACCGAGGAGGACAGGGCGAGGCTGCCGAGATCGCTACGCGCTTCGGCGCGGAGATCTTGAGCAGCGCGCACCCCTTGCCTTGTGTACCACTGGGGTGTACTATCGGTACATGCCTTCACCACGATTCAGTCGGCTCCCTGCGGAGCGACGCTCGAAGATACTTGCCGTGGCCCGGGAGCACCTCGCCCGGGACGGGATCGAGGCAGCCTCGTACAATCGGATCATCGCGAACGCGGAGATCTCCAAGACGACCGCGTACATGTACTTCGACGGCAAGCGGGATCTCGTTGCCGAGGTCATGCGCGATGTGTACGCGCGCTTGGGCGACGTCATGGGCCCGTGGCGCGCTGCTGGGGCGCCGGATCTGTTCTGGGAGCAGCTCGCGGCGACGAGCGATGCGCTGCGCCGCCATCTTCTCGCCCACCCCGACGACCTCGCACTCCTGGCCCAGCCGGAGGTCGCGGGGGTGTCCGAGCTGGACGCCTGGTTCGGGCAGATGCTCGACGACGGGATCGCCCTAGGTGTGATCCGCACGGACGTCGATCGGCCGCTGCTGCTCGCCGCTACCGTCGCCCTCTTCCGCGTGATTGACGAATGGGAGTTGGCCGCGCTCTCACGCGGGGAGAGCATCGACCCCGCCCCGGCCTGGCGCCTGCTTCGCGGGCTCTGGGCGAGTCCTTCCTCGTCGCGTGCCGGCGCCGCGCTCAGCTCAGGCGCAGAGCTGCCCTCGTCATGAGGACGCTGAAGCTACCTTCGGCGCTTCACGATGTGCTGGGGGAGACCGCGTCGCCCGTTCAGATCGCGGTCATCGTCGTATTCGGCGTCGGTGTCGCGACCGTCGTAACGGAGCTGCTCCGGCCAGGGCTGCCCGTGCTCCCCTGGTGGCGCGTCGCCGTCGGCTGGGCGCTGACGGCCGACATCGCGGCAGGGTGCGTCGCCAACTTCACCCGCTCGACGAACGACTTCTACGCGAAGCGTCCGCTGAACCGCTGGGTGTTCATCGCGATTCACGTTCACGTGATCGGAGTGGCAGCGGCGTTCGGCGTCGGCCTGGCCCCGGCGATCGCCGTCTGGATGTATACGATCGCGGGTGCGTCGGCCGTGAACCTGCTGAGCGGCCGCGGCACGCAGGTCTTGGTCGCCGGCCTCCTGCTCGCCGTCGGCATCGGCTGGATCCCGCTCCTGCCGGGGGTACCGGCGCCGGTGCTCGTCGTGCTGCTTCTCTTCCTGCTCAAGGTGCTGTTCAGCTTCGCGGTCGACCACTACCGAGATCCGGCATGCGCGCGATGAGCGCCGCGCTTTCGGAACCCGAACTCCGCGATCTGACGCGGCGGGATCGGCGCGCCTTCGTGGAGACGATGGGCACCGCGTTCGCCGACGACCCGCTCTTCGTGATGCTCTTCGGCCCTGCGGCGCGGGAGATGGGCGAAGAGCGGACACGGTCATGCCGCCGGAGAGCCGCCTTCGTCGCGTACCTCTTCGACATGAACCGCCTGATGGGTGGCACGCCGCGCGGGCTCCTCGCCGAGGGCCGGCTGCTGGGCGCTGTGCTGCTCGAGCCGCCGCCGGGGGGCGCGGCCGTGAACGGGCTGCGCATGCTGGCCGCGGCGCTTCGGTTCGCACCCCTGCTGCCGCGTCTCGGCGTCACCCGGTCGGCCCTGCTGAACCGCTGCTTCCGCGGCGCGCGCGCGGCTGTCCCCTGCGCACCACACCATTACCTTCTGATGATCGGCGTGCGGCCCGGCGCTCAGGGCCGCGGCTGGGGGAAGCGACTCATGCAGGACGCGATCTTGCGCTCTGATCGCGTGTCTCGCTCTGCCGGGATCGCGCTCGACACCGAGAACGCGGACAACGTCGGACTGTACGAGCCCTGGGGGTTCGAGCGGCGGGCGCGCTTCGAGGTGGGCGGCGTGGTGGTGCACTCGATGTTCCGCCCTCGGCAGGCGTCCGTTCCATGAACGGACAGGGTCGGCGGGACGTGAAGTGTCTGCGGCACTGCCTCCTGGGGCGGCGATCTTCGCCCGCTGCCCGTCCTGGCCACCACCACGCAGACACGTGACTACGTCGAAACCATGAAGTCAGCAGCCGACGCTCTCGACGACTCCGTCTGCGACAGGGGCGCCGTTGGCGGGATACAATGTGATTCTGTCGGCCTCGATGTGGGGCGTGGTCGAGGTTGTGCGGCGAGCCCGGCTGGTGCCGTTGTCGCGATGGGAATCCGAGCGGCCCAACAAAGGCTTCCACCTGACTCGCTTCGCTCGCAGGTGAAGCCTAATGCGTTCGACAGAGCCACGGGAGGTGATCGGGGATGGTGGGCCTATTCAGCAAGCGGTACAGGGACGCCTTGTCGGCCAAGAAGCTGCCGTTTCCTTCGTTCTCTCGTGTCCTGCGCAAGCGGCTTGCAATGAACTGCCGTGACTTCAACGAGGAGATGGGTTCTACCTGGGACTACACGGACTCCGAGCTGGAAGCGCTGGAAGCCCTGAAGAAGGCGTACGGCAAGAGCGATCTTCGCGTACAGGACGAGGACTCGGGCGGCGACAGACCTGCGAACAGCTTCGAGGACTTCATGGTGTACTCCTATCCACACCATATGCTCGATGCTCTTGAGGCATTTTGTGGCCAGGTCACTGGTGCGAGGGAGCAGTTCCAGGCGACCACGAACGCGATTCTCGAGGAGGAGGGATCGCCGTGGCGGATGGCGGACTGTCGCATGTACCTAATCGACTCCCGATTCGTCGAAGCGCTCAAAGCGCAAGCTGCAGAGGAGATGAGGCGCGAGGGCTGGCTTGGTGCCCGCGAGGAGTTCATGGACGCGCGCTCGCATCTCCAGGCGGGTGAGGCCGACGATGCCATCCACAAGGCGAACCGCGCGTTCGAAAGCGCCCTGCAATCGCTGCTCAATCAGAAGGGCGGGACTGCTGGCGACCTACTGAAGATCCTCAGGAATGAGACTGACCTGCTCGATGGCATCCCCGCCGACGCTCAGAAGGTCCTGGTGGGCAAGGTTCTTGAGGCGCTTCCGGTTCTGCGCCACAACCTCGCCGGCCATGGCCAAGGTGAAGACCCCGTGGACGTCCCACGCTCCTACGGGAACCTGGCTGTGAACCTCGCGGCCTGCTTCATCACGTTCCTACTGGAACTCAAGCAGGAGCTCGCGCCTCCGCAGGCATCGGAGCTTGAGTCTCCGACGTCCGGCGAGGAGATCCCGTTCTAGACCCAGCTCCTTTGGACACCATCACTTGGAGATGCTGACGCTGTCGGCTCGGGGCGCTCGCGGTATGATACGGCAGGGTGGTAGAAGGAGTGGGGGTCGAATGGAGCACGGCGAGTTCCTGCAAGCATACGCAGACTACTATCGCGATATCCTCGAGCCAACTAAGGACGAGATCAAGAAGCTGACGAAGCCGTGGCGCTTCACGGACTTCTGGTTGGCGCGTCGTGCACCTGAGGACTTGGTCGCGCGGTCACCAATCGAGCGCATCTACAGCAGGATCAAGCGGCCCGAGAGCGTGGTCGACAAGATCACAAGGCATCCTGAGTTCTTCAAGGGCGGGCTGACCGTCTCGAACATGGAGCGCATGCAGGACATGATCGGCGTGCGCATCATCGTGCGATTCCTGAGCGACATGCTTGCTGTGGATGCCTTGCTCCGGGATGACTGCGGGTTCGTCGTTTCCACGGAGATTCCCCCGGTAGCGTATCTGCCTCAGGATCTGTTCACGCGTCTCGGCCTCGACGGTGAGGGTGTCGGGTTCACACATGGCCACAAGGCGAGCGGGTATGCCTCACTCCACTACATCATCCAGCTTCGCGACAGCGATGTCCCTGCGCATCAGCGTCCGTGGTTCGAACTCCAACTGCGAACGATGGCGGAAGAGACTTGGGGTCAGGTAGAGCACCAGCTCGGCTACAAGCCAGGCAAGGGAACGGCCATGGCCGTGCGGCGCCAGTTCAAGATCATCGCGAATCACTTGGGCGCTGTGGATGAGCACTTCGACTTCCTGAAAGAGGAGCTGCGGTTCCTACAATCCGTAGCCGACGCGAAGGATGCTGAGAAGCTCTCGGCGGAGAACCTGCCTTCTGTGCTGCACGAACTCAGTCTGCACTGCGCCCAGCAGGAGATAGACGGCCTGCTGAAGCTGCTGTTCTCAAGAGGTATCGAGCGTGTGGGGGAGCTTCGTGCTGCCGCGGCCAACCCCGAACGCCTGCAGCGTATCCACAATCGCTACGTTGCGAAGCTCGGCTATAGACCCAGCCTCTTTGACGTGGTGGCGAACCTAGCGAACCTCAGGGATTGTCGGAACCCAGAGCAGGAGATGCGGCAGATAGACAACCAGATCCTCTACCTGGAGACCTGGAACCAGCTGACTGGCCGGCGCAGTGACATCGGGCGCTCTGGACCGGATGATGTCCTGGGCTCGAACGCAGCGCCCCAGGCAGACTGATCGTTGTCCTACGTCAAGCATGCCTGTCGAACCCGGGCTTCCACCTGACTCGCTTCGCTCGCAGGTGAAGCCCAACAACGTTAGCAAGAGGCCAAGGCTCGTTTCAGGAGGCGGCTTCGGGTCATCGCAGTTAGCGTTACGGTGGACGCATCAGGCGGTCACTACGACCCTCAGCTACAATCAGGGCGCACCACCACGAAACCCGAAGGCGCCCGCGCATTGCCCCTGTGCTTCGTCGAGCGAAGAGGGATGGTCAGTGTGGATATAGGTGAGTACGCCAGGACTACGGAAGATGCATGGCGGAAGCTGCGCGAACAGCTGAAGCAAATCGTTCGCGACGTTACCGATGATGACGCTAGGCTGAGCGAGCTGCAGGAAGGAATTGCGGCCCTTCGCCGCGCCAACGCAGATCGTCGCTCGGCACTTCAAGGGCTATATGACGCAGCGCTTGAGGAGCAGCAGCGTGCGACTTCACTCACCCTGAACGACACTGATGATGAGGTTGTCCTCGACAAAGAGACACCCGTCACCCAAGAGGAACCCGAGCAACAAGCGGCGGCACCATCTGTCGACGACGATCGTGAGGAGCATCGGCGCCCGATTCCACACACCCCAAGAGACCCCGATAGTGGCGTTGTTCTCGATGAGGCTATATCGGCAGGGCAGGCAGAACCTGACGAGCAGAATCCTCCGGCTTCTGCTGAAGGCGTAGCCCTAGAAGCACAGGTTGAAGCGGGCGATGTAGTGAAGCCCGTTCGTCCCAAGGCGACGACATCCAAGAGCAGCAGAACCGAGAAGTCTTCGGCGGATGAGCAGACCTCACTTCTTGAAGACGTAGCGGAGGAGGGCAGGCAGGATGAGTGAGAATGACCTTGCCTCTGTCTTCAATGCGCATCGCACACCACCAGTTCCCGGTCCACCGGCCCGGCCGCAGAGCCAACAGACACCCGTGGATACAACAGCACTAGGGCGTGAACAGAGCGCTGTATTCACGCAGATGGAAAGCACCAATGAAAGCGCATTCATTACCGGAAGAGCAGGAACAGGAAAGTCCTACCTGCTCAATTTCTTTGTCGCTAATTCGCGCAAGAACGTTGTGGTGGTGGCTCCGACTGGCGTAGCTGCCATCAATGTTGGCGGACAGACAATCCACTCCTTCTTCCGCATTGCACCAACCACACCAATCGACAAGAGTGGCTTGACTTCTCATATGGCTGCCAGGAGGGAGCTTTACAGGAAGCTAGATGTCGTCGTGGTAGATGAAGTCTCGATGGTGAGTTCAGAACTCATGGACGCCATCGATCATGTCTTGCGGGAGGCCAATGGAAGTATCCTGCCATTTGGAGGCAAGCAGATGCTCATGTTTGGGGATCTGTATCAGCTCCCCCCGGTTGCCAGCCCTCAGGTAGCGAGATATCTCGACGACACCTTCGGCGGGGCGTTCTTCTTTCATGCCCCGGCAATCGAAAGACTGCGCATGAAGCGCTACGAGCTCACGCACGTATTCCGGCAGAAGGATCCTGACTTCATTGGCATCTTGAATGAAGTGAGGGATGGGACAATCACCGCTGCTAGTCTGAGCAGGCTGAACGAAAGGGCTACTCCAGCATTACGGGACCCTGCCATTATCATCGCGCCTACTAAGGACGTGGTGGAGCAGATGAATGCTAGCATGCTCAACAGCATCGATGAACCGCTGTATACGTATGAGGCAACTGTCGATGGAGAGATGCGCGAGACGGACTTCCCCACTCAGAGAGTACTCAAGCTCAAGGTCGGTGCCCGGGTCATGATGCTGCGCAATGACTCTGGCACCGCCTCAGATAGACCAAGCGAGAGTCGCCGTTGGGTCAACGGGACCCTGTGCCAAGTGTCCAAGCTTACTGAGAGTCAAGTATGGGTCATGATCAACGGCGTTTCGCATCAGTTGGATAGAGAAACGTGGAAGAAGGTCCAGTACTCATACGACCCTGTAAAGAAACAACTCTCCAAGAGGGTTACAGCAGAGTTCGTCCAGTTCCCAATCACTCTCGCTTGGGCGGTGACTGTTCACAAGGCTCAAGGGGCCACTTATCAGTCCGTAGGGTTAAACTTGGCAGGCGGGATGTTCGCCGTAGGACAGACTTATGTTGCTCTGTCGCGCTGCGTCGACATGAACAGACTCTACCTATCGAGACCCATAGAGCGGGACGACATCAAGGTGAGCAACGAAGTGAGCGTATTCATGGGTGGAGATGCTCCGCGACACCGGGCGGATCCCCCCAGCAATCACGATCTCGATGACGACATACCGTTCTAGTAAAGCATTCCTAGCCCTCAGAGACTCGGTGCTTGGCCGAGGGCGCCGCCGCCGGGCGTGTTCTCACGCCTTCAGCGGTTGGCGCGCCCTTGCTAACAATGAGATCAACCCGACTCGCTTCGCTCGCGGGTTATCTCACACACGTTAGGCCTACGACAGGGGGAGTCGAATGCTCAGCGAACTGGCTGACTACTACCGGGCGCAGGGAATTGCCGCCTGCGACTTCCATTGCCGGCATCTCGCCGATTGCTCTCGCGGCGCCGGTGACTTCGTTGAGGCCAGAGAGCCGCTCGTGGGAGACCAATACGTAGCTGGTGGACTCCCGCGGCTCCTCTTCTTGTCGCTGGATCCCGCCACCGATCTCTGTGGGCGAGCACCCGAACAGCGGACTGTTGCTGCCGTGACGGCGTGGGAGTATGAGCAGCTCCATCCAATCAGCGGCGCCCCAAACTTCATGAAGCAGTCGCACTGGTACAAGACCTACTCGATGGCTCACGCGATACTTGCGTCGATCGCACGCTCACGTGGGAAGCAGTCCCCGGGGTTCTCGGAGATGCACCGATTCTTCGCTCATACCAACAGCGCAAAGTGCAAGGATGCGTCGCGAGGTACTGCCCAGGGCGTGGCGCGCATCTTCCGCAACTGCAGCGAGTTCATTCCGGGCGAGCTAGCGGTGCTGAGGCCGGACATCCTCATCACTCAGGGCAAGCGAGCACGCGAGGCAGTTCACGGTAGGCTCCCCGTAGTCCGCAGGGGAGTTGATCCATCCGGGCAGTACGTGGCAGAGGTAGTGGACCTCGCCGGCCATCACGCGGTCAAGCTCGAAACCCATCATCCCAACCGCAAAGATGCGTCGTATTACAACGAGGCGAGGGATGCTTGGCCGTGGTACATCAAGGTGTGTGCTGTCTTCTCTGAAGGCGGTGCGACCAGTTTGGGTCCAGCACTGGGGTTCCGCGAGGCCTAACAATGGCATCGACACCGACAAACCGCGGCGGTGAGGTAGTCTGAGTCGAAGACGTGGTCGGGCCGCGGTTTGCGGGTCATGCCACACACGTTAGCAAGAGAGCAGCACCGTTTCTGAGTCTGGGGGCTCGATGGATGCTCAGCGGGGATACGTAGGCCTCACCGATCCGGACTGGTATGCATTCCTATCCGCTCATCCGCGTGTCGACGAGGTCAACTTCTGGCAACCGCATGGCGCTCGGGCGTTTCGCGCCATCAAACCGGGGGAACCGTTCTTCTTCAAACTCCGTGCACCCCTCAAGCAAATCGCCGGATTCGGGTTCTTCGAACGCTTCGAGTCGCTACCTGCATGGCTGGCCTGGGAGTGCTTCGGCGAAATGAACGGCGCCCCGGACTTCGAGGCCATGGTCGACCGTATCGCACGCCTTCGGGGCGATGGCGGCTCAAGGAACGGCGACTTCCAAATCGGCTGCGTCATGGTCACAGCGCCGGTTTTCTTCTCGCCAGACGAGTGGGTCACACCGCCCTCTGATTGGGCTAAAACAGGTATCCAGCAGGGCAAGACGTACTCACTCGACAGCGGCGAAGGTAGTCGGTTCTTCCGCGATTGTCTTGAGCGTGCAAGTCGCGGTCAGCGTTACTGGAACGTGGAGCGTGTTGCAGAGGACGCCCCCCGATATGGGGAGCCCGCGTTGGTCCGCCCGCGACTCGGACAAGGCCTCTTCAGCTTGGCGGTTCGTGATGCCTACAAGGGAGCGTGCGCTGTCACCGGCGAGCACTCGGGTCCGGTTCTTGAAGCCGCACATATCGTTCCCTATGGGCGCGGGGGCGAGCATCGAGTCGACAATGGTCTATTGCTACGCAGCGACCTGCATCGGCTGTACGACCGCGGCTACGTCACGGTCACTCCAGACTACGAATTCTGCGTCGGTGATAGTCTTCGTGAGGACTTCAACAACGGGCGCAGCTACTATGCTCTCAGCGGTTCGAAGATCGCCGTGCCCGACAACTCCGCATGGTTGCCAGGACGCGAGCATCTAGAATGGCATCAGCAGGAGGTCTTCAGGGGCTGATTTCAGTTGTGGGGCTCCTTGCTAACAATGAGATCGAGCCGATTCGCTACGCTCACGGCTCATCTCATAGACGTTATCCAGAAGAAAGCCCACTTCGAGACCGAGTCTGGGGGATTAATGTCTACTGACGGCTCGCGTGTCAACTTCCTCCCCCCCATCAAGCTGTTAGCTTCTCAGAGAGCTGGCTACAAGTGCAGTTTCCCTGAATGCGGCAAGGTGACAATAGGACCGGGCCCCACCCCGGACACCGTGTCCAAGCTTGGCAAAGCTGCGCACATATACGCGGCGTCCCCGAATGGTCCCCGCGGGCAGGGTGCGATGAGCGAGGATCAGTTGCGTTCTGTTCGCAACTGCATATGGCTCTGTTCGACGCATGCAGATCTGGTCGACCTCCATCGAGGAGAGAAGTTCCCTGCGTCCGTGCTTTATGGCTACCGCGACCTGCACGAGTCCCGCGTTTCACGCGAGCTTGGCGACCTCCCCTCGCTGAACGGCTGGGTAGAGTCAATTACACTCGGGCCAAATCCGTTCTTTGCTGCAGGGACGAAGATTCAGTTCGGGAAGTCGACGGTGTTCCACGGGCCAAACGGAACCGGCAAGACGGCAGTGCTCGAATGGATGGCGACCGCTTTCTCGTCCGAACTCGCTTCAAGATGGGATCGCACCGACTTCTCGCTGGATGTCCGCTTCCTTGACTCAGTCCGCGCACATGATATTGAGTTCGCTCATATTGATAGTCGCGCGGAATGCGTCGTTGACGGCAAGGCCGTGCCTTTCAATCCGCTGGATCTCACCGTTGTCTTTGTCGTGAAGGAAGGTCCGGAGGGAGTCCTGGCCTCCAGACTGCCTTTGGAGCGTATCGCTGAACAGGTTGGAATAACTCCACAGGACGCTGCGGCTGTGATCCCCTTCATTTCTAAGGATCCTGAGTCAATCATCTCGCGGGCGACCGTGGAGGGTACTGAACTCGAAATCACCTTTCGTGACGGAAGGGCAAGGAACATGCCCTTCTTTAGCCTCTCCGCCTCCCTGCAGGAATTGGTCGTCATCGAGTGCGCGATTGCGCACTCAACAGTGCTCTCTGGATATCGCCCCGTGATGCTCTGCTTGGATGCGGACTTCGGCATCTTTGATCGTGACAACGCATCCGCGGTGCTGCAGCGCGTCTCATCCCCCGACCTGCAGTTTCAGACGGTTGTAGTTGTCCACGATGACAGGGCAGATCTCGAGGGCTGGCAGGTCTATGAATTTGAGGGTCGCGATCACCCGAAGACCATCAAGCGGATGATCGGCGCCTAGCGCAACTCTGGATAACCAGCGCATCAAGCTGACGCGTACGAGGTAGAATCGACCTGAGAGCACGTGCCGCGCAGCTTATGCGCTACATCGTTAGACAGAATGGCTGGAGAAGATGGCAACTGACAGCGCAGCGCACATCGAGGCCTTGATCGGCCTCAGTGATGTCGCTGGCGTGGCCGCTGAGACCCGTGAGCGCCTGTCGTCTGCATCTGGAAATCGTCTGGCGACCAGGCTTGTCGAGCACTTGCGAGCATATGCGGCGCTGGACGACTTGGTGCCCTACTTCGGTGATCACAGACTCCCGTACAACGAATCGTCGTTCCAGCTAAACAATTCGGTGTGTCTTGCGTACAGCGGTTTCTATGTCCAGGCGTACGCGACCCTTCGGTCCGTCTGCGAACTCAGCCTACTTCAGGCGGCGTTGCCGGAGGGACCCGTCGTGACTGAACGACAGCTGGAGTTGCTTCGAACGATGCTTCCTCCGGATCTCGGACTGCCGGGGATTTCCGATGTCAATTGGGTGCTGCCCCTCGGTTTCGGCGCGCAGCAATCGCCCGATCGAGCTGCGACTACCCTTGAAGAGTGGGCAATCGACGGGTGTCGCACTCCTCGTTGGGGGTCGATGTTCAATCTTCTCATGGCTCTGGAACATGCTGGTCAGTTCGCCAGCGAGACGCAGCTCCGAGAACGGTTCGCTGACTCCATGGGCGATCTCGATTCCTACGTGCACGCGCGCGGACGTTTGCGCACCGCTACAGAGTTGTGCGCCTGCAACGCGATCAGATTCAACGCGGAGACTCTCCTCCAATTCGCGACTCGCATGATGTGTGCGGTTCAGGTGTCAGTCACGCTACTCCTAGTTGCGTTTCTGCCGTCCGCTACGACTCACCCTGATGCTGCTGCAGGATTTCTCGACGCGGGAGACCTTGAGAATGCACTTAAAGTCCTTCCGGTCGCAGACGCCAATCTGATCCGCAAGATGGATTCTGAGCGTAGAGACCGCGATCAATCTGTCTAACCCGCGCTTCCTCGACGCGCAGGAGGTTGACGTATCCTGTAAGCGCATGGCGCGCGAGTTATGCGCTACGGCGTTAGGCGGAACGCAGTAGTCTGTCGGCAACTAGCGCGACTTTCCGACTTAGCGTCTTCCCTCGCCCGGTAGGCGACCATCGCCCCTGATCAGCTGCTGTGCGTGTGCGTCTTCAAGCGTATTACCCTTAGTCGGCATTCTCTGTTGATTCATGAGCTGGTATTGACATGTTCATGCTCTGTAGTGTATTACCCTTAGTATGGCATCGATCATCAAGAAGATGAAACGCGGGAAGGCCTACTACTACCTGGTCGAGTCGTCCAGGGTGGAGGGCAAGCCCCGCATCGTTCGTCAGGTCTACCTGGGCAAGGCCGCCGACCTGCTCGCCCGTCTGGACGCCGCAGCTCCGGCCGGCCCGGACCGCGTCAGGGTGCGCGAGTTCGGAGCGTCGATGGCCGCTCATGCCATCGCCGCCGAGCTGGGGCTCTCATCGATCGTCGACGAGGCCGCGCCCAAGAGGGCCCAGGGGGTCTCGGTGGGGACCCGCTTCACGCTGGCGGCTCTCAACCGTGTGGCGGCACCGTGCTCGAAATCCCAGATGGGCGCGTGGTATGAGAGGAGTGCGCTGTCGTCTCACATCAAGCTGAAGTCCGCAGACCTTGCACCCCAGCGGTTCTGGGACGCGATGGATCGGCTCGGCGAGGGTGAACTTCGTGCCATAGAGTCCAAGCTGGGAGAAGTCGCCATCGAGCACTTCGGCATCGACACCTCCGCCCTCGTGCTCGACGCCACCAACTTCTTCACCTTCATCGACTCGGCCACACCGGGGGATCTGCCCCGGCGGGGTCACTCCAAGCAAAAGCGTCACGACCTGCGGCAGGTGGGACTGGCCCTGCTCGTCTCGACCGACTCCTGCGTCCCGCTTACAAGCTTGTCCTATCCGGGCAATATGGCCGATTCGAGGAGCTTCGCCGCCCTGTCTGAGACGCTCATCGAGCGCTACCAGACGTTCGCCTCCGGGGTCAGTGACATCACGCTGGTGTTCGACAAGGGCAACAACAGCGCGGCCAACTTCGCCTCACTCGACGCCTCCCCCTACCACTTCGTCGGATCGCTCGTGCCCACGCACCACCCCGAGCTGCTCGCAGTCGACCTGTCCACCTTCTCAGTCGTGGAAGGGTATGCGGGAGTCTTTTCCCACCGGGTGGAAAAGGAGGTCTTCGGAGTCTCCCGCACCCTCGTGGTCACCTTCTCAGAAGAACTCTATGCCAAGCAGCGCCGCGGTCTGGACCAGACCCTTGCCAAGGCGGCCCGTCAGCTGAGTGAACTGGCTGCGGTCCTGAAGCGGGGGCGCTACCGGCGCACCATGCGCGACGTGGAAGCCATGATCGCCGAGATCTGCCAGCCGCGCTGGGTGCGCTCGATCATGCACACCGAACTGAACGATGGACCCGGAGGTCTTGCCCTGGACTTCCACGTCGACGAGGAGGCGCGGGAAGAAGTCGAGGGAGTGCACTTCGGCAAGCGCATCCTGTTCACCGGCCGCACCGATCTGTCCGACGCTCAGATCGTGGCGGCCTATCGCAGCCAGAGTGTCGTGGAGAACGCATTCAGACAGATGAAGGACCCCGCCTTCATCTCCTTCTCGCCGATGTTTCACTGGACCGACGACAAGATACGGGTGCACGTCTTCTATTGCGTCGTCGCGCTCATGATCGCCAACCTCATGTGGCGGCGTGTACGCGCAGCAGGTATCGACATCAGCCCAAAGGCGATGCTGGCCGAGCTGTCGCAGATCAAGCTGGTGGACCTGATCTACGCTCCAGCCGGCGGCATCGGCCGGCCGAGGGTCAGAAGCGAGATCTCGGAGCTGAGCGATGTGCAGCGACGCCTCGTCGACGCACTCGGACTCGCCGAATACATGCCGGGTGGGGGTAATACACCGAAGACCTGAAAACGGGCCGCTTGAGCTGCGGTTATGTCGTCACTGCCCGCGTAACTCGGAAAGTCGCGCTAGACTGTGCCCAGCGAGCGAAACGGGCGGCCGTATCGTAACGATCCTGTCCGCCGATGCGGGTCACCGCGCTCGACGGGTTGGCAGTCTGCAGGCCCCTGACGATCCCCGGAGAGAGCGACGCCTCACCTCCGAGCACCACGATCCGTTCCGGACGAAGGCTGGTGACCGCCTGAGCTGTGGCCGGATGCAGTCTACCCGAGGGCGTCAACAGAATCGGCGCTCCCTGGGCATAGGCGACCGGAGCGGCCGCGAGAGCGTCAGCGAAGTCGTCGCCGCGCGCGATGAAGACGATCGGCGCCTGTTTCGAACCCGGGCTCACACGGTCGGCAACCTTGACGGCTGTGGCGAAACGATCGGCGCCGGATACACGCGTCACTCGCACACCGGGCAGTCGTCCGATCGCTGACTGGACTGTTGTGGAGACGGCTGCTGTGCCGCCAACGATCACCACCTGCGAGACCTTCAGCCGGGCGAGCTCCGAGCGCACGGTTCCCGGCAAGCCCTGCGCTCCGGTCAAGAGCAAGGGAGCGCCGAGGGTTCCTGCCAGACTGCTTGCGCTCAGGGCATCCGGGAACGACTCCCCGCTGGCTACCACAGCGACCGGCGCAGTTGAGAACACCGAGGAGCTCGTACGCGCGGACGTGTGATAGCGGTCGGGGCCACCGATGCGCTCGACCGCCGTCCCGTAGCGCATGAGCCCCTCTCGGAAGTAGTAGTCCCCCCATGATGTCCCGTGGTCGGCCATCCCGATAGTCGCGGCATAGGTACCATGCTTGAGCACGGCCGGAAGCCGGATTCCCTCGGCAAGATAGTCCGGGGAGCTCAGGCTCTCGAGGGTCGCTTCCGCCAGATCGGCGTAGGTCCGGCGCCACCGCGGATCGGGATCGAGACGAGACAGTTCGACGAACGCCGAGGCTGCGATCGCTGCGGCCGAGCTGTCTCGAGGCTCATCCGGGATCCCCGGAGCACGGAAGTCCCAGTACGGGACGTAGTCGTCGGGAACGTTCTCGCTCCAGTAGCGTGTGGCGCGCCGGGCGGCATCGAGGAAGCGCGGGTCCCCGGCTTCACGGTAAGCGATCCCCATCCCATGGATCATCCACGCCTGTCCGCGCGACCAGGTACTCTGCGCCGAGTAGCCTTGCACTTGCCCCTTGCGGAGCACCGCGCCGTCGGACTCACGGTAGCCCACGTAGTGGAACGTGCTCCCATCGAAGCGCATGAAGTCCCGTGCCGCGCCGAGTGCGTGGGAAGTGGCCATCTGGCGCCACTCCGGATTACCCCCGTTGCGCGCCCCCCAGAAGAGCAGCTCGAGATTCATCGTCGTATCGATGATCACACGAAAGTCCTCGCGCGTGTTCGTCGAACGCACCATGCCGACGCGCGGATCGTAACGCTGTGCGAGAGACGAAGCCGCGTTCAGGAGCGTCTCCCGAGCCCTTCGATCGCCCGTCATGCGATACGCGTTGCCGTAGCTGCTCATGAAGAGGAAGCCGAGGTCGTGATTGTTCGTCCGTGTCGCATGCGACTCGAACGTCGCCTGTCTCACGCGTGCCGAATCGCGGGAAGCCGCGTCACCGGTGAGCTGATACTGATACCAAAGGCTTCCAGGCAAGAATCCGTTCACCCAACCGGTCGTGCCTCCAAGCCGCCATGCTGCTCGACGGTGCTATCGACCCGAATCCGAGCACTCCTGCCGTGAATACAGCAATCGACGGCCGAAGCGAACGACAGACTCGCGAGAGGCGAGTCCCCAAACCAAGTTCCTCCCGCATGAGTCCTCCATCTTTCCCGACCCCCGCGGCTCCTGACGCATCGCAGCCAGTATCCCGAGGGTGAATCGCCACAGCTAATCATATCTCATGGGGGACGGCAAATCCCCCGCACGGTTTGGCGTCACCTACCCCTCGGCGAGCACTCGCGCACCATCGGTCACTCAGTCAGGGCGTTCCAGGGCAGGGCGATGATCCGCTCCCCGAGACGGATGGTCTCGCCACCGGTATGGAGCAACACCCCGGCGGCGGCAGTGCTCCCGTACGTTTTCAGGAACTCCCTCAGCCGAGTCACATCGTCGAACCCGGGTCGCGCCGTCAGCTTGACTTCGACCGCAAGGAGCGTGTGTCCACGTTCGAGAACGAGGTCGACTTCTGAGCCCGAAGATGTCCGCCAGTAGTGGATGCGCGCCGCCGGGGACATGAGTCCAGCCAGGACTGTGAGCTGCTGGAGGACGAGGCTCTCGAACAAACCGCCGCGCTCACGCGCTGCGCTCACGGCGTCGACCCCGTAGAGTCCGCAAAGGTAGGATGCAGCGCCCGTATCGAACAGATAGGCCTTTGGCCGCTTACTCAATCGCTGCGTCCTGCTCACGGTGTATCCGGGCACCCTTGTGAGAACGTGCGAGGTTTCCAGCAGGTTCAGGTAGCGGTGCACGGTCGGCTGGGGTAACCCGATCTCCCTGCCCACATCGGTCTGATTCAGTACCGAACCACTCCTCAGGGCAACCGCTTCCATGAGCCGTCGGAAGTCGGTGAGCGATTCGATCTGCGACAGCTGGCGCAGATCCCGCTCGAGATAGGTAGCTGCGTACCCATCCCACCAGCGAGTCGCAGCAGCCTCATCGGCATTCAGGAGACCGGGCATCAGGCCCCGCTGAATGAACGGGTAAGGATCGCACGGCTCGCCCGAAGCCTCCTCGGGGAGCTGTCCTGCCAACAGGTCCTGAAGAATCCTCGGAGGGGCAGACCCGCGCATCTCGCCGAGCACGAGGGGTCCAAGACGAAGATGAGCCGCGCGACCGGCAAGGGTCTCGCTCACGGCACCCATAAGTAGCAAGTTCGCCGAGCCGGACAGAGCGAAACGCACAGACCTCTGCCCCTCATCTATCTCACGTTTGATCGCCATGAGCATGTCGGGAGCGCGCTGAGCCTCATCGATGACAACGGCTTCCGCGCCCGCCCACAACTCGCGAGGTTCTTCTCGCGCCTGTCGGAGCACTTCATGATCGTCGAGGTTCAGATACCGCCACCGCGAGAACGGCACCTCGTTACGGAGCAGCGTACTCTTGCCGACCTGCCGGGCTCCGGTGAGGACGACAGCCGGTGTCACCTCGATGGCGCGGCGAAGTTCGTCGGCCATCCATCGAGGCAGGTATTCGACAGCGGAACCAGCCGGAGCGCCAGTCGCACCGTCGTGCTCTCGTTGTGAATGCTTTTCATTCATAGTGTGAATGATATCCATTCACACGTCCGGACGCTACCCCTCGGCGAGCACTCGCGCGATCTCCTCGGCCACGGGGAGTGCTACTATGATCGCGCCTGAAGACCGAAACGCCCGTACCGCCGAGAATGGCACCGCCATTACCCTGGCACGCGCCCACCACTCGGCCGACCCAGAGGGGAGCAGCGTGACGAAGCCGCGGCGCGTCCTGGTCGTGTTCGGAACACGTCCTGAGGCGATCAAGCTCGCTCCCGTGATCGAGAGCCTCCGACTTCGCCCGGCCGACTTCGAGCCTGTGGTGGCGGTGACGGCCCAACATCGTGAGATGCTCGATCAGGTGCTCAGCCTGTTCGACATCCATCCCGACCACGACTTGGACATCATGACCGCCGGCCAGTCTCTGATGGACATCACTGTGCAGACGCTGACCGGACTGGCACCGCTCATGGAGCAGATCGCCCCGGACATCGTCGTAGTACAAGGGGACACCACGTCGACCTTCGCAGCCGCACTCGCCGCCTTCTACCACAGGGTCCCGGTCGGCCATGTGGAGGCAGGCCTGCGCACCTACGACCTCGCACGCCCCTACCCCGAGGAGGGGAACCGACAGCTCGCCACCCGCATCACGAGGTGGCACTTCGCTCCCACCCTCGAGGCCGAGAGGAACCTGCTGGCCGAAGGCATCGATCCCTCGGCCATTCATGTCACGGGGAACACCGTTGTTGACGCACTGCTTGCCACCCGTGACAAGCCGTTCAGATTCGAACCCGGACCGGTGGATGACGCCCTCGCCAGCGGACGCCGGATCGTTTTAGTCACTGCTCATCGCCGGGAGAACTGGGGTGAGCCCTACCGTCGGATCTGCACCGCCGTAGCGGAACTCGTCTCGCAACACGCAGACATCCACGTGCTGTTCGCGACACACCGCAATCCAACGGTCTCTGACGTCGCCAGGGAGATGTTAGGCAACCTCGACCGGGTCGACCTGCTTGAGCCCCTCGACTATCTCCCCTTCGTACGGCTGATGGACGCCGCGACGCTCATCCTTTCGGACTCTGGAGGCGTCCAGGAGGAGGCACCTACCCTCGGCAAACCAGCACTCGTCTTGCGAGATGTGACAGAGCGCCCGGAAGCTGTAGCGGCGGGGGTGGTCACGTTGGTCGGCACCGATACTGCACGGATAGTCACGGACGCGAGCAGACTGCTCACCGACCCATCCGCCTACGCCGAGATGTCCCGCGCCTCCAACCCCTTCGGCGACGGACATGCCGCACAACGCATCGCCGACCTGCTCTCCCGGGCGGACTGATGAACGAAGCACGACTGTCTGTCCGGGTCCTACAAGCTGGCATCAGCGCCGCGATCGTAACGTTCGCAAGCTCGCTTGCCTACCTCTTCCTCGGTGGCTGGGCGCTTGTCGGCGGAGCGATCATCGCGGGCGTCATCGGCGGTACACTCATCGAACGGCTCAGGCTCGCTATAGCCCTGACAACGGTTGCTTCATCCGGTGCCCTCCTCCTGTCCCGACGGGCACTTGCGACCGGAACGATAGAGTGGCTGACCGAGAACGCATGGGGCCGGACCGCTGTTCCGGGAGACATCATCTCGACGATGTTCCCGTCGAGCGCGGCCATCCAGGCCTCGTCCCTCTATGCATACGCCGGTGTCGCCGCCGCCAGCGCGCTGACCGCCTACCTCACGTCCACCGCGCTGACTGCAACCGGAAAAACACGTCCGCTCGCCCACGCACCGGCGACCGTGCTTCTATTCGTCGTGATCGGGGGGATGGTAAGTGGAGCCTCTACGGTGGATCCGGGTCCCGCCGCAGAACGACTCAGAGAGCCCGGCTCGTTCCGGTACGACGCCGCCGTCTACCGCCAAACCCACCTTCTTATGGTCGAAGACGGCCTCGACTACTACGAAGCGTTCGTCACGGCGGCGTCTCAGGACGCACGCCTGATCGAGCAGGAGTCGGTGCGGGACGGCAAGTTCGTAGACTGGGCGACCTCACCGAACTACATCCGTTTACCGTACCTATTCTGGTTGTGGGAGGCCGTCAGATCACTCGGAATGAACGTTTTCCAGTTCTCGATGATTGCCTCGTCGCTCGTGCTCATCGGTTCGTACTGGGCGTTCTACCCGGTCTTTCGCCATAGGGCGGCCATCATGCCTGCACTCCTCTACCCCTGGTTTGTCGCTCATGCGACGTGGGTGAACCTCTTCTTCCCCGACTTCTGGGCCGGTCTTTTCGGTCTTGCCTCACTGTTCTTGATCCTGCGTGAGCGCTGGCTTACGGCCGGAGCCTTCGCTCTTGCGGCTGCGTTGTGTCGGGAGGCCGCTGCCATCTGGCTCGTGCTGCTCATCTTCGCGGCCCTCGTGCCGAAACCCGATAGACAGACGGATCGCAACCGAAGAGACATCCTCTTCTATCTCGGATGCTTCGCCCTCTTCTGGGTGGCGGTCTACCTGCACCAGGAACCTGCCGCACGCCTGATCACGGACTCGACCGACGCACTGCCCGTCTCCGAGATGCTCGGATGGAGTGCGGCCCGCCCGCTCCTTGAGAAGTTCGTGAACCCGGCCGGGCACGTGATGTATCCATACGGGTTCTTCGCCATCCCACCTATTGCGCTCGTCGTAGCAGCACCCATCGGGTACTGGCTATCGCTCAAGAGTCGGCCTCGACGGGTCCGTGCAACGGTTCTGGCGGGTAGCGTGTTCTGGCTCGGATTCACATTGATCATCGGAGCCCCGTCGAGCTACTGGGGGCAGCTCTACACTGCTCAAGCCGTTCTCGGAACGACCGCGCTGATGCTCGTGCTCGCGGGGCGTCAGCTACTCCCGCTCGAATCAGCTCACGGCAACGAGCGTGACCCCTGCCACCACCAGCGCGAGCCCAACCCACTGGATGGCAGCGAGCCGCTCGCGCAGCACCAGGACCGCGATCACGGCGACACATACATACGTCAGGCCGAGGAAGGGGAAGGCGTATGACACTTCTTCGCTAGCCAGGATGTAGATCCATGCCGCTGCCGAGGCGGCATACACGCCCAGACCGAGCAGCACGAGGGGCTGAACCATCCTGACTACAAGTCCGCGTGCGGAGCCGATCGGGCCGCCCTTGGCGACCCCCATCTTGATCATCAACTGTCCCGTGACGACCGCCAGCACGGTCCCCAGTATCAGACCGATCATGATTCCTTACCACCTCCCACACCCACAAGGACGACTCCTCCGGCGATCACCAGTGTCCCGATCCATCGAGTAGCGGAGACCTGCTCTCCCAAGAGAAGGGCAAGGACCGCGACGACGAGATAGTTCGAGGCACCGAGCGGGTATGCGGCCGCAAGCCTGACGCGCGAGAGCACGACGATCCAAAGCGCAGACGATATCGCGTACGCTGCAAGCCCGGCGAGGACCCACGGGGTGACGGCGGCCTCAGCCAGCAAGAGAGTCCAGTCCGCCGCTTCGATGTCTCGTGCGCCGTACCGGAGCATCACCTGTCCCACGGATCCGCAGACCACGCTCGACGCAATCAGAAGCACGTCGACGAGTCCGATCCGGGCACGTCCACTCACTGCGGTCTCCTGCGATACTCGGCAAGGTTGACCCTGAATGCGACCCGGAAGTACGCTCCGACGGTCGCCCCCACCCGCATCGTGCTTGCGCTCCGTTTCGAGTCGTAGCGGAGCACGAACGGCACCTCCTCGACACGAGCAAGACTCCTCATCCGGCCGAGGATCTCGACCATGCACGCAAACCCCCGCTCGGTCACCAACGCGTCACCGTACCGGTCGAATCCCAAGCGCAGGGCGGTCGCGTCGTAGAGCCGGAATCCGCAGCTGTAGTCCCGTACACCCTCGACGAAGAGCACGGTGCTCATCCCGAGCCGTGCACCAAGAGTCATGAACCGCCTGAACGCCGAGAGCCCGAGCACCTGGGATCCTGGCCGATACCGTGAGGCAATCACGATGTCCGCGCCGTCCCGCCAGCGCCCGATGAGATCCGGGATGTAGGAGGGATCTTGCGTGAGATCCGCATCCAGAGTCACGATGACATCCCCGGGACCCGACGCCCTCGATGCGGCCTTGAGTCCCCGCAGTATCGCGCCGCCGAGACCGAGGTTTCCGGGATTACGCGTGACGGTCACAGGGAGCGACTCGGTGTACGACTCCGCTATCTCGGCGGTTCGGTCACTGCTGCCGTCATCGACGACGAGGACCGCGTACGACTGCTTCTCCCTGGACATCACCTCGCCGATGCGGACCAGCAGGTCACCGATCGATGCCTCCTCGTTGTACGCAGGCAGCACTATGCGCACCTTGGAGGGTCCTGAGCCCTCCCGCGAGACCCGGTCCGAGGCGATAGCCCGTGACGGTAGCGCCCAGATGGCCGCGGTGGGACCGATCGCGAGCAGTAGCGGGGTGGCTATCGCTCCCCAGTAGTAATCCCACTCGTTCGCACTGAACGTGAACAGCAGGGCGATCGGCATCACGACAGCGCCGGCAAGTATCGCCTTGCGCCAGAACGTCGGCACCCGGAAGACCGCTGCCAGGACGGCGAGAGCCGCCCCGAACACCAGGTACCGGGCGAACGGAAGCAGCTCCGCAGAGAACGTCAGTGCGGCATCCAGTCGAACTACCCCGCCACCCTGGAGCCACGTGGTGAGCGACCCGCCCGAGGCTCCCTGGCCAGGTGCGACAAGAAGATGGTAGCCGATGACGACAGCAGGACCGAGCAGTGCGCATGCGAGCGCGGGAATCTCATCGCGTGACCTACCTCGAAGCACCCACGCAACGATGTAGACCGGAACGAGAACGAGCATCAGCTCCCGGGCCGCCACCGCCGCCGTCAACGCGACGGCACCGGCGAACCATCTCTGCCGGGAGATAAGCCACAGCGAGATCACACCCAGCCCTCCACCGTAGAACTCGGCGAAGGGAAACCATATCGAAAGCAGCGGATAGACGAAGTATGTGGAGAGCCACATCGGGGCAAGCAGTGCCGCAGCCGGCTCCACGTAGCGACGTGCCAGAGCATATCCGGCAAGCAAGACGGTGATCGAGAATCCTACGAGGGTGCGCCACGGGGCCGAGCGCCCGCTGCCCGGTACGAGCGACCAGACTTCAGAGAGCCAACGCTGCCGATAGTTGAGGACCCCGGGAGGCTCCCCTGTCATCCGGGAATCTTCCGAGAAGGCGCGTGCGAACGCCCCGTAGTACGGTGTTCCATCCTTCATCAGAGACACCGTACGGGCATAGATCTCCCCGTCGAATCCGTACTGCTCGGGCACCGGATCGAGGGCGAGTCCGTGCCTCATCTCGGTGAGAGCCGTGCGCGGTGTGCCGGGAAGGATTCCGACCTGCCAGAGAAAAGACCCGCAGATGAACAGAATCGCAGTCGTGGTCACCGCCTTCTGATAGCCCGAACCGACGACGAGCATGACGGACCACGCGACCACTCCGACTCCGGCCGCCTGCAGGACGAGGGGACCGGTCTCCAGGTATGGATGGGACACCCCGAGTGCAACCGCTCCGACCAGTGCCCCCAAGACACCAGCCGCCAATCCCTGCCATCTAGCGGCATGCCGACCGCACGCGATGCCGACAACGACCCCGGCAAGAACCGCTCGCATGAGACCGTAGGCGAAAGCCGCCGCGCCGAAACCCTCGTTGACCGGCACGGAGCAGAAGGCCAGGAGCGCGACTATCCCCACCGACACGAGGGTCACGACTTGACGGGTAGGAGACCCATCCTCGCTATCGTCCATCAACCCTTCTCTCTCGTGTTCTTCCAGCCAGCCATCCCCGTGAGAATGGTACCGCAAATCCCCCGCACGATTCGGCGTCACCTACCCCTCGGCGAGCACTCGCGCGATCTCCTCGGCAGCATGACCTTCGCCGTAGAACGCAGGCCGCTCGGTCGGCCGCTCGCACGAACGCAGCGCCTCGACCGCGCCCGCGATCGCGGTCGGATCGGTGCCGACGAGCCGGTTCCACCCCGCCTCGACCGTCTCGACCCACTCGGTCTCCTCGCGAAGCGTCACGCACGGAACCGCAAAAAAGTACGCCTCCTTCTGCATCCCGCCAGAATCTGTGAGTAGCGTTGCTGCACCGCGGAGCAGCCCGTTGGTGTCGAGGTAGGAGAGCGGCTCGAAGAGCTTGAGCGCCGAGGAGTCCTCGAACTCGGCGGCGAGTCCGCCCGCCTCGAGCAGCTTGCGGGTGCGCGGATGCACCGGCCAGACGACCGGGCGGTCGAGCGAGGCGAACGTCTGCACGACAGCCGCCAGTGCGACCGGGTCGTCGGCGGTGGCTGCGCGATGCACGGTCGCAAGGTAGTAGTCGCCAGGCGTGACACCGAATCGCGCCGCGACCTCGGCGGGATCGACCCGCTCGGCGTGATGGCGAGCGGCGTCGAGCATCACGTCGCCCACAAGGTGGACGCCTGCGGTGATCCCCTCGGCGGCGAGGTTGGCTACCGCGGCCCCGGTCGGGCAGAGCAGCCACTCGGAGAGGTGGTCGGTAAGCACCCGGTTGATCTCCTCGGGCATGGTGCGGTTGAAGGAACGCAGGCCCGCCTCGACGTGCGCGACCGGGATGTGCAGCTTCGCAGCGGCCAGACCCGCCGCAAGCGTGGTGTTGGTGTCGCCGTAGACGAGGACCGTCTCGGGTTCGATCTCTACGAGCAACTCCTCGATGAGCGCAAGCATCTGGCCGGTCATCGCGCCGTGACCGCCTCCGGCCACGCCGAGGTTATGGTCGGGTGCAGGGATCTCGAGCTCGTCGAAGAAGACCTGCGACATCCCGTGATCGAAGTGCTGGCCCGAGTGGACGAGGACCTCATCGTGTCCGGCGGCTCGCAGCGCGCGGCAGACAGGGGCGGCCTTGATGAACTGCGGGCGGGCGCCCACGACTGAGACGATACGCACGGTTGGGGCTCCTCGGCGGCTCGGGATCCGGATGAAGGTTGTCGGTTCGCTGCACAGACTACCACGCGCGCGCGCTCTTGCCCCATGCCGCGACAGGGTTTACACTGATTGGTACTACCCTGCATCACTACCGATTGGTACTACCTCATGGCAAAGGTCAACATCAGCCTCCCCGACGATCTCCTCGAACAGGTCGACGGACTCGCCAGCGAGCTGGAGCGCTCGCGCAGCGGGCTTATCCAGGAAGCTGCAGCCACCTACGTTGCACGCGTGCGCAATGAGCGCGAGCGTGCGAAGCGGCGTGCCCGAGCGGAGCGCGCGATTTCCTCGGCCCGCGAGATCGCCCGCACACTCGAGCCGGGTGACTCTACTGCGGTGATCCGGGCCGACCGGGAGCGCGACGGCCGGCGGGCTGGTGAACGGTGAAGCACGCTCCTCCGGACACCCTCGTGGTCGACTCCTCCGTCGCGGTCAAGTGGTTCAAGCCGGATGCCGAACGAGGCGTCGCAGAAGCTCTCGCGCTTCTCGAGGCGCACCGTGACGAGAGGATCGAACTCGCCGCACCCAGCCACCTGAGGGCCGAGGTGCTGAACGCGCTCTGGTCGCACCGCGTCGACGCCGTGCGACTGCGACAAGCCGCTGCGGACCTGGAGGACTTCGGCCTCACCTGGTTCGAGCCCGATGCCGCGCTCCTGGATGCCTCCGCGCTAGTCGCCGTAGAGCACGCGCTCACCATCTACGACGCTCTTTTCGTTGCTCTCGCGATGCGGCTCGATTCCCCGCTCCTCACGGCAGACAGGACCCTCGCGCGGTGCCCCGCGTGCTCGACCCGGCGACTCGGCTAGAGACACTGCGGATTGCTCAACTATGCAGTAGAATCTTCGGGTATGCCCGAGGGCCCGCGTCGTTCGCGGCCCGACCCATCTGAAAGGCTGGTGGCGCGTCCGATGACCACACCTACCCCCGTACGCGTCGGAGTCGTCGGATACGGATACTGGGGTCCCAACCTCGTCCGCAACCTCGATCGGCTTCCCGGCGCCGAACTGTGCGCCGTCTGCGACGCCTCGCCCGCCAACCTCGAGAAGCTCGCGGCCAACCATCCGGACGTCCGCGGCATTGCCGACCTCGATGAGATGCTCACGACCTGCAACCTCGACGCCGTCGTCATCTCCACCCCTGCTCCCACACACGCCGCCATCGCTACCCGCGCACTCGATGCGGGGCTGCACTGCTACGTCGAGAAGCCCCTCACGCTCTCCTCGGCGGATGCGAAGTCACTGGTCGACCTGGCCGAGAAGAACGATCGCGTCCTCATGACCGGCCATCTCATGGTCTACCACGGAGCCGTCGAGTGGATCCGCGACTACATCGCTTCCGGCGAACTCGGCGAGGTGCGCTACCTGTACTTCCAGCGGCTGAACCTCGGCAAAGTGCGCGCCGACGAGAACTCCTTCTGGTCGCTCGCGCCCCACGACGTCTCTGTTGCGCTCTACCTCCTCGGCGAGACTCCGGACTCGGTGTCGGCGAGCGGAGCGGACTACCTGCGAGACGGGGTGCACGACGTCGTGTTCGCGAACCTGCACTTCCCAAGCGGCAAGATGGCCAACATCCACGTCAGCTGGCTCGACCCGCACAAGGTACGCCGTATGACGATCGTGGGCAGCAAGAAGATGCTGGCGTTCGACGACATGGAGGCGACCGACAAGATCTGGATCTACGACAAGGGCGTCGAGCCCACCGACGCGATGCCATACGGTGAGGACCTCACACTGCGCTTCGGCGACATCCGTGTGCCTCACGTGAAGCTCTCCGAGCCGCTCGCCGCCGAGATGAACCACTTCCTCGACTGCTGCCGCACCGGCGCTACGCCGAGGAGCAGCGGAGTCGACGGCCTGCGCGTAGTGCAGGTGCTGGAAGCGACCGACGCCTCGCTCGCCAACGGTGGCGCGCCTGCGAAGATCGAGACGGTGTAGCGGATGTCTCACGACACACACGCTCACGCGCACCCGAACTGCCCCGACGTGGTCATCGCGCCGACCGCCCGCATCGGACACGACGTACGCATCGGACGCTTCGTGGTGGTCGAGTCCGGTGCCGCGATCAGTGACGGAGTGGTGATCGGCAACCATGTCACCATCTGCGAAGGTTCCGACATCGGCGCCGGCACGCGTATCGCCGACTTCGCCTTCGTCGGCAAGCGCCCGGCGCTCGCCAAGAGCTCGACCGCCGCAGCCAACGATGTCGAACTGCCCGGCCTCGTGCTCGGAGAGCGCTGCTCGATCGGCAGCCACACCGTGCTGATGGCAGGCAGCACCTTCGGCGACGAATGCGTGGTCGGCGACAACGCCGGGGTGCGCGAGCGCTGCACGATCGGCGAGCGCGTGGTCATCGGCCGCAGCGTCACCGTCGAGAACGACACGTCGATCGGCGCGCGCACGCGGATCCAGACCGGCGCCTACATCACCGCCTACGTCACCATCGAGGAGCAGGTCTTCATCGCCCCGATGGTGGTCACCACCAACGACAACTTCATGGGCCGCACCGAGAAGCGCCTCGCGCTCATGAAGGGCTGCACCATCCGCCGGGGCGCCCGCGTGGGTGGTGGCGCCCACCTCCTCCCCGGTGTGGAGATCGGCGAGGAGGCGTTCATCGCCACCGGCGCCGTTGTGACCCGCGATATCCCGCCACGCATGGTCGCCCTAGGCGTGCCGGCCAAACCCATCCGTGAAGTGCCCGCCGAGGAACTCCTCGACAACCAGTAGGAGGCTTTCGTGCCCATCCCCTTGCTCGACCTCAAAGCCCAGTACCTCGAGCTGAAGGACGAACTCGACACCGCGATCGGCAACGTCATGTCCAACGCGGCGTTCATCGGCGGACCGCGCGTCAAGGAGCTCGAAGCCGCTATCGCCGAGTACTGCGGCACGAAACACGCGATCGCCTGCGGTAACGGCACCGACGCGCTCTTCCTCATCTTGCACGCCCTCGGGATCGGCAAGAGCGACGAGGTCATCACCACCCCGTTCACGTTCATCGCGACCGCCGAGGCGATCGCGCACGTGGGCGCGAACCCGGTGTTCGTCGACATCGAGCCCGACACCTATAACATGGATGTCTCGCTCCTGGAGGCCGCCATCACGGAGCGCACCAAGGCGATCATGCCGGTGCACATCTTCGGCCAGTGTGTCGACATGGAGCCTCTGCGCGAGATCGCCGGCCGCCACGGGCTGCGCGTGATCGAGGACGCCTGCCAGGCGATCGGAGCGACCTACCGCGGAGCGCGCGCCGGCTCCCTCGCCGACGTGGCCGCCTTCTCGTTCTTCCCGAGCAAGAACCTCGGATGTGCGGGTGACGGCGGTGCCATCACAACCGACTCCGACGAGATCGCGACCGCGTGCCGCAAGATGGCCAACCACGGCACGACCGTGAAGTACTACCACGACACCATCGGCGTGAACTCACGCCTCGACGCCCTGCAGGCCGCGATCCTGCTCGTGAAGCTCCCCCACCTCGACCGCTGGAACGCCGAGCGCCGTGCCGCCGCGGCCATCTACGACGAGCTGCTCGCCGACACCGCACTTGGCCTGACCGCCACGCGCGACTTTGGCGAGGGCGTGGTGCACCTCTACATCGTGCGCCACCCCGAGCGCGACCGGCTGATGGAGGCGCTAAAAGCCGCCGGAGTGGGCACCGCCGCCTACTACCCCGTGCCGCTCCACCGCCAGGAGGCGTTCGAGCATCTCGGATACGCCGAGGGGTCGCTGCCGGTCGTCGAGGCCGCCTGCCCCGAGACCTTCGCGCTCCCGGCCTTCCCGGGCATCACGCGTGAGCAGCAGGAAGAGGTCGCACGAGTGCTGCGCGAGGCGCTGTAGGCGGATAGCCGGGCCGCACGGGTCCTACTGCAGCGCCTGGTTCACCTGGGTGCGGACCGTGGTGCACACCGCGCCCTGACCGCCAAGGTATGTCACGTGATCGATCTCGCTCTTGCGACTGGAGAGCGATCCGAGCGCGCTCGAGCAGATGCTGCGGGTGCCGCTGAGCACCATGACCGAGCCTCGACGGCCCTGCAGCACCCCGCCTGCGAGAGCATCGGGGAAGTTCTCGCCTGTCGCGATCGCGACACCGTTCCATCGAAGCCCGCCCGGCCCCGCACCGTATGTCGCGATAGCGACCGCGGTGGTGTAGCGGTCGCGGCCCTGCAGGCGGCGGACCTCGGCCTTGCTGAACCTCGCACGCACGTCTCGCTCGGCGCCGGAGGAAACCGCACCCGTCCCGCCAAGCAGCAGTACCCGCTTGGGCTGCCCGATCACCGAGCGGGTCCCGGCGCCGATAACCTTGCCGGGCTCGACGAGGAGCAGCGGCCACTTGTTCGCTGCTGCGAGCGGCGAGACTGCAAGCGCGTCGGGATAGTTGCCGCCCGTGGCGACCAGCACCGTACCGTCCCAGGAAGATCCCTGAAGCTTGATCACGCGCTGCGCGACCCGGTCGGCCGTCTGATAGCGGTTGGAACCCGCGATGCGGTCAACGCGTCCGGGAAGCGCGTCGTTGAGCTTGTTCTGCACTCCCCAACTCACAGCAGCCGGTCCGCCGAGGATGATTGCGTTGCGTGCGCCGAGGCGCCGCATCTCCCGCACGACCGAGGCGGGCACGCTGTTGGTGTCCACGAGCAGGACCGGTGCGCCGAGGGTGCCTGCAAGCGACGTGCCGCCGAGCGCGTCGGGCCAGTTGGCGCCTGTCGCGATCACGACGGTCAGGGGTCCCTTCGGATCGAGCCCGTCAGGGAACGCCCGGTGCGAGATCTCGACAGCCGTGTCGAAGCGGTTCGCACCCGCGATCGGCTCGACGAGCAGTGAGCCGATCGCTCCCGGGCCCTCGTCCCACACGGGAGGCGGGGGTGACCAGGTCGAGGGGTCAGGCGCGACGTAGTCGGCCTCGGCGCCGTAGAGGTGGACCGCGCCCAAGATCTCGAAGGGCGACAGCGCACGCCGGGTCGCGCCCGACGGGATCGCTCCCATCGCACGGTCGAGCGAACCGTACTGATCGTCGAGGCCCACCGCATGTCCCAGCTCATGGAGGGCCACCGTCTCGATGTCGAACGCGCCGTTCACAACACCGACCCGGAACTCGTACGCAGCGTCAGCGAACACGATGTCCGACTCAGCGATCCGGCCGCCTAGATCGAACATGATGAACGCCTGCGCAAGGGCGCCAGTGGGCATCCGGTCGTGCGTGAAGTAGATGTCGTTGTGCCCGTCGCGCGAAGGCGGGTATGCCGAGGTGTCGGTCGCGCCACCGTACGCGAAGCGGAACTTCGATCCGGCGCTACTCCACGTCTGCAACGCCGAGGTGATCGCACCGCGCTCGCCCGTGGTGCCGCCAGCGTTCTCGGCTATCCGAAACGTCACCGGGAGTTTCACCGCGTCCCAGGTCGCTCCAAACGCGCTGAACCCGACCGCGTAGACGTGGCCGCCGCTCGTGACCCCCGCCGCATCCGTCACCCATACCGGCCCGGGCTGCGCCAGCCTCGGGACCTCGACCGCGATCGCAGTGTCGGACCAGGCGAGCACGGTGGGGGCGGCCACGCGAGCGCCGGACTGCGAATCGCCGCGCAGGAACTCGACCCTGCCGGGGGCGTCACCGAACTCGCTCCCCTCAATGGTGACACGCGCACCGACCCCTGCGGGAGTGAAAGGCGGCGACACAGAGGTGATCTTCGGGCCGGGGCGCACGTCGGCGGCCAGGCGCACGTTGTCGACGTAGACGCCTTCATCGCTCGTCCCGGTCGTGTGCCGGACCGCAAGACCGACATAGACCTCGGGTTCCCGCATGAAGTCTACCGTCTCGCCTGTGAACTGGTCGGTCACGCACCGGAGATCGATCTTGAAACTGCGCCAGCCGTAGCCGGAACTCATCGCAAACGTCCCCTGCGGCGTGTACCAGGGGCCGTCGGGTGAGGTCGCGATCCGCACGTTCATCCAGTTGCCAGTGTTGCTCGTGATGGCGGTCCACACGTCCCAGCTCAGCGTAGCCTCGGTGTACCCTCTCAGATCGACCGGAAGGATGCGGACAGCCTCGGCCCACACGGCTTGCGGGGTCGGCCCAGGGGCCGCGACGCCGGTCGAAGCGCCGCCGGAGCCGTAGAGCGACCCGGTTCCGGACATTCGGCGGTATGTCGTGGGCGCCCATGTGGGATCGCCCGACATCCGCCATCCACTCGTGCTTCCTCCCTCGAAGGTCGACTCGAAGAGCACCACCGGCGCGGAGGTCAGTGTGACCGTCCCGGCGTCGCCCTCGGCCGAGAAGACCTCCCCATCGGCCGCCTGGAGGCTCGAGCCGGCGGTGACCTGAGTGCTGCCGTCTTTCACGAGTTCGCGGATAGCCTGGCGTACCTCGGCAAGCGTCAGGCCGAGCGTCGGCACACTGCCGTCGACGATGTCGAGCTTGCCCTGCCAGCCTC
>CAYGFZ010000022.1:17260-31469 GCA_964349355.1 uncultured Coriobacteriaceae bacterium | reverse complement strand
CGGCGCGAGGCTCCTCGGTCCCCGGGCCCAACGGCATGGTCTTTCCTGTGGCCGGGCCCAACTACTACAGCGACACCTGGGGTGCATCTCGGGCCGGTGGTCGTAGGCGGCACCAGGGTACCGACATCATGGCGGCGACCGGGACCCCTACGGTAGCCACGCTGTCCGGTTCTGTCACGAGCCGCTCGGGCGACAGTGCGGGCCTCTACCTCATCTTGCAGGCGGACAACGGGTGGACCTTCTACTACATGCATCTCGATAGCATCATCGTTGGCTCGGGTCGCGTGGAGGCCGGTCAGGTGATCGGGACAGTGGGTTACACGGGCAATGCGAGCGCTAGCGCCCCGCATCTCCACTACGAGATCCATCCGCCGGGGCGCGGTGCGGTGAACCCGTATTCATACTTGCTGGAGATGCAGGGGCGATAGAGTCCGGGCACCCGGATAGGCGAACACCTCGCTTGACCCCCGGGGATGGCCTGGGTAGTATGTTCCAGCACTCCACGGCCAGGTAGCTCAGGTGGTAGAGCAGCGGATTGAAAATCCGCGTGTCGGCGGTTCAAGTCCGTCTCTGGCCACCATACGAAGTGACGAAGGACCGCTCGCTTACGGGCGGTCCTTCTGATGTCTAGGCCAAAATCTCCACACCCGCGTGAGCGGACCCCCATGCGTTCAACATGGAATGAGTCTACATTCTCTCGCGGATTCGGCCGATACAACTGACATGGGAATCGCTGGAATCAACGGAGGCTCGGTGCCGGTGGACGGACGAGATCTCGAGCTTCTTGACCGGGCACGCAACGTATCCTCGCATGAACTCGCGGACCGGATCGTTGCGACCGATCTTGCGGCGATACGCGATAGGGCTGCCCGCTCTCGTCGGAGGGCCAGCGAGGTTCGTTCCGAGCACTGAGATCCCGCTATCCCCCCAGGTTCGCGCTGCGTTCGTCGAACGCGGTTTTCGCGACGGCCATCGGCCCGATATCGATCTTCATGTCGAGGTCCTGCGCGAGCAGACAGACCCTCACGCAGACGCCCGCGGTGAGGTCGATCATGAGGTGGAGTAGGTGGTTTGACGGTTCCACCCGCAGTGTCGGCTCGTTTCCCTCATCGGCGAAGTAGTAGCTGCTCGTCGTCTTCACGTTGGCGTGAGTCACGTCGGAGAGCCACGGGTAGAGGGCTTTGAAGGTCTTGTGCAAGTCGGGGTCGACCGTCTTGATCTCACGCGCCATCGCCGAGGGGTTCTTCCCCGACCACCACACCGGGTTGCTGGCCGCGCGCGGCTCTGCCTCGAGGCGACGGATGTGTTCACTCTTCAGCAGTCCGAGGCCGAGCCGCTCGCTTAGCCGCCAGTACTCGAGCGACCGGGTCTCGTCGAACCGTAACCACTTGCGTACCCGGGACTTCGGTTTCAGTGACAGATAGCGGAGCGAGACGGCATCTTCGAGGAGCGAGCGGACGATCGCGGCCGCTTCGACGGCGTAGCCGGCCCGGCACGTGATGGTCACCGAGCGCAGGCACCTGAGCGCGCGGACCGCATGGAACGTCGCAATCAGCGACGCCTCCTCGACACCTTGGAGCGGCACGTCCTTCTGGGCTTCTAGACCGGCTTCGATCGCGGCGGCCAGCGTCTCGGCCGCATCGAGTAGGTGCTCCTCGGCAGGGGAGAGCGGCCACACCGGCGTGGTGCCGACGCCGCTCGAACCCTCCATGTCGACCCTCCCCCAGGTCCTACGGTTGCGAGCGCTGCCTTACAGGTACTGCCATACGTCGTCGACGCCGGCATCGGCGGCCGGGATGCACTCCTCGATGGAGCGTGCGAACTGTCCCGTCTGTGAATCGACGACGCGCAGGTCGAGCACCTCGGGCTTCTCGTACCAGCGCCCGTCGGGGTCGGCGAGCAACTTGACGCGCGGATGGAGCAGGTCGTCGTTGTTCACGCGGAAGACCACCGCGGTCGATCCATCATCGAGCGTGACGATAGCGCCCATCGGATAGATGCCCAGCATGACCACGAGTGCCTTGGTGAGGGAAGGGTCGTACGCCTTCCCGCGGCCCTGCATCAACACGGCGAGTGCCTTGTCCGGCCGTATCTCCCTGCGGAACGGGCGTCGTGTGGTCATGGCGTCGTACGCGTCGCACAGTGCGACAACCTTGCTGAAGAGATGCTGCTCTTGACCGCCCTGGACATCGGGGTAGCCCTGCATGTCGTGTCGCTGATGGTGCTCGAAGGCGACGATCATCGGCATCTGGTCCACAAGCTGTATGCGCTTGAGCAGGTCGGCTCCCTCGGCGGTATGGCTCTTGACGATGTGCCACTCGTCAGTGGTCAGCGGACCCTGCTTGCCGAGGATGTCTTCGGGGATCCGTACCTTGCCGAGGTCGTAGAGGAGAGCGGAGAGTCCGAGTGACTTGAGGGAGCTGTCGTCGAGTCCCAATGATGCACCGAGGCTCAGTGACAGGATGCAGACGTTGATGGAGTGGTGGAGCGTGTAGTCGTCGTGCCCCTTGATCGCGGTCAGACCGAGTACCGCCGCCGGATCGCGAAAGAGGTTGTCGAGCAGCGAACTGACGACCTGCTGCAGGGGCGCGACATCGAACACCTTGCCGAGTTTCGCCTGCGTCTCGACGTCGCTCATGACCGCCATGCCCGCGTCGTAGGATTCGCGCGAACGTGCTTTGTTCTCGCGGCCCTCCTGATCGGCGCCGGTATCCTCCAGCGCAGTCGTTTCAGCCACATCGATGCTGACCGCGCCCCGGCTCGAGAGTGCGCGACGGGCTGCCTCGATCTCGGCGATCGACGTGTCCGCCAGAACCTCGATGAGGACGGCGGCGTCTGACGGACGGAATCCGTGCAGGAATGTGAGTGCGGAGATGCCCCGCGTGAGAAGGTCCTCGATGAGTTTGCGGTAGGTCACGCTCTCCTCGGGAAAGACCTGGTTCTCGACGAAGAGTGTGCCCTTGTAGATGTTGATGGTGACGTCGTCGAACCCGATGGCGCGCAACTCGTCGACCGCCGAGACGAGTTCGCCGAGGGACTGGGCGACCAGCGGGTGCGTCGTGGGGTAGAGACTGGCGTTCGTATGCGATACGGCCAGCGCGCGAACGAGCTCTTTGGCCTTCGCAAGACGAGCCGGCGTCGCGAAGGGCGCCGTGCTCACTACCGAGGAGATCTCGGCGGAGATCTCGGCGGGAGACTCGAGGTCCTCTGGGATCCGGCCGGTCTCAGTCACGTCGCATCGACTCCTCACCTGTCTGTCCGCTGGCTGCCAGCCGTTCTACGGCGCGGCTGGCCAGGAAACGCAGCTCCTTGTTTTTGCGTCCGAACATGAATTTCCTGCGGGACCATCGTTCGAGTACGGGCAGTGCTTCGCGGGATCCGATGGACTCAAGGCACTTTATCACTTCCTTCTTGAGCTCATGGTTCCTCTCAAGCATGTTGATGTCTTCGAGTATGCGCACGAGCGTCGGGATGGCCTCGACGGCCCGGACCCGGCCGACCTCTCGTATCGCCCACCGTCTGGTCTCTGGATCCCAGTGGCCGAGGGTCTTTGCGAGTGCCCGGCGCGCTTCCGGCCCTTCGAGGCTCGCGAGTGTGGAGACGGACGCTCGTCTGACCGCGACGTCAAGGTGCTCGAGCCCGTGGGGGACGACCGAGAGCGCGTGGCGTTCTCCGAGGTCAGGGAGTGCACGCAGGATCCCGGTCGCAGTGACCTCCTCATCGCTGCGCAGTCGGCGGGCCGCGCTTGCGACCACCTGGTCGCTCAGGCCTCGCAGCACCGGCCGCATGAGCGAGCGGGCTTCCGGGCCAGCGTGCGCGTAGTGCGTGAGGAGCGCATCGGCCCCGATCGCCCCTGCGGCAAAGAGCAGTTCTCCTGCGATAGCCGCATCCGCGTCGGTGCGAACGGCGTGACACACATCCGCGAGTACAGCCGGGTCATCAAGTCCGCTCCGAGCATCCGCGATCGCCTGGGTCAGCGGAGGTTGGCTCGCGGAGAGTTCGTCGAGCGCTCTCAAAGCCTCGCGGACTATGGTGAATGCCCCCGCCCGCGCAGCAGGCGCAAGTGCCGCTCCAAGGGCCTCGACCGACGATTTATCTCGCTGTGCGCGTACGATCACGAGGGTCGTTGACAGCGCACGGCATGCACGGGATGGCACGTTGTCCGACTTCAGACGCGCGATGTCTTCCTCGCCGCCGGGTTCGGAGGCCTGTGCCGCGATGCGTTCCACCGCCGCGTCTTCGGGTATGCCGCACTCCGCGTCCGTCCGGGGGGAGGGAGCGAGGAGCATAGCGATCTCGTTCGCGACTTCGGGAGGCAGATCGAGCGGTAGGGAGAGTAGCTCAGACGAGCCGCCGGTCATCTGCGCAGCCATCCGAAGCAGACGGGCGAGTGACGCGGGGCTCATGCGCGCGATGACATCGAGCATCCCCTGCATCGGTTGTCCGGATGCATCAGGCGTGAGAGCGGCGGTGAGAATCTGGAGACGCTCCTCTTCCGTCAGGCGCATCATCGCCGTCGCGACCCGGGAGGCCGCGAGGTCGCGGGTGGCCTGTTCGAGCTGGCCGATGGCGCGGGCGGCCTCGTCGACGGGGGTACCCGCATCGATGCCCTCCACCCATCGTTGCGCCGCGCCGAGGGCTTCGGCCGCGATGTCGTCGAGCGGAGCGTTCACGAGGTCGACACCGGGCAGGCCCTCCTCGGAAGACGCTCGCAGACTGACCTCGATGACGGCCACGTTCGCGGCTCCCGCAGCGAGCAGGGCCGACCGCGCCCCGCCGCTGCTCCTGACTTCGCGCGGGTCGGAGCCCGCGAGCACTACGAGCGCGCGTGCTTCGGCGGAGGTCATACCCGGGGCGATGACGAGCTGACCGACCTGCATCGCGTGGAAGGTCTCGGCGAGCGATGCGGTCTGCGTGTGACCGGGAGCGAGCATGGTCTCGCCGATGCGGAACGAGCGCGGGTCGACGAGTACGCGGATGGGGTTGGTCCGCGTGACCTCCGCTGCGCGATCGATGAATCGGCCGAGTGCCTGTGCAGGCAGGTCGCTGGAGGACGGGTAGAGCCGGGTGGCGTTGACGGCCGAGGCGAGCAGGCGCAAGACCTCCTCGGTGCCGGCGTGCTCGTGGGCCTCCACGGATCCTCCTCGGTACGGCGCGTGCCTGTGCTACCCCAATGCTACCCGTTGTGTATCGGCATTGGTACGGGGAAGGAGTGTGGGCCACGTCGCACTCCGGCATCCGGGAGTGCGCTGGCGACTCGAGGGTGCGACAATGGGCGCGATTGTAAACGCGGCCGCGCCGCCACACGGCCCGACCTGACCGCTCGATGCGGGAGTTGCCCGTGCCGCTTCACAGCGATGGACACTATCGACAGATCGCGTATGCCGCCATCAAGCAGGCGTCGATCGAGGAGCCTCCTGTACCTCTGGAGCAGATCGGCGAGCGGCTCGGGATACCCGTGCGCTTCGTTAACTTGCCGAGTTTTTTTGGCGGAGCGATCATCTCTGAGGACGGCATGCCTGTCGCGCTCGTGAACATGGCACGTGATGAGGATGAGCGCCGCCGAACGCTCGCGCACCTGCTCGGCCACGTACTCGTGGTGCTCGCCGATCCCACAGTGGGCTACCCGCGCTCGAACTCCGCTGACCACAGGGAGGCTGACGTCACCGCCCGCGAGCTGCTCCTTCCGGAGCACCTCGTTCGAGATCAGGCGCGCAAATGGTTCAACGACCACCGGTATCTGGCGCGGCTCTTCGGCGTGAGGGAGAACGAGATGATGGCCAGGATGCGAGAGTTGGGCATCATCAAAGCGCGGGGGGTGCTTTGGGACTACTGATATCATCGGGGCGCACCCGGCCGGGGCCGTCCGGTCGCCGCGCAGGTGTCGCTATTCGATCCAGGGAGGCCCAATGCGTACTTCGTTCGCTGTCGGTGTCGATGTGGGAGGTACCCGCATCGCCGCAGGACTCATCGAGCGCAAGGGCAGGATCGTCAAGGATACCCAGACGCTTACTCCGGTAAACGGCCCGTTCGGTATCGTAGATGCCATCATCGAGGCCATCGAACAGGTGACCGAGGGCGTCCACTCGAGTGAGATCGCGGGTGTGGGAATCGGGTTGCCTGCGCAGATCGACTTCCTCAGGCAGTCCGTCGAGTTCTGCACCAACCTGCCACTCGCGGGGGTGGATGTGCGCTCGTTGGTGCTGTCGCGGGCGCGCCACGAGGTCACGATCGACAACGATGGTCACCTGGCCGCATACGGAGAGTTCCGCTTCGGTTCAGCGAAGGGTGTCAGGGACTTCCTCATGCTCACGCTCGGCACCGGCGTGGGTGGCGGCATCTTCATCGGGGGCGAGCCGTACCGTGGCTCTCGTGGCCTCGGTGGGGAGGTCGGCCACATGGTTGTGCAGATGGACGGACCACCCTGTCCGTGCGGCGGCACCGGGCATATCGAGAGCTACGTAGGCCGTCCGGCCATCAAGGCGAGAGGCATCGATGCGGCCCGCGCGTTCAAGGGTCGCGCCATCCTCGATGAGGCGGGGGGCGACATCGACGCTGTCGGCGCCGAGTCGGTCATCCGGGCCGCGCTCAAAGGTGACGAGGTCGCGCGCGAGATCCTGCTCGAGGTCGGCGATGTCCTCGGACGGGCGCTCGTGGGACTTGTGAACGTCTTCAACCCGCGCCTGATCGTCGTGGGCGGCGGGATCGGTGAGTCGTGCGGGTTCTTGGTCGAGCGTGCTGCAGAAGTCATGCAGGCCGAGGCGCTCGCAGGCCGTGCCGACGTCCGGTTCATCCAGTCAGAACTCGGGAATGACTCCGGGATCCTCGGCGCGGCCGCGCTTGCGTTCGACGAACACGACTCGAGAGAGGGCTTGCACCGATGAGTGACGGCACCAAGGCCGAGGTCTGGTTCGCGCCGGTGCGCTCACCCGGCAAGAAGTCGCTCGTGAAGCGCGCGGGTGACTTGCTTGTGCGCGCCGGGCTCTCCTCGGCGATCAGCGCCGACGACCTCGTGGCCATCAAGCTGCACTTCGGCGAGGCGGGCAACACAGGCTTCGTGCAGCCGATCTACATCCGTGAGGTCGTTGCGCGCGTCAAGGCTGCCGGTGGCAAGCCGTTCCTTACCGATGCGAACACGCTCTACCGGGGGGAACGCTCGAACTCCGTCGAGCATCTCGCCTGCGCGATCCACAACGGGTTCTCCTTCGCGACCGTCGAGGCGCCGCTCGTCATCGCCGACGGCCTGGACGGACGTGAGTCGTGCGAGATCGCCATCGAGGGAGGAACACACTTCGACAGCGTGAGGATCGGCTCGGCTGCGGTTCATGCTGATGCGATGGTCGTGGTCTCGCATGTGAAGGGTCACGAGGCGACCGGCTTCGGGGGCGCGCTCAAGAACGTCGGGATGGGACTCGGGTGCCGGAGCGCCAAGCAGCGCATGCATGCGGATTTCCGTCCCGAGGTGGCGCCCGAGAAGTGCACGGCGTGCAACCGGTGCGTGAAGTGGTGTCCGGTCGACGCGATCGTGATCGGGCCTGACCGGGTCGCCGTCATCGACTACGAGGTCTGCTACGGCTGCGGTGAGTGTGTCGCGGCGTGTCCGTACGGTGCGATCGCCACGCAGTGGAAGACGACACCCGAGGCGATCCAGGAGAAGATCGTCGAGCACGTCGCAGGAGCGATCGCCGGTAAGGAGAACAAGACCGTCTATCTGTCGTTCGTGATCGACATCTCGCCCGACTGCGACTGCTGGTCGTTCTCGGACGCCGCAGTCGTCCCGGACATCGGGGTTCTCGCCTCGACCGACCCGGTCGCCATCGACCAGGCGGCGTACGATCTCGTCGTCGCGGCGCCCGGACTCGCCGGGACCCTCGGCGAAGGGCTCGGCGAGGGAGTCGACACCTTCAGGCATGTCAGCGGTGTCGACGGCACTCACGCGATGGCGTACGCGGAGCGGATGGGTCTCGGTACACGCACGTACGAACTCAAGCGTGTAGACTGAAGCAAGGCAGTCCCGCCGGGCGCACGACGCTCGGACGGAGAGCATAGAGACAGGGGAGAACCTTGGATCACGTAGGCATCCTGAAGCGGGCGTGGAGCGTGACATGGCGCTACCGCATCCTCTGGCTCTTCGGCCTGTTCGTTTCGGGTGGCGGAGGCGGTGGCGGCGGCGGGAACTACTTGACAGGTACGGGCGATGCCGGTGCCGACCTCGAGCGACAGGTCGAGCAGGCCTTCTACTGGGTGCAGGACAACATCGCAGTACTCATCTCGATAGCCGCTTTCCTGTTCGTGGTCTGGTTCGCGCTGTTCCTCCTGAGCGTTGCCGCAAAGGGCGGCCTGGTCCATCTGGTGAACGAGGCCGAGGAGGACAGGCCGGTGCGCGGTATAGACGGCTGGGCGGCCGGGTTCCGCGCCTGGTTCAGGGTCTTCGGTATCACACTCGTGTTGTGGCTTCCGTTCATGGTGATTCTCGGGCTGATCCTTCTGGCGACCTTGGCGCCGCTCACAGGATCCCTTCTCTCCGGGGGCGATCCCGGAGTGGAGTCGATCCTCGGGATGTGCGGCGGTCTTGTGGTGGGCGGACTCATCCTGCTGCTCCTCGGTGTACTGCTCGGCCTCCTCGACACTCTTGCTGTGCGCCACACCGTGCTTGGCGGCACCGGCGTGTTCCGTTCGATCGGAGAAGCGTGGACGGATGTCCGCACGCGTTTCAAGGACATCTTCGTGATGTGGCTGCTGATGTTCGCCGTGGGCATCGGTTTCGGCATCGTTGTGGGCGTGATCGCGGCGGTCTTCGGGTTCGCGGTGTTCGCGGCCCTGATCGCCGAGGCGTGGTACGTGGCGATCGGTATCGGTGTCGTGCTATTCCTCGCGCTGCTGTTGCCGAGTGCGATCTATGGCGCGTTCTCCTCGGCGGTGTGGACAATCTTCTTCCGCCGCCTGTCCGGCCGTGAGGTACTTGTGCCGCAGGTCGCAGATGCGGCTGCCGCTCCTGCGCCGGCGCTCGATGCGGGGATGCCCGCGCCGCCTGCGCCACCGGCACCGGCCGCGCCGGCCGCGCCGGGCGAGATGCCTCCGCCGCCGCAGGCTCCGACCGGCCCGCCGATCGGGCCGTGGGAGCCTGACGAGCCAGGGAGCCGGGAGTAGGGCTGTGCCGGCCGGCAGGCTGAGTGTGTGCGCGACGCCCATCGGTAACCTGGGCGACGTGACGCTGCGCGTTCTCGAGACGCTTCGGGAGGCCGACGTCGTACTCGCCGAGGACACGCGCGTCACGCGCAAGCTCTTCGCGCGCTACGACATCACGGTGCCTCTGGAGGCGTATCACGCCCACAACCTCGAGCGCCGGACGCCCGCGATCGTCGAGCGGATTGCTGCCGGCGCGCACGTCGCGCTCGTGAGCGATGCCGGCACGCCGGGCGTCTCGGACCCCGGTGCGCACATCGTCGATGCGTGCATCGCGGCCGGCCTCGCTGTCGAGGTGCTGCCGGGTCCCTCGGCGATCATCGCCGCCCTCGTCGCGAGCGGTCTGCCCACTCACGCGTTTTACTTCGGCGGTTTCCTGCCGAGGAAGGCCGGCGAGCGATCCCGTAGGCTCGCGGGACTCGCCGGTCTTGACGCCACCCTCGTGTTCTACGAGTCGCCGAAGAGGACCGCTGCGACCGCGAGTGCGCTTGCCATTGCGCTACCGGGACGCGAGGCATGCATGGCACGGGAGCTCACCAAGGTGTACGAGGAGGTGGTCCGGGCGCCCGTCGATGAACTCGCGGCCCTGCTTGCCGATCGCGGTGACCTGAAAGGCGAGGTCGTGTTGATGGTGGGTCCGCCGCCACGCGGCTCCGGAAGCACTGTGGACCCGGAACTGGTGCGCGCACGGGTCGAGGAGTTGGTGGGTGGCGGGATGTCGCGGGCCGAGGCGGTGAGGACAACTGCGACAGAACTCTCTGCATCACGAAACGCCGTCTACCGTATCGCCCATGAGCCGCCGGCCGAGTCGGATAGCGACCGTTAGCGCCGGACGTATCTCGGGACTATGCGCGTTTGATCGTCGCGACGCAGTCCGAACACACCGGGCGGGACTTCACCTGTACGACTTCGTCGGTGGACCCGCAGATCGCGCAGACATCCCGATGCTTCTCGAGGATGATCTTCTCTCCCGAGACCGAGATCGACATCGGATCTTTCACGTTGATCCCGAGCGTTCGACGCAACTCCATCGGGATCACGATACGGCCGAGGTCATCGACTCGTCTGACGATTCCCGTGTCGCCCATCTCAAGCCCCCTTGGAGTCGAGAAACACCCTCGTCTCTACGCGTACGATGATGTTTCGCTAGAATCGGGTTACAGTTTCGGTATGCACGGTGTCTGACCAGTTACTTCCAAGATTACCCAACCACGGGAGTCCTAAACAGATGAGTGACCGCTCGTTCTACCTCACCACCCCGATCTACTACGTGAACTCGGTGCCACACCTCGGCACTGCGTACACGACCGTCGCGGCCGACGCGCTGGCGCGGTATCGCAGGATGACCGGCGCTGACGTCCACTTCCTCACCGGGCTCGACGAGCACGGTCAGAAGGTCGCACAGGCCGCCGAAGAGGCGGGGATGTCTCCGCAGGAGTGGTGCGACGAGATCGCACCACGTTTCACCGAGGCGTGGGAGATGCTCGGAGTCACCAACGACGACTTCATCCGCACCACCGAGGAGCGTCACAAGCGCGGTGTGCAGGCGTTCTGGCAGGCGCTCCACGATGCCGGCCACCTGTATCAGGGACACTACGAAGGCTGGTACTGCGTGCCGTGCGAGACGTACTTCGCCGAGGATCAGGTGAACGAGCACGAGTGCCCGTCATGCGGCCGGAGCGTGGAGTTCATCCGCGAGGACAACTGGTTCTTCAAGCTCTCCGGTTTCCAGGACCGCCTCCTCGAACTCTACGAGACACGTGAGGGGGAGGGGCGCCCGTTCATCCGGCCCGAGTCCCGCCGCAACGAGGTCCTGTCCTTTGTGAAGGGCGGGCTTAAAGACCTCTCCATCTCCCGCACAACCTTCACCTGGGGTGTTCCGCTGCCCTTCGGAGACGGGCACGTGACGTACGTATGGATCGATGCGTTGCTCAACTACATAACCGCTATCGGTTACGGCGATCCTGAGAAGGCCGAGGAGTTCGCCCGGCGTTGGCCCGCCCAGTACCACTTCGTGGGTAAGGACATCATCCGCTTCCACTGCGTGATCTGGCCGGCCATGCTGATGGCCGCAGGCCTCGAGGTGCCCGAGTGCGTCTATGCGCACGGGTTCCTTCTCACCAAAGGTGAGAAGATGAGCAAGTCCAAGGGCAACGCTCAGACGCCCGCGTCGTTGGTCGAGCGCTTCGGCGTCGACGCCTATCGCTACTATTTCCTGCGCGATGTCCGATTCGGCGAGGATGGCTCCGTGTCGATGGAGTCGATGGTGCAGCGCTACAACGGGGACCTGGCCAACGACTGGGGCAACCTGTGCTCGCGTCTGTTCAACATGACCGAGAAGTACCTGGGCGGTGTCGTCCCCGCGCCGCCCACCGCACAGCCCACCGATGCCGACGCCGCGATGCGGGCGATCGCCGGATCGCTGCCCGAGCGCTTTGATGCCGCCATGGCCGACCTTGACTACGGCACCGCACTTGAGGCCGCGTGGGACCTCATCAAGGATGTGAACCGCTACATCGAGACCGAGGCTCCCTGGAACCTGGCTAAGGAGGAGGACACCAGGGATCGCCTCGCGGCGGTCCTCTACAATGCACTCGAGGCTGTACGGATATCAGCGCTGTTCTGTGCGCCCGTGATGCCCGGGACTTCGGCCGATGTCTGGCGCAGGCTCGGCCTCGGCGACATCCATGCTGTCACCGGTATTGCGGAGTCGGCTGTGTGGGGCGGCCTGCCCGAGGGCAACCCCGTGGTGAAAGGTGACGCGCTGTTCCCGCGCATCTACGAGGATGCTCGAGACGACTGAGTTCTTTCGAAAGGGAGTGGCTCGTATGGTCATTGAGGGGCCGGTGGAACTGCCGCGACTCGGAGCCGAGGTCGCCGACACGCACGCACACCTCGATATGCTCGACGACCCCGCCGGCGCTCTCGAGCGCGCAGCGATGGCCGGGGTGTCGCTCGTCGTCACGGTGGCCGATGTGACCGAGGCGCCGGACGGCACCTTCGAGAGTCTCGACTCGTGGTCTGCTGAGGCGGCGACGAGGCTCACGGCGTGGGAGATCCCCCGTGGCGTCCCGCCAGAGGTCCGCATCGTGGTGGGATGCCATCCGCACAACGCTGTCGACTTCGACGACGAAGCCGAGGCGCGCCTGCGCACGCTTGTGCGCGATCCCCGGGTCGGTGCTGTCGGCGAGGCGGGACTCGACTTTCACTACGACCACTCGCCCCGAGACGATCAGCGCCGGGCGTTCCGGGCCCAACTCGAGATCGCGCATGAGTGCGGGCTTCCGATCGTGGTACACCTACGGGAAGCGCATGAGGAGGGACTTGAAACACTCGCCCAGGTCGGTGTCCCGGAGGCGGGATGCATCATCCACTGTTTCACCGGTGATGCCGAACTGGCCGGTCGTTTCGTGGATCTGGGCTGCCACATCTCCTTTGCCGGTCCGACCACCTTCAAGAAGGCGGAGACGATCCGCGAGGCCGCAGCCGTAGTCCCGCTCGACCGTGTGCTGGTCGAGACCGACTGTCCGTTCCTAGCGCCCGTTCCCTATCGCGGTCGGACGAACGAGCCGGCGTGGGTCACCCTGACGGCCGCCGTACTCGCCGAAGCGAAGGGTGTGAGTCCGGCGGATTTCGCTGCCGCGACGACCGCCACCGCCCGGGCGCTCTTCGGTACCGGGTGCAGGCCTGGCTCATGAGCGGACCGGCGCGACCGCGGGTCCTGTGCGTCGCGGGGTCGCCCAGACGTCACGGGAACAGTGAACAGCTTCTGGACCGGTGTGTGCTCGGCGTCAGAGAGGCGGGTGGCGAGCCGGACGTGCTTCCGGTCGCAGATGCCAACGTCCACCCATGCCGCGGCTGTAATGCGTGCTCGCTCACGGGTGAGTGCGTCGTTCGTGACGGGATGCAAGACATCTACCCGCGCATCGATGCCGCCGACGCCATCGTGGTCGCCAGTCCGGTGTACTTCGCTACCGTCCCTGCAGCGCTCAAGGCATTCTACGACCGCTTGCAGCCCTACTGGGCCCGGGTACATGTCCTCGGCGAACCGGGGCCCGAGCGGCGGCCCGGAGCGTTCCTCGTGGTGCGCGGAGGGGGTGACCCATACGGCTTTCAGGCGGCCGTTCTTACGACGAAGAGCGTATTCGCAGTCCTTGGTGTCGACTACGCGGTCGAGCTCAAGGTCAAGGGTCCGGATTCTCCAAGCGAGGTCGGCAGGCATCCCGAGGCGCTGGAGCGAGCGACCGAGATAGGTCGCGAAACGGTCTCGGCGGTAGCAGTTGCGGGGGATCGCTGAAGACCGTCCCGTGACGACCTCGGCGTTTGTTGATGCGTTCGCGCTTGGATATAATCGAGGCTCGCGTCAATGCAGAGAAGAGCCACTCAGATGAGTTGGAAGAGGGCTGTATGGGAGAAGCGCCGGCAGGCCCGGCACGATTCCTCCGGACCCACAAGGCACTCGTTGTACTCGTAGCACTCGTAGCACTCCTCGCCGTCGTAATGAGCGTTACCGGATTCGCATGGGCCAAGAAAGGTGTCACCGTCGTCGTCGACGGCGATGCCCGTTACATCAAGACAGGTGCGGACACTGTCGCAGCGCTGCTCGCGCAGGCCGAAGTAACGGCCGGCGCGGCGGATGTCGTGACACCCCCTCCTGCCACCCTCCTCACCGATGGCATGAACGTTGTCGTCAGGCACGCGATCCCTGTGACTGTCGTCGTTGCCGGCGAATCGATCCGTATCGAGGTCATCGGGTCCACTGTTGCAGATTCGCTCGTCGCAGCGGGCCTCGATCCCGGGCGGGGGATAACCGTCACCCCGCCGCTCGATGCGCTCCTCTATCCCGGCATGCTGATCGAGACGACGGACGTGTTCATGCGTGCGATAGAGGAGGAGTACGAGATCCCCTACGAGGTCGTGACCGAGAACGATCCGACCCTGCCGCAAGGCACCCGCTCGATCAAGCGCCACGGTGAGGCCGGGACCGGTGTGCGTATCTATCGCGTGCTGGTGAGTGGAGGCG
>CAYGFZ010000022.1:9909-17160 GCA_964349355.1 uncultured Coriobacteriaceae bacterium | reverse complement strand
CACGGTGAGGCCGGGACCGGTGTGCGTATCTATCGCGTGCTGGTGAGTGGAGGCGTCGAGGGCGAACGTACGCTGGTCGAGGACCGCGTGACCGTTGAGGCACGCAACGAGATCGTCCGTGTCGGGACGAAGCGCTCGAGCGGGCAGGTTCCTGCACGGAGTCGCGCCGCAGCCGCAGAACCTCCGGTCGACGGGGCCCGGCTTTCGGTGATTGCGACCGGGTACTCTTCGGCCGATCCGGGAGTCGGCACGCGTACGGCGACCGGTGCGCGAGCGACGTACGGTGTCATCGCGGTCGATCCAAGCGTCATCCCCCTCGGCACTCGCGTCTACATCCCGGGTTACGGGAACGCCATCGCTGCGGACACGGGCGGGGCGATCAAGGGCAACAAGATCGATCTGTGTTTCGATACCCGTGCCGAGGCTCTTGCGTGGGGTAGGCGCACCGTCACCATCACGATCCTCCCCTAGATGCCGGAGTGACCATGGCCTACTCACGGCTCGCCACGCCCGGCGCAACAGTCGACGTGCTGCGCGCTCACGGGATTCACACACGCAAGGCCCTCGGCCAGCACTTCCTGATCGACGACAACGTCGTCGGAAGGATCATGGCGCTGGCAGACCTGCACGGCGACGAGCCCGTTCTCGAGATCGGACCCGGCATCGGTACGCTGACTGTCGCTTTGTGTAACTCGGCGGGTGCGGTGGTTGCAGTGGAGCGTGATGAGCGTCTGCTCGCTGTCCTCGCCGATACCGCTGCGACCTGCGAGCGTCTCGAGGTCGTCCACGCAGATGCCGTCACGGTGCCGATCGCCGGACTCCAGACGCCGCTCGGCTCTCCCGTGGCGCTCATCGCGAACCTGCCGTACGCGGTGGCCGCGACGGTCGTGCTCCGGTTCTTCCAACAGATGCCGTCGCTGCGGTTCGCCGTGGTGATGGTGCAGGCCGAAGTCGCCGACCGCATGGCCGCCGTACCCGGCAACAAGGACTGGGGAGCATATACGGTCAAGCTTCACCTCCACGCCCGGCCTGCCGGGCGCTTCACCGTGCCGCCCACCTGCTTCCTTCCGCCTCCCCGCGTGCACTCGGCGGTCCTCCGCCTCGATCGTCTCGAGCACAGTCCATCAGCCGAGGAGATCGCTGCCGCGTCCCGGATGGCAGAAGCGGCGTTCGCGCAGCGTCGCAAGACGATCCGAAACTCGGTCCGCTCGGCACTCGGCGCTGATGCCGAGTTGCTCGATACGGTGCTCGTCCGGGCGGGTATCGACGGAGGGCGCAGGGCGGAAACGCTGTCAGTACCGGAGTTTCTCGGACTCGGCGCTGCAGCGACGCAATATGGCCTCCTACCTTGAGTTTTCCAGACCTTTCCGCTATACTCTCCGTTCGTACCCAAGGAGGCGTTATATGGATGTTGCGAGCCAGACTGAGGTAGTCGGACGGATCCGCATGGACCTCGAGAACATGATGGGGACCAGGATGCGCCTGAAGGCGAACATGGGCCGCTCGAAGATCGTAGAGCGCGAAGGGGTTCTCGAGCAGACCCACCCCAGCTTGTTTGTAGTGAAGGTCGAGGAGAAGCGGCAGCGGACAGCGCGGGTCTCCTACAGTTATGTGGATGTCTTGACCGGAACGGTCGAGCTCAGCCACTGCGATAGCGGGGAGAACCTGCTTCCGTGGCTCAACTAGCGGAGTTCGTGCGCACTTCATGATCGGTCGACGCGGAGCCTTGGTGCTCCGCGTCGCTGCGTAAGGGGGGCCGTGTGTCGCCGGTAGCCGCATCGCGCATCATGCTCTCTGCGCCCGCCAAGGTGAACCTCTACCTCGGCGTGGGAGCACGTCGAGCGGACGGCTATCACGATGTCGAGACGGTGCTCCAGACACTCTCGCTCTCCGACACCGTCGTGATCGAGCCAGCCGAAGACCTCTCCGTGGCCTGCGACACCGATCTCGGTCTTCCCGCCGAGGAGAACCTCGCCTACCGGGCCGCTCTTGCCCTCGCTGAAGCCCTCGGCCGGGAACCCGGAGCCTGCATCTCGCTTACCAAGCGGATTCCTGCGGGCGGCGGACTCGGCGGTGCGAGCTCGGATGCGGCTGCCGTGCTTGTCGGGCTGGCGCGGCTATGGGGCTACACCGATCCCGGTGACGATGGCGCGACAGAAGTCGTGCTGCATGAGGTGGCCGCGTCGCTCGGCGCCGATGTGCCGTTCTTCCTCGGCGGGGGAACCGCGCTGTTCGGTGGGAGAGGGGACGTACTGACGTCGCGTTACGCCACTCCACGCTTAGACATCGCACTCGTCAAGCCCGACGAGCCGGTCCCCACCGGCGCCGCCTACGCGGCGTTCGACCGGCTGCTGCTGCCCACACCTCCGGGCCCCGGCGCGGTGGCGGATGCATGTGCGGCCGGTGACGCACGGGGTCTGGCGCGTGTACTCTACAACAACATGACGGAAGCATCGGTCTCCCTCGTTCCGGCCGTCGGCGACGTACTCGGTTGGTCGCGGAGTGCCGGGGGAGTGCTCGGCGCGGCTGTCGCGGGCAGCGGTTCGACCGTCTTCGCGGTGTGTGAGAGCGGTGCCTCGGCTCTCAGGGTCGTCGAGGAGGCCAGATGTCGTGGATGGTGGGCCGAGGCCGCGGAGTCGCGTGTTGATGGGGTGCGGGCCTGTTCTGCGGGAGGAGAGCGATGATGGTCGACGCGGTCGTGCTCGCGGGTGGTGATGGGGCTGTCATCGACCCCACCTGCCGCTTCAAAGGGCTTCTGCCGGTCGCTGGCAGACCGATGGTCGAGTGGGTCGTCGATGCGCTGAACGCCTCGGAGACGGTCGATGAGGTGGCCGTGGTGGTCCCTTCGGCCGAGGGTCTCGATGCGTGGATCGACCAAGCGCCCAAGATCGTCATCTCCGACTCCTCGTTCATCGACAACATCATCGCCGGAATCGGCGCGTTTCGCACCGACCGCCCGGTCCTGCTGGCGACGGGTGACATCCCCGCGATCACCCCCGAGGCGATCGACGATTTCGTGCGGCGCAGTCTGGAGACGGGTGCCGACGTCATCTATCCGCTCATCCGCGAATCTGATCTGGCACGGGAGTTCCCGGGGAGTGAGCGCACATTCGTGCGCATCGCCGAAGGGAAGGTCACCGGGGGCAATCTCATGCTCGTCGACCCGACGCTCGTCGGGCGCAATCGTGCGATCGGTGACCGGATATTTGCGACTCGTAAGAATCCTTTGGCGATGGCACGTGTCATCGGGTTTCGCTTTGTTGTGCGGCTCGCCTTGGGCAAGCTCACCGTCGGCGAGGTCGAGAAGAAGCTCGGTCAGCTTATCGGGGGTTCCGGGGCGGCGATCTATACGACACACACGTCGATCGGCGCGGATGTCGACAAGCCCATCGATGTGGTCGTGGCAGAGCGTGTCCTTTATGCACGTGCGCACGGTAGGAACCAGCCTGTCGGTACCGAATAGTAGGGTAGGACGGTGTCCGTCACTGGGGTGTGGCGTGACGTTTGATCGTCCAGTGGTTCACGCAGCGTGCACAAAGGGGGATTCATGGACATCACAAAGGTCACACTGCGCCCTGTCTCTATGAACAAGGTGTGCGCTATCGCGAGCATCGTCATCGACGACGCATTCGTGATACACGACCTTCGCGTGGTCAACGGCGACAAGGGGCTGTTCGTGGCCATGCCATCGCGTAAGTTGCCCAACGGAGACTTTCGCGACATCTGTCATCCGATCAACAGCGAAGCCCGAGATCGCATCCAGCAAGCTGTTCTCGAGCAGTTCGGCGAAGATGGCGGTCTCGCGGCATTCCGAGATACGGCGCCAGAAACCATGTCGTAGTGCGCGTGCCGTCACACTCGATTTGACCTGCCGTGTGCGCCTTACCTACACTTCGGTGTGCTCTGGGGCGTAGCCAAGCGGTAAGGCAGCGGACTTTGGCTCCGCCATTCGTAGGTTCGAATCCTACCGCCCCAGCCATTTCGACTCCGTCGAGTCTGTGGACGCTGCCGCGCGTCCGCTCACTTGAGAACATCGATCTAAGGGGGCTGTCGTGAAGCCTGTTGCAGTCGTGTTGGCCGCCGGCGAGGGAAGCCGGATGAACTCCGATCTTCCCAAGGCCGCCCACCGGATCCTCGGCAAGCCCCTCGTGCGTTGGGTGGTCGATGCCGCGCGTGAGGGCGGCGCCGAACAGGTCGTCACCGTCGTCGGTCACTGCGCCGGCGTCGTTGGGGCGCTCGTCCCGGACACGACACACGCGCTCCAAGCCGAGCAACTCGGAACCGGGCACGCGGTCATGTGCGCCCTTGAGGCGACGGGGGATCTGACGGGACCGGTCGTCGTGCTTGCGGGCGACGTACCTCTCATCCGTCCGGAGACCATTGCACGCCTCATCTCCAGCCAGGTCACCTCCGGCGCTGCCTGTGTGCTGCTCTCGGCGGTCTTCCCCGACCCGACCGGGTACGGGCGGATCGCCCGCGACGAGGCTGGCGCGGTGACGGCGATCGTCGAGCACCGCGATCTTGCCGATGACATGCTGCAGATCGCCGAGGGGAACGTCGGTATCTACTGCTTCGACGGTGCGGCGCTGTCGACACACCTCCATCGCCTCGAAGCTTCGAACTCGCAGGCCGAGTACTATCTGACCGATCTGGTCGCGCTCTTTGTGGCCGAGGGGCTCGGAGTCGAGGCTATCGTCACAGACGACATCGACGAGTCGCACGGCGTGAACTCGCGCGTGCAGCTCGCCGAGGTGACGAAGATCATGCAGCGTCGCATCAACGAACGTCACCTGCTGGCCGGCGTCACGATGACCGATCCCGACCTCGTCTGGATCGGCCCCGACGTCACCGTCGGTCGTGACAGCGAACTGCTTCCGATGACGTTCCTTTTCGGGGAGACACGCATCGGGGAGGGGACGATCCTGGGTCCCAACACACGTGTAGCCGACTCGGTGGTCGGAGACGGGGCGGTCGTCGACTCCTCGATCCTCGTCCAGGCACAGGTCGGTGCGGGCGCCTCGGTGGGTCCTGTGGCATACCTTCGTCCCGGGGCGGTGCTCGGTGAGCGTGCCAAGGCCGGGACGTGCGTGGAGATAAAGAACTCCACTCTGGGGGAAGGTTCCAAAGTGCCGCACCTCTCCTACATCGGTGACGCGACCATCGGCGTTGGAGCCAACGTCGGCGCGGGCTCTATCACGTGCAACTACGATGGCTTCTCCAAGCATCGGACGGTCATCGAGGACGGGGCCTTCATCGGCTCTGATACCATGCTGGTGGCCCCTGTGACGATCGGTGCGGGTGCGGTGACCGCTGCAGCGAGCGCGATAACCAAGGACGTCCCGCCCGAAGCGTTGGCGATCGAGCGCTGTGAGCAGCGTGAAATCGCCGGATGGGCACAGAGGCGCCGGGCACAGGGCAGCACGGATCAGACGGCCCCGGCGCCATCGTCGGGGGAGCATCGAGCGGAAGGCGACCGATGACTGAGACCGGCAAACGCATGATGGTGTTCACCGGGACTTCGAACGGTGAACTGGCCGAGGGAGTCGCGAAGCACCTCGGAATCGAACTTGGCAACGTGAAGATCTCGAAGTTCGCTAACGGCGAGATCTACGTGCGCTTCCTTGAGAGCGTGCGCGGAGCCGACGTATTCCTGCTTCAGTCAGCGTGTGAGCCGGTCAACGACTCCATCATGGAACTGCTTATCATGGCCGATGCCGCCAAGCGTGCGAGTGCGCGGACGATCACGGCCGTCGTGAGTCACTACGGGTATGCGCGCCAGGACAAGAAGTCGGCCGCGCGCGAGCCGATCACTGCGAAGCTGGTCGCGGACCTGATGACGGTATCCGGGGTCGACCGCGTGATCACCATGGACCTTCACCAGGGTCAGATACAGGGCTTCTTCGACAACCCGGTGAACCACCTCACAGCCCTTCCCATCCTGGCCGACTACTTCGAGAGCCTGCCGCTTGAGAACGTCTGCGTCGTGTCACCCGATGTGGGCCGGGTCAAGGTCGCGAAGAAGTTCGCAGATATGCTGGGTGCCAGCCTCGCGATCATGCACAAGGGCCGTCCGGAGCACAACGTCGCCGAGATCACGCACGTGATCGGCGAGGTCGAGGGACGCACCTGTATAGTCATCGATGACATAATCGACACCGCAGGGTCGGTCACGGAAGGCGCGAAGAGCCTCATCAACAAGGGTGCCGAGGCAGTGTACGTGACCGCGACACACGGCATCTTCTCGCCGCCGGCGTACGAGAGGATCGCCACCTCTCCGATAGAGGAGGTCGTCGTCACCAACACGCTGCCGGTGCCACAGGCGCAGCAAGGCGGTAGGATACGCGTATTGAGTGTCGCGCCGCTCATCGCGCATGCTATCCAGAACGTGTACAACGACGAGTCCGTTTCTGAGCTCTTCGATCCGGACTTTCAGCTCTGACAGTCGCTGTGTGCCACCTCAGGTGGCGCCAGGAAGGAGAACCACCACAATGACAGAGACCACCACCGTCAAGGCACTTCCTCGCGAGGTCATCGGGAAGGCCAACCGCCGTCTTGCGGCAGCGGGTCAGATTCCGGCCGTTCTCTACGGGCCGGAGCGTGACTCGGTTTCGATAGGACTCGCCCGCCACGAGTTCGAGCTCATGTTGGCCCATCACGCCAGCGGTGCCACCATCGTCTCGATCGAGCTCGACAGCGAGAAGGAGCCGGTCGACGCGGTAATCAAGCAGATACAGTACAGCCCGCTGAAGGGCACGATCCTTCACGTGGACTTCCTGGCTATTAACATGGACGAGAAGCTCCAGGCGACTGCGCCGTTCAACTTCGTTGGCGATTCGCCGGGCGTGAAGGCCGGCGGAGTCCTCATGCACACTCTGCGAGAGATCGCTGTCGAGGCACTTCCGAGCAACTTGCCGGAGTCGATCGACGTCGACATTTCGGAGTTGGAGATCGGTCACTCCATCACGGTCGCCGACATTGTGGCTCCCGAGGGCGTCGAGATCATCGAGGATCCCGAAGGCGTGGTGTGCTCGGTGATCGCTCCGACCGTCGAGCCGACCGAGGAAGAGCTTGCCGCGGAGGTCTCAGAGCCGACCCTTATCGGTGAAGAGCCTGCCGAAGAGGCTGCCAAGGAGGACTAGCGCCCCGTGACCTTCCTGGTTGCGGGCCTCGGAAACCCGGGTCCGCGCTACGAGATCACCCGGCACAACGCCGGCTTCATCGTTGCCGATCATCTCGGGGACGACCTCGGTG
>CAYGFZ010000022.1:0-9809 GCA_964349355.1 uncultured Coriobacteriaceae bacterium | reverse complement strand
ACCCGGCACAACGCCGGCTTCATCGTTGCCGATCATCTCGGGGACGACCTCGGTGTGTCGTATTGGAAGGACGAGGCGGGTGCTCGTGTGGCCCTTGTCCGCCACGGCGACACCGAGGTCGTGCTCGCGAAGCCCCAGGCGTTCATGAACGTCTCGGGCAATGCAGTGAGCGCGCTCTCGGAGAGCTACCAGATACCCGTCGACCGGATCGTGGTGATCCACGACGATATCGATCTTCCCGAGGGCACGGTGCGCGTGAAGGCTGGCGGTGGCCACGGTGGCCACAACGGTTTGCGCTCCGTGCATCAGCGGCTCGGGACCGGCGACTACCTCCGGGTACGCATCGGGGTAGGTCGACCGCCCGGAAGGCAGGATCCGGCCGACTACGTGCTTGAGTCGATGGGCGCGCAGGCCGCCGAGGCGATGGGGGAGGCGGCGCTCACCGGAGCGCGGGCAACACTGCACATCATCGAGTTCGGGGTGCAGGCCGCGATGCGGGAGTTCAACGGCGCCTGAGAGCGCCGAAGGGGCCTATCGCAAGTAGGCCATGGGGTCCGTGCTCGCTCCGTTGATGCGTACCTCGAAGTGGAGATGCGGACCGGTCGAGTAGCCTGTGGATCCGACGAGCGCGATCGGCTCGCCCCTGGTCACCTGCTGGCCGCTCGAGACATTGATGCCTCCGGCGAGAATGTGGGCGTACAGAGTGGTGACACCGTCACCGTGGTCGATCACCACTATGTTGCCGTACCCGCCGTTCCAGCCGTAGCTCGCCTGATTCACAACGCCGTCTCCGGCAGCAACGATGGTACCGTTCCCCCGGTTGATGTCGATGCCGTGGTGGAAACGCCTACTGCCGAAGATGGGGTGTGTGCGCCACCCGTACGGTGACGTCAGGGAGCCGCCGGGAACCGGCCAGGCCATGACACCGCCGGTGTACTCGCCCGACCCGCTGGAGGCACTCGCTCGCAACTGCGCTTCCATGCGCCGCGCGGCAGCCTCCTCCTCTTCGGCCTGTGCCATGTAGCGTTCGGCGTCCGCCTCGCTCTTCTCCATGAGCTCGGTCTTCTCGCTTTGGGCTGCGCGCTGGCTGTTCAGGGCGGACTCTCGCTGTGATCGCAGGCCGCGCAGGTTCTTCTCGACCGCTTCTGCCTCGGATCGCTTTGACGATGCCGTGGTGAGCATCCGGTCGAACTCCACGCGGGCCGTCTCGAGCTTCTCGCGTGTGTCGATGAGTGCGACCGCCGCGTCGTTGTTCGCGGACAGGACCCGTTGTACGAGCGTGGTGCGAGCGATGAGGTCGGAGATGTCCTTCGATTCAAGGAGCAGGTCGAGGTAGATGAGGACGCCGCCCTGTTTGTAGGAGGCTGTCATGCGCTCGTTCAGAAGGTCCTGCTCGTACTCGTACTCGGCTTCGGTGGCTTTGATCTCAGCTTCCTTGGTGGCTATCTCGGCTTCGAGCTTCTCGACCTCTGCGGCGAGGCGGCTGGTGCGGCCCGTCGCCTCGGCGATCTGGGGGTCGAGTTCGCGGACCTGCGACTGGAGATCGCCGATCGTCTCGTCGAGCGCGCGGGCTTCTGAGCGAAGCTCCTCGGCCCGCTTCTCCGCCGCTGTTGCAGCTTCGCGAGCGCTTTCGGCGCGCTGTCGGGACGCATCGATGTCGGCACGGGTGGTGCCCGACGCGAGGGTAAGCGAAGAGAACAGGAATAAGAGAGAGAGGGTGAGTGCGATGTATGCGCGGCTACGATGCATGAGTGTCATTCCTCCGGTGGGCGTGCTGCTGCGTTGTCATCTACTGCCCCGGAAGGCGCGTACCGCGTATAGGATACCATGCGTGAAGGGTATAGTGAAGCCAAGGCGCCGGTCGAACGGTCGGTGTTCCGTCAAGACGAGAGGGGATTTAACCATGGATCAGACCACGGGAACTCCTGAGCCGCAGTCTGCGCCTCCCGCGCCTCCCGCTCCTTTAGGAGATCGGCCGGCTCCTGCGAGCGACACCAGCAAGCTACTGGTGGCTATCGGCTACATCTTCTGGATCGTTGCGCTTGTGGCGATTCTGCTCGATCCGTACAAGGAGGAGAAGTTCGTCAAGTTCCACGCGGTCCAGGCGTTGGCGCTCGGCGTCTTGTCCGTCATCGCCTGGATGATTCCGATCATCGGGTGGATCTTCGGTATCGCGATCTTCGTTTTCCAGATCATCGGGGCGATAAAGGCGTTTGGCGGGAAGTACTACGAGGTGCCGGTGGTCTACGGTCTCATCAAGGGGTTCATGGGCGAGTAGCGCTGCAATCTTACGGGGTCGCCTCGGCGATCTCCCAGGATCGATCTTCGGGGCCGGGCACGATATGTGTCCGGCCCTCGTCGTCGACGATCACCAGGCCGAGGGTGTACTTCTCGGCGTAGGCGACGGCTGCGTCCGGACCGGCGACGAAGAGTGCTGTCGAAAGGATGTCGGAGTACAGGCCCGGGATGTCGCCGATCACCGTGAGGGACCGGATGCCGGTCGCCGGCATGCCGGTCGCGGGGTCGAGGATGTGGTGGTAGCGCACCCCGCCGGCTTCGAAGTAGCGCTGATAATCGCCCGATGTCGAGACCGTGAGGTCTCCCCGCGCCTCGACGCTTGCGATGAGCGCATCGGGATCGCGAGGGTCTTCGATTCCGATGCGCCACGGCTCGCCGTCGGGTTTTTCGCCGAACGCGAGTGTGGTGCTGCCGGAGGCGATCAGTGCGGCCGCGACCCCTCGATCGGCGCGGAGTTCCTCGGCGGCCTCGTCGATCGCGAGCCCCTTCGATGCGCCTCCGAAGTCGTAGCGTGTGTCGGCGAGGGCCGCTTCGAGTTCTGCGGTCGATGGCACCGTCCCGCCTGCCTCGAAGCCCCAGGCCTCGGTGGCGCCGAGCAGGAACGGGGAGTAGTACTCCCGTGCGTCGAGCACGCAGATCGCGTCGAGGATCTGCTCCGCGCGCGCAGGAAGCGGGGCGTTCGGGTCACCCGTAGCGTTGATGCGTCCGATGGCAGAATCGGGGTCGTGGGTGCTAAGGTCGGCTTCCGCATCTGCCATCGCCGCGTAGGCGTCGTCGATCGCGGCCTGGACCGCGTCCAGGTCAGCGGCACTATCTGAGGCCGGGTACACGGTCACGGCAACGACGGTGCCGAGCGCATCCCGGCTCGCGAGCACCGGCCCTGCGTCCCCCGCGCAACCGGTAAGCGCCAGCACGACGGTGCCAAGCAGGAGGGCGGTCGCGAGACTCGTGCGTGTGGATCCGGTCACTGGTCGCTCCTTGGCGGTCGCAGTCCTGGTGAGCAATAGTATACTTGTCCGACGTTTTGCCGAAGCGCACCTGCGCTCCACGGGAGGTCTGATGTTTCCGATCGTACACAAACGGCAGCTCTCAGATGCTGTCTTCGAGATGGGCGTGGCTGCGCCGCGCATCGCGCGCAAGGTAGCCGCCGGGCAGTTCTTGATCCTGCGCGTCGACGAGGAGGGCGAGCGCATCCCCCTCACCTTCTCGGACTGGTCGCCCGAGGAGGGTTGGATCCGCTTCATCTTCATGCGGGTCGGCAAGACCACGCACAAACTCGCCCACCTCGAGGTCGGGGACTCGCTCGTCGATGTGGTCGGGCCGCTCGGCGTGCCGACGCACACCGGGGATCTCGGTCGGGTCGCTGTGGTGGGCGGCGGTGTCGGTGCCGCAGTCGCGTATCCGGTCGCCCGTGCGATGGCCGAGGCGGGCGCTGAGGTCACCGTCATCCTCGGCGCACGATCGAAAGACCTCCTCATCTTGGCCGAGGAGTTCGAGGCGCTTCCGCTCGCGAGACTCATCGTCATGACTGACGACGGCTCGGCTGGCGAGAAAGGGTTGGTGACCGCGCCCTTGAAGCGACTTGCCGAGGCGGGTGAGATCGATCACGCGATGGCGATCGGGCCTGCGATCATGATGAAGTTCTGCGCGGAGACCACCCGCGAGTTTGAGATACCGACCACCGTCTCGCTCAACCCGATCATGGTCGACGGTACGGGGATGTGCGGGGCGTGCCGGGTGAGCGTGAACGGCGAGACGAAGTTCGGCTGCGTCGACGGTCCCGACTTCGACGGTCACGCCGTCGACTTCGAGGAGTTGATGAGTCGTCAGCGCGTCTACACCGGGGAAGAGCGAGAAGCCGACGCCGAGTACTCCAGGGGGTGCTCGTGCCACCAGTAGGGAACACGAGCGCGGGCGGCGATCAGGGTATAGCACCCGCCGAGAAGCCCCGGCACAAGCCCTCACGTGGGCCACGCACTCCGATGCCGGAACGCGCCGCCCGCGAGCGCGCCGCTGACTTCGACGAGGTCACTCTCGGCTATACCGAGGAGATGGCCGTTGCCGAGGCGAAGCGGTGCCTGCAGTGCAAGAACGCCACGTGCATCCCGGGTTGCCCCGTCAACATCGACATTAAGTCGTTCATCGCACACATCATCGACGGCGACTACGCCGCTGGTGTCTCCGTGCTTAAAGAGCGCAACTCCCTGCCTGCGATCTGCGGCCGCGTGTGCCCGCAGGAGGAGCAGTGCGAGATCGTCTGCGTGCTCGCCAAGAAGGGCGAGCCGGTTGCGATCGGGCGCCTTGAGCGCTGGCTCGGTGATTTCGACCTGGCCTGCGAACTCGAAGGGCGCTGCGTGCCCGAGGTCGCTCCCGCGACCGGATTTCGCTGCGCGATCGTGGGCTCGGGGCCGGCAGGGCTCGCGTGCGCCGGCGAGCTGGCGCGCCTGGGTCACTCGGTCACCATCTTCGAGTCGCTGCATGCGCCCGGAGGCGTGCTCACCTACGGCATCCCCGAGTTCCGCCTACCCAAGGCGATCGTCGAGGCCGAGATCTTCATGCTCACCGAGATGGGCGTCGAGATCGTCACCGACGTGGTCATCGGGGCTACCTACACCGTCAAGGAACTCATGACCGAGGAGGGTTATGACGCGGTATTCATCGGCTCCGGGGCGGGTCTGCCGATCTTCATGGGTATCCCGGGGGAGAACCTCAACGGTGTCTACTCGGCCAACGAGTACCTCACCCGCGTGAACCTGATGGGCGCGTATGAGTTCCCGCACGCCGACACGCCGGTCGCTCGCGGCCGCAAGGTCGCCATCGTCGGCGGGGGTAACGTCGCGATGGATTCGGCCCGCACCGCACTTCGTCTAGGGGCCGAGGAGGTCTTTCTCGTCTACCGCCGGACCGAGGACGAGATGCCGGCGCGGCGCGAAGAGGTGCACCACGCGCGCGAAGAGGGCGTCGAGTTCAAGCTGCTCTGCTCGCCGAGCGAGATCCTCGGCCGGGACGGGTTCGTGACCGGACTTGCCGTGTCACGCATGGAGCTCGGTGAGCCCGACGAGAGCGGTCGTCGCGCACCCGTCTGCGTACTGGGAAGCGAGTTTCAGATCGAGTGCGACACGGTGATCATGGCGGTCGGCACGCGTGCGAACCCTCTGATCTCCAAGGCGGCGCCCGATCTCGAACTCTCGAGCAGGGGCTATATCATGACCGGTGAGGACGGCGCTTCGAGCATCCCGGGAGTTTTTGCGGGAGGCGACATCGTCACCGGGGCCGCGACGGTCATCCAGGCGATGGGGGCCGGCAAGACGTCGGCACGTGCGATGGACCGGTATCTGCGGGAGCGCTCAGTTTAGATTATCAACGGTGTCCTGCGGTACAATCGGTCATGAGAGTGCGACGAGCGGTCGCGTGTGCGAATGGATGGCCCTCCGACGGTGGCTGAACGCGAGGTGTGCCGGTGAGCGAGGCGACGAGCGTACTGATCGTCGACGACGACGAATCGATCGTCGAGATGATCCGCATGGGTCTGGAGGCCGACGGGATGCGGGTCTTCTCGGCAGGTGACGGCGCGGAGGGCATTGAGGTGCTCAACCGCGAACCTGTCGACGTGGTCGTCCTCGACATCATGATGCCGAGGGTCGACGGCTGGATGGCCCTCATGGAGATCCGTAACAACCCGATGACCGCGGACATCCCGGTCATCATGCTCACGGCCAAGACGCAAGACCTTGCGAAGATCCTCGCGTTCAAGCAAGGCGTCCAGCAGTACGTCACTAAGCCGTTCAACATCATGGAGCTTTCTGCCCGCATCGAGAGCCTTGCGGTGGGCCGTCGCCGCATGATGGGTGAGACCTCGCGTCACGGCGATGCCGATTTTCGCAAGCTTGCGGTGCGCAAGGGCGGAAGAACGGTGTTGCTCTCGATCGACGACATCGTCTTCCTCTCCGCGCGCAACAAGTCGACGTATGCGCACACCTACGAGAACCAGTACCTAGTCGATCTCACGCTCGGCGAGCTCGAGGAGAAGCTGAGCAAGGACTCGTTCTTCCGCGTGCACCGCAGTTACATGATCAACCTGAACAAGATCAAGGAGATCCAGCGGCTCGACGGCGCCTACGTAGTGGTCGCCGGCGATCGCGATGAGACGCACATCCCTGTCGCGCGCCGACAGGTGCGCGGGTTCCGAGAGGCGGTAGGGATTTGATGAAGCCCGCGCGTGCCAAGCTGCCCCTGGTGGTCGTGGTGGTCCTGCTCGTGGGGCTACTTGTTCCGACTGCCGCGCCAGCCGAGCGTACCATCGCGCTCAACACGGGGACCGTCGAGCTGTCGCTCGCCCCCGGAGGGATCGCCAACGAGACGCTCCGTGTCGCCAACAACGGCACCGAGCCGCTCAAGGCACTCCTGTACTCGAGCGACGTCCGCTACGACGAGCAGGGTAATCCCGACTACATCAAGCCCACTGGTGACGCGGGTGAGTTCCTCCGCAGCCCGGCATCCTGGCTGAACCTGCGGATTCCCGACACCGCCAAGGTGGTGGCTAACACCCCCTACATCGAGCTTGATCCGGGTGATGAGCTCGAGATCGCTTTCGAGATGCGAGTGCCGTCCAACGCGACACCCGGCGACTACAACGCCATCATCTTCTTCGAGATGTTCGAGTTCGCCGGCGGCGACACGGGTACCACGTCTCGGATATCGGGGCGCATCGGTGCAAGGATCGTCCTGCGCGTCGCCGGAGACGTGATCGATGACATCGACGTGGCTCCGTACTCGGTCCGCTCCTTCGTCATCGGGGATACGGTGCCGTACTCGTTCCGCGTGACCAACGACGGTAACATCGACAAGCGCTACGTACCCTCGCTCGTGGTCCTCGACGGCAGTGAGGCCGAGCGGATGCGTTCCGTCGTCGAGAGTTCGGCCGTCGTATACGCGCAGAACCAGCGTGAGTATGTCGGCGCCCTGAAGTTGGAGAACGCCAGCTTCGGCCGGTTCACCATGCGGGCCGAGGTGGCCTACGACCGTGAGACAGGCTCCGAGCCCGGTACCGTGGTCCCGGCCAGCATCGAGAAGGACCGCGTGTTCTGGGTGATCCCGCTGTGGGCTGCGATCGCCGCGCTCATCGGAATCGGCCTGCCGATACTCTGGGTCTCGTGGCGCCTTGCGGTCCGCTCTACGCAGCGCAAGAACGCCGAGATAGCCGAGTTGCGCGAAGAGCGCAGACGCAGGATCGCCGAGGAGCGGCACACGAGCTTCGAGGACGAGCTCGGTGAGGACTTCCTTGCTGTCGATCACTCACAGGACGACGAGTAGCAGAGCAGCTGCGCGGAGTCGCGTTTAGCGAGGGGTGTCGAGGACCAGCGAGTAGTCATCGAGCGCATCCATCTCGACGAGCGCGCCCTTCGAGCCGGTCGCGGGTCCGGAGACGCCGAGCGCTCCCCCGGCGGTCTGTGCAGTGAGAGTCCACGGCGCATTGGAGCGGACGAGCAGCCCGTCGTCGACCGCCTGGGCCGTGACGCTCGGGTTCACGCGGAATGTCACGGTCACAGATGCGCTGTCGGCTGCGGCGAACACCGGAAGCGCCAGCGACCCTGCGAGTAGGGCTGCTGCGCTGAGGGTTGCTATCGTCCGCCGTGCATCCATGATTCCCGCCCTTCGTCCGTCCCTATAGTGGATATCGGGAGACGAGTGGCAGCTAGTGTGTGACAAACGAACGGATACGGCACTATCCGGATGAGCGGTACCGTTCGTCGCCCGACGAACGGTAAACGGTCGGACGCACGGGGGAATGCAGGGATGCGCGGCGCTCCGAGAGCGGCAGCGATCCGGGCCTACCGCTGGATGGCGGTGTATCCGAAGGTGGCGGAGATCTCTGCGTCCGGGGAGATGTCGAACGCGTCAGGTGTGGCGAGGTCGAGCGTGTAGTCACACTCGATGGTGTGTACGCCGGGCGGCAGGTCTGTGCCGAACGCCATCGTGCTTTCGTGACGCAGGATGCGCTCACGCGGGATGACGAGTTCCCCGATCTCGATCATCGTGTCCGAGGAGTCGACGAACTCCCACGGACGGTTCGACCGGACCTGGAGTACCTGTGGCTCAGTGGAGGCGTGTGTCGAGCCGAGTGAGACTGTCCCGAAGTCCACGCGCCCGCTTGAGAGCAGTGAGAGCGAGAACGTGGGGGAGATGCGGGCCGTGACGACGACGCTGGCGCTGTCCGCCTGCATCGGACTCGGTGCCAGGATCAGGCCGACGACGACCGTGGCCGCAACAGCGGCAGCAAGTCTTCGCCCTGCCCTGGCCGGTGGCGTGTAGCGTGTAAGCGGCACGCGATCCTGCTCTCAGGCGTGTGGACGCTCCTGCCTCCCCGCAGGAGCGTGTCGTACATGTTCCCTGGTGCTCGTACGGCCGGAGCGGATGCCGCCCCGGCCGTACGGTAAGTGCGAGTTGCGAGTTGGCTACTGCTGGGTGGCGGTGTAGAGGTAGGTTGCGGTGTAGTCGGTGTCAGCTTCGAGTTCGTAGGCATCGTCCGTGGTGAGGTCGAGCGTGTAGGTCGCGGTGATGTTGGTGACGCCGCGGGAAAGTCCGATGCCGGGTGTGACGCTCGTGGTATCACTCAGGAGGGGAATGAGATCAGCGGGGACGGTCGGGGTCTTGCTGAAGTCCCAGAGCTTGTTTGACTTGACCTGGATTGCGGTGGTGGCATCCGTGTGGGTGGAGCCGATCGCCACGGCGACAAAGTCGACTGCGTTCTGGTTGATCGTCATCGAGAAGGCCGGGTTCACACGGGCGGTAACTGTGACGGTCTCGTCTGCGGCGACAGCGAATCCGGCTGCTGCAACCGCCATGGCTACGATCAGTACTGCGATCAGGGCTGTCCTCTTCATGGCTCTCTCCTCATGTTTGGGTCATAGCTGCGCGGCTCGGCGCCGCAGTCTCAGCTTACTTACACTGATTGCATCGGGCCTGCATAGACCCAAGTGAACCCCGTATCGCCGTTCGGCGTCATAGTGTGACGAGCGGCACAACTCGGACAGCTTTGTGCCGTTCGTCGGGAGTGAGCGGTGCGCCGCGCTCGGCCTACTGCACGACCGTGTAGGTCACGGTGGCCGAGTAGGTGCGGTCGCCCTCGGTGGTCCAGGGCGCCTCGGCGGAGTATGTGTCGGTGTAGGTGGCGGCACCGGCAGGTTTGGCGCCCGCGGCCTGACCGGTCACGGCTAGCCCGAAGAGCTCGGGTTGGCCGCTTATAGAGCGACTCATCGCGAACGGGTGTGACGAGTCGACAGTGACGGCGACACTTTGGGGAGTAGAGGGAATCTCGGGATAGAGGTCGAACGAGATGGCGCTCGCCGAGAGGCTCAGACTCAGATGAGGATTGACTACAGTCACAGGAGCAGCAGTCTGAGCGATGGGTTGCGGGGGGTTCGGCTTGTTAATGTGAATTCGGTGGACGGTGTGGAACACGATAGGGTCGAACGTGTAGGTCCCACCGGGTCCGTTCACGATGTTTCCCA
>CAYGFZ010000021.1:18238-31703 GCA_964349355.1 uncultured Coriobacteriaceae bacterium | reverse complement strand
GCACGCCAGCAGGCAGATCAGGGGGCGATGCCGCTTGCCGGCGTTCGCGCTGAACAACGCGACGGGGTCGTAGAGGTAGCGTCGCATATCGGGATGCGCGCCATTGTCGAAGAAGGATGCAAGGTATGCATCGAACTTCTTTGCGTTGCGCTTGAGGTAGAGTTCGAAACCGGTCATACGGCTCCTTGAAAGGGACGGCCTGGACCCGCCCGCCCCGAGGCTCCGGGGGTGTGGCTCACAGGCCGGGCGCACGTCGTCATTCTACGGGGGGGCACCCGCGCGGGCAAGCGCGTCGTCCGAGTCCGCTCACACCGGCCACGCGCGCACGCGCTCTGCAGCGATACGATGCTGTTCTTCGACTGGTATCGATGCGATCGGACCGGCCTGGACACTCCGACCGAGGATCTCCTGTAGGTAGAGATCGGCTCCGATGATGGACGACAGCGTCGGGGGCTCGAGCTCGACGACCAACGCTACGAAGCTGGACTCGGCCTGCTCACCCCTGACGAACGAGCCGAACACGTCGACCGACGTCACTCCGAAACGCTTCGCCAGCAGCGGCCCATGTTCTCGAATCCGGGAGAGCACGCCGACCAGATCGCGAACCCGCCCGGACTGCTCCCCGGTCGGCTCCTCGCCGAACTCTTCGACGGGGCGGGAAGCCTCCGCACCGGTCGCGGCCACCCGGGGCTGAGGGCGGACCTCCAGCCGGGCCGAGACACCGAGAACCTCAGCGACCTCACTCACCCGATCCAGGGTCGCCCGCCGGTACCCGGAGCGCTCCCAGCGAGCGACCTGCTGTTGACTGACACCCAGTACCTGACCGAGGACACGCTGTGAGATTCGGCGTGCCCGACGCTCCCGGACGAGTGTCTCGCCAATGTGCTCTAGAAGCTGCATGAGCCGATTGTACATCATCTTGGTTGTTTCTTACATCCTTGTCGCTGTGAAACAACGCGAACGACCTCTCGACCGGTGATCTCATCGGATTCGTGACGTATCCGATCCTTAAGGGACGAGGACCCATCCCCACCAGGTGCCGCCGCCGCAGATGGCGATGAATGCGACGTGCTTGACGATGAGCGCGCGTTGCTTGGCTACGAGCTCCTCCGGGGCGGCCTCGGCGGGAAGGCGGCCACGTTCCGGTCGCCATATCGTGGAGGAAGTTGTTGGTGATGCGCGCGTATATGCCCGCGCCACCCGGCCTCATGTCTTCACCCATCGGCCCGGTATCCCTTCTCCAGGTAGACCCCCTCGGCATCGAACCGCCGCCTGTAGGAGAGCAGCACGGCGAGTACCGAGCCTATCGCCGTGGCGGCCGACACCATCAACATGACGACCACCTGATAGTAGGAAGCCGCCAGTGGATCAGCCCCGGCGAGTACCTGCCCGGTCATCATGCCGGGGATGAACACGACGCCGGCGGCCGCCATCGAGTTGATCGTCGGGATAAGCCCGGCACGTATCGCGATCCGAACCGAGTCACCGGCAGCCTCCCGCGGTGTCGCACCGAGCGCGGTCAGCGCAAGAACCTCCCCTGCCCTGGCATCGAGATCGGCGAACGTGCGCTCAAGCGCGAGCGCGATTCCGTTCATCGAATTGCCGAGGACCATCCCGGCGATAGGGATGACGTAGCGCGCTTCGTACCAGGGCTCGACCTGCACGATGAGCCCGGTCACCGCGAACGTCACGGTGAAGCCGGTCAGCAGCATCGTGAGCATCGCAGAGCCGAGGATGCCGGGCGGCGCATCGGGCGCTCGTCGAACGATGGTGTGCGCCGCAGCGGCCATCATGAGGACGATGATTGCGACCACGAGAAGCGGACTGTCGATGCGGAACACCCACCGCAACACGAGGCCCAATGCGATGAGCTGGAGGTAGGTGCGGACGGTCGCGATCGCCAGGTCGCGCTCCAGGCCCAGCGCGAGCCGCACCGACAGCACGCCCACGACCACTACGAACGCGGTCGAAAGGGCCAGTTGCCCGAACCCTATCTCGACGACACCGCCAGCGAGTTCGTTCACACGGTCACCTCGGTGAGATGTCCGTCAGCAAGCCGGAGGCGGCGTGCGGCGACCGAGTCGCTGCGCCTGTGCCGAACGCGCACCACGCCGGCCCCCCGGGCAGCGAGTGCGGCGGTGGCGGCAGCAACATGCCCGGCGCTCTCATCATCGAGCGCTGCGTCTGGCTCATCGAAGAGGAGAACGTCGGGTTCGATGAGCATTACGCGCAGGAGCGCGATGCGAGCTGCCTGGCCCACCGAGAGACGGGCCGCGTCTCTGGTCAGCACGATGTCACCGCCGAGACCCAGGGACGCGAGTGCCGTCTGAAGTTCAGGATCGCCGGGCGGCGTCGCGCCGGTCCGGACCTTCAGACGCCACGGCAGCAGCAGGTTGTCACGAACACTCCCACGCACGATCGCCGGCACCTGGGGGAGCAGGGCCACACGCGAGCGCCAGAGTTGGGGCGGGATCGCCCCGGCATCCTCCCCGTTGAGGGCGAGTACCCCCTCGGCCCCCGGCAGAAGCCGCGCCAGAGCCCGCACGAGAGTGGTCTTACCCGACCCGCTCGGGCCGGTGATGTCGACGACCTCCCCGGCGTCGACGAACAGTCGGAGCCCGTCGAGCACAAGGACACCGTCGGGCGATCGATAGGTGACGCCCTCGGCGGTCAGTCGCGGATGTGACACGGGGCTACCAGCGCTCGAAGTGGACGCGGTCAGCGTCGTAGCGGTCCGACGGGTCCTTCTCCTCGGCGGGGTGCCCGATCGCGATCACCGCCATCGGCTCGACACCTTCAGGTATCCCGAGGAGTTTCTTTAGCGGTTCGACCCGCTCCATCTTCGGGTAGTAGCCGAGCCACACCGCACCGAGACCGAGCGCGTGGGCCGCGAGCAGTGCGTTCTGGACGGCTGCTGCGCAGTCCTGCTGCCACATCACCTCGTGACGAAGACCGGTCGTGTCGCCACAGACGACGAGACCGAAATCCGCTTCGGCGAGCATGCCGGCGAACGGGCTCGTCTCCGCGGCCGCAACGAGCGTGTCTCGCTCACGGATCACGACGAAGCGCCACGGCTGTTGATTGCCTGCCGAGGGCGCGGCCTGCGCCGCCCGCAGAATCGTCTCTATGGCCTCCTCGGCGACCGGCTCACCCGTATAGCGGCGGATGCTCCGCCGGCTCATCAGCGCTGTCAGTGCGTCCATGTCGCTCACTCCTCTTTCGCAGCGTCACGGGTGCGGACGCGTCGCGCGTCGCGCGCGATCACCGGGCTCGTACCGAAGAGCAGATCGTTCTCGAACAAGATCCGCTCCATCGTCGTCAGGTCCTTCACGATCTTGTTAAGGTTAGCGGTAACCTCCGGGGAGGCGACGGACAGGTCTTGCAGATCGATTCCGTCCAACTTGCCGTTCTTTCGGGCGTTCGCATAGGTCTTGAAAAGTGCGCTGCGGATGCGAGGCCGCGTCGACGGGGTACGCAACGCATCGAGGATACGCGACCGTGCGCCTTCGAGCACGTCCGTCGATGGGTTCTTCGGCAGGGCAGGCACCGGAACACACACGCACTGATGCCGAGGGGAACGCTTCGAGTGATAAGCTCCGCCACCTGTTCCTCCGCTCGCTCCGTCCCCGGCCTGCCGCTCGCCGCTCGCCGCTCGCCGCTCGCCGCTCGCCGAGAAGAATGTACCCGTCATGACACTCGGTTCCGCAAGCAGCAGGAGAGTATGTCTCTTGCTAGAAGTCACCCGATGAGGAGGCCGGATGTCACGAATCGCGATCGTCTGGTTCAGGCGAGACCTGAGACTGGGCGACAACGACGCACTGACTGAAGCGCTGAGCAGCGCTGCGGTCGTAGTACCCGTCTTCGTGCTTCCCGACGGTGAAGGTGCAGCGATCTGCTCGGGACGCGGATCGAAAACATGGCTTTCGCACTCGCTCGCGGCACTCGACACCTCGCTCCGCGAGCTCGGGTCGAGGCTGGTTATCCGGAACGGGCCCAGCACCGAAGCGCTCGTCGACCTCGCTCGCGAATGCAAGGCGACCAGCGTTCACTGTACCCGGGATTGGTCCCCGGAGGGACTCGCTCACGAGCAGCGGGTCGGACGGGCCCTCCGTGAGGTGCGCATCTCCCTGGAGGTGTCCGAGGGTTCGCTCCTGGTCCGGCCGGACGCGATCGCACCTAAGTCCGGAAGCGATGCTTATAGGGTCTTCGCCCCCTTCTTCTCGGCCTGGGAACAGCAGTGGGGCAACCTGTCGCCGAAACCGGCCCCGACCCGGATGAGTGCGCCACGTCGCTGGCCGGCCTCCGGCCAGTTACCACCTGCAGCATCTGGCGACGTAGATCTGCGAAAGTGGTGGAGCCCCGGAGAAGCGGGAGGTCGGAAACTTCTCGATGCGTTCATCGAAAAAAACATCCGCACCTACCCGCAACGACGCGACGATCCCGGTGTCGACGGAACATCCCGCATCTCTCCCCATCTTGCCTTCGGCGAGATATCGCCGCGCGAGGTGGTCGCCGCCGTCACAGCCGCGGCAATAGAGCGTGATGTCGAGCGTGTATTCCTTCGTCAGATCGCGTGGCGGGAGTTCTCCGCACATGTGGTCAACTGCAACCCGTCTATGGTGACGCTGCCTCTTTGTCGCGAATTCGAGGCTATGCCCTGGCACGACGACCCTAAATCACTCGAGGCGTGGCGCTGTGGTATGACCGGCTATCCTCTCGTCGACGCCGGGATGCGCCAGCTCGCGAAGACCGGCTGGATGCACAATCGAGTACGCATGGTAGCAGCATCCCTGCTCACGAAGCACTTGCTCATCCACTGGCGCGATGGACTCGCTCACTTCGCTGACCTGCTCACAGACAACCAGATCCCCGTGAACGTCTTCAACTGGCAGTGGGTCGCCGGATGCGGCGCTGACGCAGCACCGTACTTCCGAATCTTCAACCCGACACTACAGGCCGCTCGCTACGACCCCGACGGCACGTATATACGGCAGTGGGTGCCGGAACTCGCCAGTGTTCCGTCACGATGGATCACCCGGCCATGGGAGATGCCTGCGGAAGAGGCGCGCAGCGCCGGTCTTCACATAGGCGAGACCTATCCAGCGCCGATCGTCGACCACACCGAAGCGCACCATCGCGCGCTAGCCGCGTACGGGAGCGTGAAGGGCGCCTGACGAGACGGCGAAGGGCGACCGCTATAGGCCGCCCTTCGGTGCACGCTATGGCGGAGGCGCGTGCGAATCGAACACACCCGGGACGCTCTTCACGCCCCACTACGGTTTTGAAGACCGCGGGACCCACCAGGACCCATCCGCCTCCGCGGAGGATTGTCCAGGGGGAACGGCGCGGTGTCAATCACGCGGATTCCTCGGCCGCCCGGCAGACCCCGGCCCACTGGCAGAGGTTCTCAGCAAAGACCGCCGGGAGCGCCGCCACAAGATCCTCTGCCCGCTGATCGGGTCGTGCGCCCATCGCCAGGCCCGCAGCCCGGTTGGCACGTGCCGCGCACACCGCCGCCTCGAAGGTCGGGAAGCCCGCGCCCATGAACGCCGAGGCGAGGCCTGTGATCGTGTCCCCGGTCCCCCCGATCGCTTCGAGCTGTGGCACACACGGCGAGTCGATCGTCTCGCACACCACGCCTGCCTCGGCAATCCTGTCGGTCGCGCCTTTGATAAGCAGAACGCGGGAAGCGCCCCCATTCTCATACGAAAGCCGGGCGAACTCCACCGGGTCGAAACTGGCGGAGCCGAACAGGTAGTGGCTCACGTACGCGGGGTGGGTGGCGCGCTCGTCGGCGAGAAAGCCGACCTCGCCGACATCGGGCGTCATGAGGTCGAAGTGCCGGGCAAGGCCCGCGGCCTTCGCCGCGTACATTCCGCCGGCATCAGCAACGAGCCGCACGGATCCTACGGCAGCCATCGGAGCGAGCCAGTCGATCGCATCGCGCATCAGGGCCATTATCGGCTGAACGTAGTGAAACGCGACCACGGCAGGTTTGCGAGACTCGAACTCCGCACGCAAGCGGCCGTAGACGGCACGCGTACCTTCGCCACGACCGATATCCCCGCCGAGGAGTGCGGTGGGTGGCTCGACGCCAAGATAGTCGGTGACGGCCAGTGCCGCGGAGAGCATCGCACTCGAGCCCTGGCACACCGGCAGCGGCGCTCCTGCTACCGTGAGTCGACCGGCCTCGTCACGCCCGACCGGACCGCAGATGGTCTCCCCTGCGCCAGCAGGTATCGTTCCAGCGACGAGAAGCGTCATGGGAGTTCACCCTCCCGGCCTGCCGTATCCGCGCCTTCGGTCAACTGTCTGCGCGCCTCCATGAAGGCACGGTCGAGCATCAGGCCACAGAGCGTGTAACCGAGGTCCTTGGGACGTCGGCCGTCGCCGAGCGGAGTCCCGACGAACTCGAGGTTGAGGTAGGGGATGTCCGGGCACCCGCCCCCCGATGTGTTGACGATGATGCCCGTGGCCTTCTCAACCGTAATCTTCATGTTGCCTGCACGCACCATCAGCCACTCCCCGAAATCCTCGGTGGTCACGATGTCCGCCAGGTCCATGGTGCCATCGAGCGTGTCCGTCCATCCGCGTGCGTCCGCATCACGCTCGGCAAGCGCGCGCTCGGCGCCGGGACGCTCCACCGACGGAAGCGCGACCGCAAGATCGCACCCGGCACGCAGGTGAGGTGGCGGAGCCACGAGTTCAACGTCGTAGCCGGCGGCTTTGAGAACCCCCTCGGCCTTGATCGCGGCGCTGACCTCATCGAACAGGAAGATGCCGACAGCCTCGTCGGCACCTCCATGATGTGTAGCCTCTGATAGCTGACGCCCAAAAGGCCACTTCACGACCGCGCAGCCTCGATCCTGAAACCCTCAGGCCCGTCGGTGACGCTGACATCGTAGCCCTCGTCGCCGAGCATGTTGCTCACATTGGCCCTCGCAGTCCCGGAGTCCACCAGCACCACGAGGCTATCTGGAGAACCCTCGACCGCCTTCTTCGCACGCATGAGCGGCAACGGACAGGACAATCCCCGTGCATCGACCTCTACCATCTCGACAACCCCCTTTATGCGATGCGCTCGCGCTTCACGAACGCGATGACTGCCAGGACGAGCGCCATGACGGCGAGTGCGGGCCACGCGATGTCGGAGAGGCCCGCGCCGGTCGAGGCGATGGTGAAGCGGTGCGCAACGAGCGCGCCGGCGAACATGCCGAGGACCGCGACCGTGGCGTCCGCGTCGCCCTCACCAGACATGATGACCTGCCGAAACGGGCATCCGCCGAGCATGATGGCAGCGAGCGCAGCGACGGTCATAGCCGCGAAGTTGCCAAGCGCGTTCGTATGCGCGACCGGCTGACCGACGAACCCAAGGTTGTACTGGCCGAAGACCATGTTCATCACCGTAGCTCCTATGAGCAGCCCGAACACGCCGAAGAGCAGGTCGTAGCGGCGAACCAGCACTGCGTCGCGGATACCGCCGACGCTGCAGAAGCGACTACGCTGCGCGACCACACCGAGCGCGAGGCCGGCGACGAGCGAGATGGCGAACGGAGCCCTGCGCCCACCGGGCATCGGCGGTGCCTTCTCGACAGACTCAGCAGGAGAGATGATCTCCCCGTCCGCGGCGTAGACCGCCCCGTCAGCAAGGTAGGCACCCTCGGGGCGGAGAACGGTGTCACCCTGCACGACAGCACCCTCAGCGGTGGCTTTGGCGCCCTCGGGAGTGATGGTGAGGAATCCGGGTGTCGCGCCGAACGCGACCATCAGCGAGAGCCCGAGCAGCACGATGATAAGTGCAGGTCCGGTCCACCCCAGCGCAGGACTGACCGTTTTGGCGCGACCCATGTTGAAGCCGTTCTTAAGTATCACGACTCCGGCCATGACACCGGCGACGATACCGCCGATGCCCCACAGCGCGTTGAGATCGCCGCCTCCGAGGCGCAGCCACGCACGCACGGTGCAGCCGAGGAAGATGAGCGAGGAGAGCATGAAGATGAAGCCGAGGACGAAGCGCAGAACGACCGACGACCCGCCCCTCGGCCTGAACTCACTCGTCGCGAACGAAGCCACTGTCGCGCCGAGCAACAGGAGCCCGAAGATCTCGGGTCTCAAATACGCGACGCCCCCCATATTCGCCCATGAGCCGCCGAACGCTCCGGCGATATCGCGGTTGAAGCACGCGATGCAGAGTCCCATGTTGCCGGGATTTCCCAGTTTCACCAGCCATGCAGCGGTCCCGCCGATTAGTAGGCCCGACGCAGCCAGAATCCACGCTGACGGGCCGATCGCACGGTGTCTCGACATTCCTCTCCCCCTTGCTCGGTAGACGCACCACAATCATGCACAGTTATAGTGCATATAGGGGAAGGCGAAAGTCAAGCATTCAACTCAAGTCGGCTTCGGGGCGCCCGGGGCGCCCCTCCTCTTCTTCTAGATGTGGTAGACGGGGGCGGAGCGAGCATCGATACCGCGCTGTCCTTCTGCAAGATCAGCGATGGTCACCGAGGCAAGGTAGTCGTCGGCCGACACGGCTAGCCTGCGCCACACATCGGCCACCGCGGAGTCCTGCTGGCGCGGGACATCGATGACAACGCCTTCGAGTGCCGACACGACGTCGTGAACGGTGAACCCCTCGGCAGGTCCGGTCAACGCACATCCTCCACCCGCCCCGCGACGGCAGACGACGATACCAGCCCGTGCCAGTGCCGTTATTTGCTGTTCGACGAAGCGACGCGGCAGCATGAGGCGATCGGCGAGGTCTCCGGCGGCCACATACGTGCCCTCCGGCTGCATGGCGAGCAGGACCAGGGCCCTGAGCGCATAGTCGCTTCTCTGTGAGACCCGCATGTCCTATCCAACCTCTTCCCAGAGCTTGGTGCTCAGGTAGCGCTCCCCGGTGGACGGGGCGACGGTGACGATCACCGTACCGGCCATCTCCGGACGCGCGGCCACTTGAAGGGCTGCTGCGACGTTCGCGCCACTCGAGATGCCCACCAGCAGTCCTTCCTCGGCTGCCAGGCGTCGGGCCATCTGGATCGCGGTGTCCCCATCGACGGGGATCACCTCATCGAGAAGGTCGACGTCGAGGTTCGACGGGATGAAGTTCGCGCCAATGCCCTGGATGAGATGGGGACCGGGAGTCAGCTCCTCGCCCGCGCGAAGCTGCGTGATGATCGGCGACTCGGCAGGCTCGACCGCGATAGCGACCGTCTCCGGGCGCTTCTCTTTAAGGTAGCGGCCAGCACCGCTGATCGTCCCGCCCGTACCCACACCCGCCAGGAATGCGCCGAGCTTCGCGTCACCAATAGCAGCGTCGATCTCGGGACCGGTGGTGGCATAGTGGATGGCGGGGTTCGCTGGATTGTCGAACTGGGCCGGAATCCACACGGCCGGAGTCTGAGCGGCTATGCGCTCGGCCTCTTCGATGGCGCCCCTCATGCCCGTCTCCTTCGGTGTAAGCACGAGCTGCGCACCGTAGGCCTTGAGGAGTTTTCGACGCTCAAGGGACATCGACTCGGGCATGGTGAGGATCACCCGGTATCCGCGCGAAGCGCCGATGAGCGCCAGGGCGATACCGGTATTGCCGCTTGTGGGCTCGACGACCACCGACTCACCGGGCTTGATAAGCCCTCTCTTCTCGGCATCTACGACCATCGCAAGACCGATCCGGTCCTTGACCGAACCGCCGGGGTTACGCGACTCGAGCTTGACCAGAACGCGTGCGGGCAGGTCGGCAGAGAGGCGGTGCAGCGGAACCACAGGGGTGTGTCCGACGGTGTCGGCGACGCTGTCGAAGTAGTGAGCAAACTCGGCCATGACGAGCCTCCGATCGATCGCATGTAATCCTGTCCGCGCGTGGCGACAGGCTGAACGTACCATATCGGAGTGGCGGAATAACGCACAATGTCTATGCGTTATATGTGAAATTTCACCTATGCCGGGCAGAGTGCGGCCGGAATCATGGAATCAGCCTTTCCGCAGTGCCCGGAGGTCCCCATCTCGTTTCGTGAGCCCGACTGAGTCGAAGCGCTCCAGCAAGGGGATCGCGTACTTGCGGCTCACGCCGAGGACATCACGCAGTTGGGCGGCTGTGGCACTCCCCCGCTCCTGCAGAAAGGCGACCATCCTTACTTCCGCGGCCTGGAGTGCGGTGGCATCGAAGTGCATGTCCGGGCCGAGTCGCACGGCACGTCCTTCGGCGACGAACGCTGCAAGGACCTTGCGCGCCACGCCCGCGTCCACGCCGGCCTCGGCCGCCCACTCCGCGACCGTCCTCGGCGCAAGCCCATCCCGGGCGATCAGCGGGGCGAGTCCCTCGCGAGCCGCCTGCTCCTCGGCGAGAGCGGAGACTGCCGCCTTCGGGTGACGGACCTGCCCTCTGGCGGCGACAGCGACACCGCGCTCGGCCGCGACCTCGAGTAGCGCATCGAGCACTTTAGGAGCGAGCCTGCGGTCGACGCGATCGCGCAGGGCGAGCGTGGCGATGCCGGTGGCCTTGGGCTCGGCCTCGTGGAATGCGAGCAACTCACTCTCGATCGCGGCAACGAGACTCTCGAGGGCCTCCGTAGTCGCGAAGAGCGTCTCGCTGCCGACCTTTAGCCGTTCAAGCCCGCCCGCCCGGTTGAGTTCGTCGGCGACCTGGGCGCGCGGAACGCCAAGCGCAGCGGAGACCTCGGCTGATGACATCGGGAGTCCTCGGGCGGCGAGGAGGCCCGTGCTGGCACCGGACAGGTCGCCTGCGAGCAAAGCGTCGAGCAGTTCGCGCTCGTGAGGCTTCAGGCGGGAACGCCTCGGCGGGAGTACGTCGAGCACCAGCCCGCCGCCGATGGTGTAGACGGGCGAGTAGGAGCGCACGATGTAGTGGTCACCGTAGCGCGGCGCGATCGGCTCCTCAAGGCGGACCTGCGCGAGCGAAGATTCGCCGGGAGCGAGCTCATCGCCGTCCATGAGGAGCACACGGCCGAGCACCTCCCTCGTACCGTGGTGCACGTGCACACGCGTGCCCGACTCGAACGGCTCGGTCCGCCCCGGCTCGCCGAGGAAGGTGAAGCGCGCGTCGAAGCGGTCGGTCACCGACAGTGTTCCGGGGGCGGCCACAACGTCGCCGCGAGCGATCTCGTCGCGATCGAGGCCGGCGACGTTGAGCGCCACCCGCTGACCGGCACTCGCCTTGCCGACCGACTCCGAATGCACCTGCACCCCACGGATGCGTGCCTCCTGGCCACCCGGCAACACCTCAACGGGGTCGTCCTTCGCGACCTGCCCCGACCACATCGTGCCGGTAACGACCGTCCCGGCACCGGCGATGGTGAACACCCGGTCGACGGGCAGCCGCATCGGCAGGTTAGCCTGACGCGATGGCGCCTCGCCTGCGATCGAGTCGAGTGTCTGCAGCAGTTCGTCGATCCCGGAGCCGGTGGCTGCAGAGACGGGCACGATCGGAGCGCCCTCAATGGCGGTTCCCTCAAGCAGGATGCCGACCTCCTCGGCGACGAGATCGAGCCACTCGGGGTCGACAAGGTCCGCCTTCGTGAGCGCGACCACGCCGCGCTCCACGCCGAGGAGGTCGAGGATCGCGAGGTGCTCGCGGGTCTGGGGCATGATGCCGTCGTCGGCGGCTATCACGAAGAGGACGACATCGATGCCGGTCGCCCCCGCGACCATGTGACGCACGAACCGCTCGTGACCCGGGACGTCGACGACGCCCATCTCGCGACCGCTCGGCAGTTCGAGCCGGGCAAAACCGAGCTCGATAGTGATGCCGCGCGCCTTCTCCTCCGCCAGACGATCGGGATCGGTGCCGGTGAGCGCTTTGATGAGCGTAGACTTGCCGTGGTCGATATGACCGGCGGTACCGAGTACGAGCGAAGGCATGTGCGCCTACGCCCCCTCGCGGAGAACAGCCGCTATTCGGGCGGCTACCTCGCGTTCCTCGGCGGGAGAGAGGGTGCGCGGATCGAGCAGGAGCCGATCCTCGCGAATCCGGGCCACGATCGCGGGCTCGCCGAGGCGCAATTCGCGTTCAAGGTCGACAACGCTCCCCGCATGCGGACGTACCCGCACAACGGTCGTAGGGATATCGGCCATCGGGAGTGCGCCGCCGCCGGCCCGCGAGACGTCCGGAGCGGTGTCGATCCCGGCCTGGCCGCCGACCGCGTCGAGCCCTTCGGCGATCCTGGCAGCGAGCTCCGTCGCGCGTGCAGCGACCTCCTCGGCGGGCATAGCGAGCATGCGCAGCGTGGGAATCTCGGCGATTGCTGCCGGCTCATCGACGTAGGTGCGCAACGTGACCTCGAGCGCGGCGAGCGTCATCTTGTCGAGGCGCAGCGCGCGGGCGAGCGGGTGCTGCTTCAGGCGACGGATGATGTGCTCCTTGCCCACGAGTATGCCCGCCTGGGGTCCGCCGAGAAGCTTATCGCCGGAACACGACACGAGGTCGGCGCCCTCGGCAATCGACTCACCGACCGTAGGCTCATATGGAAGACCATAGCGACGCAGGTCGATGAGCACACCGGAGCCCTGGTCCTCGAAGACCGGCACTCCGTGGCGCGCTCCGAGCTCGACGAGCTCGGCAACACCTGCCTCCTGCGTGAAACCGACCACACGGAAGTTGCTTGAGTGGACCCTCAAGATCATCCCTGTGTCGGGCGTGATCGCGCTCTCGTAGTCACGCAGGTGCGTCTTGTTCGTAGTGCCCACCTCGACCATCGTGGCGCCGGACTCGGCCATGATGTCGGGAATCCGGAACGATCCGCCGATCTCGACAAGCTGACCGCGGCTAACGATCGCCTCTTTACCGCGGGCCAGTGCTGTGAGCGCCATCATGACAGCGGCAGCGTTGTTGTTGACGGCGATCGCAGCCTCGGCGCCGGTCAGGCGACAGAGCAACTCCTCGCAGTGCACGTGACGGCTGCCGCGCTCCCCGCTCTCGACATCGAACTCAAGTGTCGAGTAGGAGCGGGCGACCTCAGCCACCGCCGCCGCAGCGCGCTCTGAAAGGATCGAGCGACCGAGATTGGTGTGTACGACGATCCCTGTCGCGTTGATGACCCGGTGCAGGCTGCGGTGCGAGGCGAGCGCGAGGCGAGAGGCGACCTCGGCGAGCAGCGCCGCTGGGTCATGAGATGCGGCCTCATCGGCGATCATCCGGGCACGGGTAGCATCGAGCGCGCCCCGCACGGACTCAAGTACAAGTTGCCGGGGATGCTCGTCTAGGAGGCCCGCCGACTCCGCCTCGCGGAGCAGGTCATCGACCTTGGGGAGCTGCCTGAGTCGCGCCTGAGTGTCCATGCGCGTGATTCTACCTGTTCCTGTGCGTGCGTGCGCGCTGCCGCCTCGCTCAGGCCGAGGAAGTCCAGGCAGGCACCGCACGCCTTCACCGCGACACCGGCCTCGACAAGCAAGCCACTTCAGGCGATGATCAACGTCCCCGGAGTGCCTGCAACCATGCGCCCAACGACCG
>CAYGFZ010000021.1:15331-18138 GCA_964349355.1 uncultured Coriobacteriaceae bacterium | reverse complement strand
CTTCAGGCGATGATCAACGTCCCCGGAGTGCCTGCAACCATGCGCCCAACGACCGACCCGCCCTCGCCTCGCGCATCGAGAGCAGCAAGTAGATCGTCGGCCCGGGTGGGAGTGACCGCCATCAACAGCCCCCCGCTCGTCTGCGGATCGCAGAGCACCTCTTTCCAAGCGGTCTCCACGCCGCCCCACTCCGTGTGCGGGTCGAGGTGCGCGATGACGTCGATGGTCCTGCCCGGGCGCACACCGTCACGCGCGTAGTCGAGCGCACCCGGCCACACCGGCACCGCGTGGGTGTCGATCTCGACCGCCAGACCACTGCCGAGCGCCATCTCGCGCGCATGTCCGGCAAGACCGAACCCGGTCACGTCAGTGGCCGCATTCACGCCGACCTCGACCATGGCCTCCGCCGCCGCCGCATTCAGGTGCGCCATCGACTCGATCACACGAGCAAGGGTCTCCTCGGTCTCCAGGCCGACCTTGAGAGCGGTGTTCATGATTCCCACACCGATGCGCTTCGTGAGCACGAGAAGGTCACCGTCGCGCGCGCCGGCGTTGCGCACGACCTTATCCGGGTCGACCTCTCCCATCACAGAGAGCCCGAACTTGGGCTCGGCGTCATCGATGGTATGTCCTCCGACCACGAGCACGCCTGCCTGCACGCACACATCCGATCCGCCCTTGAGGACAAGCGCGACGATCTCGGGATCCATCGAACACGGGAACGCGAGCAGATTCATCGCAGTCAGCGGGCGGCCGCCCATAGCGTAGATATCGGAGAGTGCGTTGGCAGCAGTGATGCGGCCGAAATCATATGGGTCGTCCACCATCGCGGTGAAGAAGTCGACCGTGAGCAGGATTGCTCGGTCACCGAGGAGATAGACTGCTGCATCATCGCTCGTATCGAACCCCACCATCAGCCGGTCGGAGTCGGTCGGAGCTATCGCGGAGAGCACCTTTTCGAGGTCACCCGGACCCCACTTCGCGGCTCAACCGGCCTTGCTCGACATGCTCGTGAGTCTGACACGTTCGGGCATCTACAACTCCTTCAGACCGTCGAAGGTCGCGTCATCGGGGAACGGTGGGCAGGGCAGGGTGAAGAGGAAGCCCTGGCCGTACCGCACGCCAAGCTCACGGACCTGATGGAGCTCCGCCACGGTCTCGATCCCTTCGGCGATCAGGCTCACGCCCATGGTCTCGGAGAATTGGACGAGGCTATGGATGAGTGAACAGCGCACCTCATCACTGTCGCATCCGCGGATGAGGGAGATGTCGACCTTCAGCCACTCGGGGTGTACCTCGGCGAGGCACTGCAGTGACCCGTATCCGGCCCCGGCGTCGTCAACCGCGATCGAGAAACCGAGCGCCCTCAGATACTCGAGAGTGGCCCTAAACGCCAGGAAGTCCTGAACGGCGGTCCGCTCGGTAAGCTCGAGCACGATACGGTCGGGCGTGATGCGTGAGCGGGCGAGAAGTGTGTTCGACATGACTTCGCGCAGTTCCGGATCGCTCACCGCATCGGGCTCGATGTTGATGAACATCTTGCGCCCCTCCGGAAGACCCGCCGCGGCCTGGATCGCCTTCTTGCGGCAGATCCTCTCCAGATGCATCACCAAATCGGAGTCGTATGCGACCTTGAAGAGTTTGTCCGGACGCTCGAACTCGCTCTTCTCCGGACCGCGCGACAGAGCTTCATAGCCGATGATACTCATATCGGTCAGATCGAAGATAGGATGGACGAGCGTGCGCACGTCCTCTGCCTCGATGATCTCCTTCAGGCGACGCTTGCGTGTCTCCGCATCGATCGCCTCCCGGGTCGCAGAGTCGTGCAGTGCCGCATCAAGACCCGCGTGGACGAGACGCTCAGGACGGGCGCTCGGGTCGTGTGTGATCGTCGCAGCGCCCACGTAGCAACCGAACTTGCGGTAGATATCAGGCTCGACGGCGACCTTGAGGATCTCCCTGATGCTTTCCTCGACCCGCGCTAAGACAAGCTGCCGCGCGTCCGCCTCCATCCGCAACGATGCGCGGGGCGGCGAGAGCACGACCACGAAAGCGTTACCGGAGATCATGACCTCGGCGATGATGTCCGCGTCGCGCACGACCGTCCCCGTGATCGACTGGAGTGCGTGCGCGACATGACGCATCACGTCGTCGAAGACCTTCCATCCGTAGATCTCCTCGATCTTGGAGTATCTGACTACGTTGACACAGAGCAGCGAGACCTCGTTGCGCTCCTGCAGCAACGCCTTGATCCGGGGGAAGAGCAGTGGCGTGGTCGGAAGCCCCGTGACTGAATCGAAAAGGAGCGATCGGATCTCAGGATGGGACTCGATCGCCCCGGCGAACTCGAGCCACGATTCGAGCAAGAAACTGTAACTATCACCCTGGTGCGGCGTGTCCATATGTCTCCGATCGATGCGAGTATCGCACACGGCCTACACTCTTTGTCGGCAGATACCCTATCCGTACGTGAGCCTCAATGCCGCTGCACCGTTAGGCTGCAGTGGCACGCCGATCGACCGCGCGCCGACCGCCGCCGGCTGACCGCCTCTCACGTCCGCGATCGTCGCGACGGTCCGGTCGAAACGCAGCCCGGCGGTCAACTCGTCAGTCCCATGGTTGAGCAACACGACGATATCCTCACCTTCACCCGCGAACAAGGATACTTCGACAGCGGGAGTGTCGCACCCGACCGGTGCCCCGCATCCTGCTGCGCCTGCGACGGCACCGTAGACTATGCGCAGGAACTCCTTGACCGGACGCGGCGAGGCCCACGGGTCATCCTGTGCAAGCGCCCGCTCGAGCGG
>CAYGFZ010000021.1:13966-15231 GCA_964349355.1 uncultured Coriobacteriaceae bacterium | reverse complement strand
CCTCCCCCGTAGGAGAATATGAGCGAGCCTCCCCCCTGGACCCATGCGCCGAGTCTCTCCCACGTCGCCTCCAAAAGCGCGAAGGCCGAAGGCACGATGATGACCGAGAATGCGTCGTAGGAGTCGTCCTCACGCACCACCGCGACCGGAAGATGAGCCTCCTTCGCCGAGATGTACGCCTCGAGACACGCGCGCGGATCGTAGAGCGAGGCGAGGTTCGGCAGAGGCGCGAAGCGCTCCGCCGGCACCATCACCGCAGTGCGCTCCTGCGCCAGGGCGAAGCGGCGCAGATCGATCCGCGCCGCGACGCGGGCAAATGCCGCGACCTCGGACATCATCGGCTTGGGTTCGCCGTCGACGTCGCGAACCCCCACGAGCACCTCGAGGGGATCGCGGAAGTACGGTTCGCGTCTCTCGGCATCCAGATCGCGCCAGCGGCGCAGTATCACGCCGGCAGCCCGGTTCATCAGTCCCGAGTACATCGCGGTCCTGACCGCGACAGACTCCTCGGCGTGGGAGTGATCGAGCGAGTGAACGCCGACATCGTCCAGGAGGAGCGGAACGCCGCGCGCACTACAGCGCAACAGGAAGGAGTCGAGGTAGGTCGAGGGGCCGGAGGTGAGTGGGCCCTCGGCTGCATATGCGCGGTATGCGGCAGTCACATGGCTGACGCCGATCTCGGAAGGCTCGAGTGCCCCGCGCGCGTCAACGCCCGAGTGGCGGAAGAGTGTCTCGGGGTCGACCGAGAGCATCACCGGTCGTGTCGGGTCGGCCTCGCGAACCGCCTCTCGCAGGGTCGAGGCCCAGCTCGTCAGCGCTTCGGCAGACTCAAAACCCGTGCAGAACGACTCGTTCGCCAGGTCCCACGCAAAGACGGTCGGCTCCGCCCGGTAGCGGTTCACTATCCGTTGCACGAGGGCGGCCTGGCGTTGCAGGAGATAAGTATCCGTATGCGGGTCACGCTTCTTGCCCCACGGGACGTCCAGCATCTCGGCGAGGCGGTCGTCGGCGAAGAGGGACACAATCAGTTGCATCTTGTGCGCCCGAGCCGCCTCGACGATGTCCTGCAAACGCTCCTCGGCCACATCGGAGTACTGACCGACCTGCGGCTCGAACATCTTCCATGAGATGAAGATGCGAACAAGCGTCAGCCGGGCTTCAGCAAACGCGGCGAAATCGCCAGCGATATCACCTGAATACCAGTCGTCCCAGCTCTGCGTCTCGGCATCGAGCGGGTAGTAGTTCACGCCGAGAGGGAACAGCGC
>CAYGFZ010000021.1:8564-13866 GCA_964349355.1 uncultured Coriobacteriaceae bacterium | reverse complement strand
TACGACCTCCCCTCTACATACTCATCGTAGAGGGCCCGAAACAGCCCCTGGCGTCTGGTGTCGTGATACGCGGCTCTCCGGATCTCCCAGTCTGCCTCGGCATGGCGTCCTTCGGCCAAAAGCACCGCTGCCAGACCGAAGCGAGCCCTCACGCACGTCGGGTCGAGAAGTACCGCAGTGCGGTATGACTCCCTAGCCGCGCTGAATCGTTGAAGTGCGATCAGAGACTCGGCAAGCAGCACGTGTGGGATCGGTTCATCGGCGACAGCCTTTGCAAGAGCCGAGAACACCCGCGCAGCATGCCGCACCAGACCTGGGCGCTTCGCAAACGCTACGCCAAGGCAGTACACGGCGGTCGGTGTGCGGGTCGAGATAGTCAGAGCGCGCAGCGCGCACGCCATGGCTTCGTTGACCGCCTCCTGCTTAAGGTAGAGATACGCTGCGAGGCCGAGCGTCTCGGCATCGTCGGAATCCTCGTCGAGTATCAGCCGGATCAGATCTGCCGCCGCGAAGAAATCCTCCTCGAACGCGAGTCCATGCGCCGCCGCGATCCGGCTGTCGCGATCCGGAGCGACCTCGGCGGGGTCGGGCGCTTCCTGGCCGTCGTCGAAGACTCCCGCGAGTGAGAAGAACAGGTCGTCCTGACTCGGATCGAGTTCTCCGGCCTTGCGAAAGCCAGGCAGAGCGGTCGCGATGCCCTCGCGCTTGAGAGCGGCCACCGCGAGGTTGTACATCGCACGCGCCTCGGTCGGATCGAGCTCGAGGGCCCGGCGCCATGCGTCGATGGCCTCCTCCTCGAACGCGGCTGCCGCAAGCGCCTCGCCGAGCTGCACGTGGGCGATCACGAGATCCGGTACGACCTCTGCGAGCTCGTGCCAGACGAGGATCGACTGGTCCCACATGCCTCCGCGCCGGTCGTATGCGAGGCCGAGTGCGAGGTAGGCGGGAGCGCACTGTGGATCGAGTTCGATCGCGCGGCTCGCCGCAGCTATCGCCTCGTCATAGAAGTCTCCGGACAGCATCAGGTCGGCGAGCAGGCAGTGCACGAACGGGTCCGAATCATCGACACGGAGCGCCTGGTAGCATGCAGCGACCGCCGGAGCGACGTGCCCCTGCCGTGTGAGACCCTCGGCGAGAAGCACCTGTTGGGAGCGCCCTTTCATTGTGTCTCACCTCGGCCGAGGAGGTCACGGGCGATGCGCCCGATGAGCTTAAGCGCGCTCTCCGCACCGCGGACCACGCCGTTCGCCCCGACCTCGCGGGCCAGTGCGGGATCAGCAGTGAACGGTCCCCCGGAGACGAGAAGGAGCATGTCATCGCGCCCCGCGGCGGCGAACATCTCACGGACGCGCACGACGGCGCGAGCGGTCGACATCAGCTGTGCGGAGACGATCACGATGCGGGCTCCGGTCTCCTCGGCGCGCTCAAGGAACTCCGCGGGCCGCACGTCGACACCCAGGTCGACCACACGATGGCCGGCCTCCTTCAAAGTAGCCGCCACGATGTCCTTGTCGATGCTGTGGTGGTCGCGGTGCATCGAGCCGATGAGCACCGTGATGCCGGTATCCCGGGCGGTCGCCGGGGGGGTGGCGAAAGAGGTGATCTGCTCGGCGACGACGGCCGCCTGGGTAAAGGTGTACTCGTCGATCGCGCCACTGGACCACGCACCGCCCAGCATGGCCATCGCTGGTGCGAAGAGCGAGTCGAAGAGCGCACCCTGGCTCATCCCGCCGCCGCGCGCCTGCTCGATCACCGTGATAGCCGCCGCCGGGTCCTGGCTGACGAACGCCTGATAGAGGCGTGCTGCCGCATCATCGGCCACTCTTCACGCCCCCCTCTCTCGCTGTGCACTCGGCGCCCATTCGTCCATCGTCACGCTCACGCCCAAGTATCGCAAGCCCGGATCGGCAGGACAAAACTCCCCTGTTCCCGCCCGGGCGCTCCGGTCGTCTGGTAGCGGTGGTGGGATTCGAACCCACACGGCCCTGAGGCCAGAGGCTTTTAAGGCCCCCTCCTGTACCAATTCGGATACACCGCCCCATCACTCGAGCCCCGCCTTCCCGTTCGGATGCGACGCGAGGTCGAGCACGATCCCGTATAGTATGTCGTGCTCGCTCACGACCGTCGAATCCATGCTCAACAGATCGAGCAATCCGCCGAGGATAAGGCCTCCCGCGACGATCACGGGAGCCCGCCCGGAATCAAGCCCCGCCACCTCTGTCGCCCGACGCCGGAGCGGGAGTCCCGCAAGCATCCCGGTCAGCTCGCGGATGCGCTTCAGGCCGAGTACCGCGTCGTGGATCTTCGACGGATCGTAGACGCCGAGTCCCTGATCGATCGCGGACAGGGTGGTGGCGGTGCCGGCCAACGCGACCGAAAGGCGCGGGCGGGCGGGGAGCTCGCCGATGACCGGTGCGAATTGATCGGCAATCCATCGTCTGGCTTCATCGAGCTCGAGGGGGGTGGGCGGGTCCGATCTCAGGAAACGCTCCGCGACCCGCCTCGAGCCGACGTCGACCGAGCGCGCGAACTCGACTTCCACATCGTCTCCGCCCGCGGCACCGAATACGATCTCGGTCGAGCCCCCGCCGATATCGTTCACCAGGATGTCGCGGCCTTCGCGGCCCCAGGCAGCGCCCGCGAAGGCGAGCCTGGCCTCCGCGTCCCCGGAAACGATTTCAGGCACGACACCATGCCGGGCAAGCATGGCCACGAACTCCTGCGCGTTGGAGGCATCGCGCGAAGCCGACGTGGCAACAGTGCGGACAGTCTCGACCCCGTGGATGGCTATCTCGGACGCATACCGGGCGATCACCGCCTCGACGCGCTGCATCGCTGACGGCAAGAGCGCACCTGTCTCAGCCAGGTCCTCGCCAAGGTGCGTGATATCGGTGCACCGGCGGACCTCCTCCACGCCGGCCGGGGAGACCTCGGCGATCAGCAACCGGGTGGTGACCGTACCGATGTCTATCGCCGCGACCCTTGAGGCGTGAGCGCCAGCGCGCGCGTTCACGGACGCTCCTCGCTGAAGGCATGTGAGCGCGTCACATCGAGCGTCATCACACTCACACCCGAAACGGGCGATGACCGACTCACCTGCCGGGTCTTCAATCCCGCCGAGGAGACACGCGACGTGCGCGTGTAGACACTTCGTAGCGAGCGGGTCGGCCTGTCCGGCGATCCCTGCGTCACCGCACGGGTCGCAACCCGGTGGGGCCTCGGCCGCCCTCAGCACGCGGTAGTGCGCATCGGCGACCAGCATCCGTGCGGCAAGAACCTCATCGTTTGCAAGCCGCGCTGCCCACTCGGCGACCTCGCCAACCGACTCTATCGCGCCTGTCTTCTCGACAAGGAACGGGCAGGTAAGCCAGAACAGGGTCGGGAACGGAGTGCCGTCATCGAGTAGCGGCGGCGTGACGATCGCCTGTGGGTGGCCATACCGGCAGCGGGTAGCTACGCGCCACGCACCCCGCACGGTGCGCCCTACCTGCGCCTCCACGACCACGCGATCCTGCGGGGAAGGCACAGCGCGGTCGGGACCGGGACGTTCGCTCATCGTGCGCCGAAGACCAGATCGAGCAGCTCGACCCAGATGGTGCCGGAACCCTCTCCGCCATCGGCGACCGGCCCCGCACTCGAGGTAGTCTCCGGGTCGAGAACGACATAGAGGTTCTCACCCTGCTTGACCATGCCGAGGTTCTCCCTCGCGATCTCTTCGACACCCTCGGGGGTTTTTAGCCGCTCCACCTGGGCACTCAGGGTCTCGTTTCGCTCTTTAAGGCTTTCGAGCTCCACCTCGAGACGGGCACGCTCTCTGCTCTCTTGATACTGGATCCGGAGAGCCGGGTAAAAGGCCCACGCAACGAGCAGAAGTGCCCCGAGGACGATCAGGGATGTGCGCCACGCGGCAGGCCGCGACGACCGGGCGGCAGGTGTCGCTTTCGAACGCTTGGTAGCCGTGCCCCTCTTGGGGGTGCGCGTACGGGTGGAAGCGGTACGGCGCGGAGGCTTTGTTCGCGTGGGAGTGGCCGAACCACGGCGTAACCGCGAGGCGGTTCGTCGTGCGTTCGCTGAAGCCCCTTGCCGCGTCGAGTTTCTCGATGCCATCTTCAATGAGTCCTGTGAGAAGGCCAGCGTCTGTGATTGTGCCCGGTGCAACGCACCACGACCATGGTAGCACAGGTAGACCGGGTGTATCATCTCAACTCGAGGTCGAGGTCGAGACTCTGTCTCGACACCTGTTGCCGCCCTACACAGGGATTCCCCGCACGAGAACGAAGTCTGTCGCCCCGGGTACCCGCGATGCGATCCCGGCGGTGATTGCGACGCGTGCGCCGCCGGGTGCGAGTCCCGCGTCCCTCACCGCCGCAAGCACGCTGTCGAGCATGAGATCCGTGTCATCGGCGAGCGGGACTAAAAGCGGGTGGACGCCCCACACGACCTGGAGTCGGCGAACGACTTCCGGGGAGGGGGTCGCGGCTACGATCGGTGCCCGTGGACGGTGCCGTGCCACCGCGCGCGCTGTGGCGCCCGACTGGGTCGCCGTGACGATCGCGGCCAGATCGAGATCGCCCGCAAGCTCACAGACGGCTGCACTCACCGCCGCGGTCACATCATCGGTGTCGCCCGCAGAACGAAGCGGGGGCCTCTCGGCATCGAGTGAACTCTCGGCATGTGTGGCGATCCGCGCCATGGTCTGGACGGAGCGCAACGGAAACGAGCCGACCGCGGTCTCGGCGGAGAGCATCACCGCATCGACCTCGTCGAAGATCGCGTTCGCCACGTCGGACGCTTCGGCACGGGTCGGCCGGGTGGTCGACGTCATCGATTCGAGCATCTGGGTGGCGACGATCACCGGGACGCCCTGGTCGCGACAGACCGAGATCACCCGGCGTTGCAGGACCGGCACCTCCTCGGGGGAGGTCTCTACACCGAGGTCGCCACGCGCGACCATCACGACATCGGACTCGGCGACGATGCCGACGATGTCTGCGACAGCTTCGTGCCTCTCGATCTTGGCAACGATCGGCACGTCTCGGCCGGACATGAGTTCCCGTAGATGCCTGACATCGGCGGCCGAGCGCACGAACGACTGCGCCACAAGGTCGACGCCCACTTCCAGCCCCCACGCGAGCACCTCGCGATCCCGTTCCGTGACCGCATCGAGGCCCAGCGTCGCCCCGGGGGCATTGATGCCCTTCCGGCTCGATATCGGCCCGCCGGCCTCCACACGTGTGTGCACGGCGCCGTGCTCGGTACCGGTCACCACAAGTTCGATCGCGCCGTCGTCGATGAGGAGACG
>CAYGFZ010000021.1:6669-8464 GCA_964349355.1 uncultured Coriobacteriaceae bacterium | reverse complement strand
GCTACTCCTCTCCGACATCACCCGCCGAGGGAAGACGGACCACCTGAATCGTATCCCCGTCCCGGCGCACTGTCAGACGGTCGCGCCCCAATCGGTGTACCGCGGTCCGGAGGTTGCCGTAGAGGCGATCGACGCCAGCGGCGTCCGTTCGCAGTCGCAGGGCACGGTCCCCACCGGAGAGCACGTAGCGAACGAGGCGCGACGCGGCACCCCTCGGCGCCGGGTACGGCACGTCGACGACGCGGGCATCCGCAACCCACTCTTCCGGATCCCACTCCTGCCCCGAACCGTCAAGTACGCATGCTGCCGCCGCACTGCGGACGACGAGCACCACGGCCCTGCGCGCCTCGTCACCGGGCTCAGGGCCCGAGCCGCACACGATGCGCAACCGGACGTCGAGACCGCGCTTCGCCGCGCTGCGGGCGAGGTAGGCCCAGTCCATCGACACATCCTCGTCCAGGAGCATGACGACCCGGTCGCGGACGTGACTGGTGAGCTCGAAGAAGAGTCGCGACAGGCCGAGGCCACGCCTGGGGGTGAACGTCACCACGGCGACGTCAAAGAGTTCGTCATCGCCGAGATCCTCGACCATGCCCTGCCGGGTGATGAGCGATGCCGAGGAGGTCACGTCGCTCGCCAACAGCCGACGCAACATGCCGGCCGAGGGCTCAAGAGCCGTCACACTGCCGGCCCACTCCAGCAGCGGGCGAGTCAGCAGGCCCGTCGCGGCGCCGACCTCGAGGACCTCCGCTCCCTCGGGCAACTCCTCGAGGAGCGCATCGATCAACTCCGGAAAGACCCGGTCGTGACCGAATTCCAGGTCGTAGCTGTCGGCGATGCGTTCCCTGCGGGCGATAGCACTCTCAAGCGGCACGCCGTGTTCGTACGGGATGGAGGGCCTATCCGCCCTGCGTTTGCGCTCCTTCATGCCCGCCCGTCCCCTATCAGGCCCTTATCCGCGCACCGGGCGGATGTTGTAGAAAGCGTCGCCACCCGGATAGACGGCCGAGTCGCACAGCTCCTCTTCGATGCGCAGAAGCTGGTTGTACTTCGCAACCCGGTCGGAGCGCGCAGGCGCGCCTGTCTTGATCTGGCCCGCGTTCACTGCGACCGCCAGATCGGCGATCGTGGTGTCTTCCGTCTCTCCCGAGCGATGTGAGATCACGCACGTGTAACCGGCGCGCTTCGCCATCTCGATGCAGTCGAGTGTTTCGGTAAGTGTGCCGATCTGGTTGACCTTGATGAGGATGGAGTTGGCGACACCCATCTCAATGCCCCGGGCGAGCCGCTCGGTGTTCGTCACGAAGAGGTCATCACCGACGAGCTGCACGCGCTCCCCGATCCGCTCGGTCAGCAACTTCCAGCCGTCCCAGTCCTCCTCGGCCATGCCGTCCTCGACGCTCACGATCGGATAGCGATCCACAAGGTCGGTCCAGAAGTCGACCATCTCCGCCGAAGAGAGTACCCGGCCCTCACCCTCGAGGTGGTAGGCTCCGTCGCGGTAGATCTCGGTCGCAGCAGGGTCGAGCGCGAACACGATCTGCTCCCCGAGTGTGTAGCCCGCCTTCTCCACAGCGTCCGAGATGACCTGCAGCGCCTCTTCGTTGCTAGCGAGGTCGGGGGCGAACCCGCCTTCATCGCCCACGCCGGTCCCGAGACCGCGCTTTGAGAGCACGCCCTTTAGCGTGTGGTAGATCTCGGCACACATCCGCAATCCCTCGGCAAAGCTGCCGGCGCCCACCGGCATGACCATGAACTCCTGGAGGTCCACGTTGTTGTCAGCGTGCGCGCCACC
>CAYGFZ010000021.1:2587-6569 GCA_964349355.1 uncultured Coriobacteriaceae bacterium | reverse complement strand
GCTCCCGACGGCACTGCCGCACGACCGAACGATCCGTCGTCGAGCAGAACCTCTACCTCGACCGTCGGGTTTCCTCTTGAGTCGAGGATCTCGCGTGCGAAGATGTCGACGATGGTGCTCATGACTGTGACCCCTCCCTGCCCTTGGCATCTCGCCAGAGACGTTCCATCTCGGTGATATCGATATCGGCGATCGAAGATCCAGCCCCCGTCGCCGTGCGTTCCATGTCCTCGAAGCGGCCGATGAACTTGCGGCACGTCGCGCGCAATGCTTCCTCGGCATCGATGCCTTGCTTCCGTGCGAGGTTCACGACGGTGAAGAGCAGATCACCGATTTCTTCTGCGGCCTCAGGAGAGCCGGGTTGGGTCTCCTTGAGCTCGTCGATCTCTTCGTGGACCTTCTCCCACACCGCGTCGAGGCTCTCCCACTCGAACCCTACGCCGACCGCACGTCGTGATATCTTCTGCGCCCACATCAGTGCGGGCAGGTTGGCCGGGATGCCATCGAGGGTGCCGCCTTGGGCCTTCTCATCCCGCTTGATGGCGTCCCACGTCTCGATGACCTCGTCCGGTGTCCCGGCGACGGCGCTACCGAAGACGTGCGGATGACGGCGCCGTATCTTCTCGGCGATCCCGGCGACCACGTCGTCGATCGTAAAGCGGCCTTCGTCCGCCGCGATCTGCGCGTGAAGCACGACCTGGAGCAGCACGTCACCGAGCTCTTCGGCCAGGTGGTCGTCGTCGGCCGACTCGATAGCGCCGACGGCTTCGTAGGCCTCCTCGATCATGTTGCGGCGCAGACTCAGGTGAGTCTGCGCCCGGTCCCAGGGACAGCCCTCCGGGCTCCGGAGCACCGCGATGGTGCGCACGAACCCGACAAAGCCACCGGGCGGATCCATCCGGGAGGGCGCGACGTAGACAGCGGCATCATCGCAGACCTCGAAATCTCCCAGCTCTGCCACCGTTGTAAGCGCCAGGGCGTATCCGCCACCGGAAAGGCAGCCCGCCGCCACCACAGGATGGTCCGGCGGATAAACGACACCGAGCTGCTTCTCGGCGCGACGGGCGAGCATGGCATTCCGCACCCCGGTGACGACGAGATGCGAGTCGCGCTGCCCGATCACGGGTGCCAGCGAGCGGGCATCGACGATGTCGAGGTCAGCGGTCAGGTCGATGTCGAACGCCATCAGGATTATCTGCAGCGGTGAGAGGACCGGGAACACGTCCACTGCCGCCCGCGTGCGCGAGAGCAACCCCGTCAGTAATCCCTGTTTCAACAGCGGGTAGCCCGCACTTGCATACGCGACATCGCCGCCCTGCGCGAGGTCCACGAGTACTTCCACGACGCACTCAGAAGGCGATTCTGGGCTTAGCCCCAACTCCTCGAGCGAAACCGGATGGAGGCCTGCCTCGGCAATGGCGCCTGCGAGGGGCCCGTCCGCCGAGGAGACGACCACATGGGTGGCCGCCCGGAGACGCTCAAGCGTGGCCCCGGCGAGCGGGCCAGACACGTCATCGACACCGATGACCGCTATCGAACCCACGTCATCCCCCCGAACGCCACCATCCCGTACGCTACTCCCCGTTGCCTTCTACCGGCTTAAGCTCGTCGATCAGGATCTCGATGTCCGCCTCAGCACGGATTTGATCGAGAAACGTCTGGTATGCTTCAGTGTTGCGCTGCTGCAAGATTATCTGCTCGATCTGCTCTGTGACCTCGGAGAGAGGCTTCTGGCTCTCGTCCCGGCGCTCATCGATCCTGATGATGTGCCAGCCGAAATCGGTCTCGACCAGATCAGAGACCTCGCCGACGTCCAGGCCATCCATGGCCTCGGTGAACTCCGGAACGAACGGGCGGGATGGATCGGACCAACCGAGATCCCCACCCTGAGAGGCCGAACCGGGGTCCTTCGAATACTCGGTAGCTAGCGCAGCGAAGTCCCCGCCGGCACGGACCTCGGCAAGGATCTCCTCGGCGGTCGCCTTGTCCTCCGGCTCGAAGAGGATGTGCGAGGAGCGGGTCGCGGCCTGATCGGCGAACTGATCCTTGTTGGCCTCGTAGTACTCCTCGATCTCGTCGGCCGTGACCTCGGCATCTCCGACGAGCTCCTCAATGAGCCTCTGGGTCGCAAGCTGCTCGCTGAGCTGATCACGAAGGTCATTAAGGGTCAATCCGGCGTCCGCTAGGGCGGTGTTGAACTCATCTTCGCTCGGGAAGCCAGCCTTAAGCTCGTCAATCTGCGTGTCGATCTCCTCGTCGCTCACCGAAATACCGCGTTCCTCGGCGGCCTGACGCACAAGGACGTTGTCGATCATGCTCTCAAGAAGGCGGCGCTTGAAGTCGAGGACTTGCGCCTCGCCCTCCTCGCCTTCGAACATCTGCGGGGACTGCTCGCGCAGCCGCTCTACCTGTTCGTCGAGCTCCGTGCTGCTGATCTCCTCACCGTTCACCCGAGCAGCCACGTCGTTAGAGCCGCACGCGACGACTCCGGTCAGAAGCACAGTCACAAGCGCCATAAAAAATGCGATACGAGGGATCCTCATCAGTCCTCCAGGGAATCAGAAACAGCGTGATCAGTCCCGGAGAGTATAGCACCGAGTAGCGCCTCGGCTGCTTCTCCCACAGAAGTTCCATACCCGAGCGGCAACGCGACCGTCCGGTCGCGCTCAAGCACGATCGCACCCATAGCTGCCAACGCCCCCGCGGCATCTCCCGACGGGGTGACCGGCGAGACGAGAAGCCGGCGGCGCGCGACCCTCACAGTCTTCACGCCGACGTCCGCCGCACGCGCCCGGATGCGGGCCACGGCGACCAGGTTCCCGGCAGGCTCCGGCAGGGCGCCGAAGCTCCCGACGAGTTCGGCCGCGACCCGGTGGACCGCCTCGATCGCAGGAGCACCGGCAAGCCTGCGATAGTAGCGGACCCGCTCGTCGACGTCCGGAATGTACTCGTCGGGCAGGAATGCCGAGAGAGGGAGGTCGACCCGGATATCCGGATGCGCCACAGGAGGCTCACCGCGGGCCTCCACCACCGCCTCGCGGATCATCTCAGAGTACAGGTCGAACCCGACCGCGCTCATCGTCCCGTGCTGTTCTGCGCCGAGGAGGGAGCCGGCTCCCCGGATCTCGAGGTCGCGCATCGCCACCTTGATGCCGCTCCCGAGCTCCGCGGTCTCGCGAATGGCGACCAGGCGCTCGACGGCAGCCTCGGTCAGTGAAGATCCGCGGGGAAAGAGGAAGTACGCGAACGCGCGCACATGGCTTCTTCCGACGCGGCCTTTGAGCTGGTAGAGCTGCGCGAGCCCGAGACGCTGTGAGTCCTCGATGACCAGGGTGTTGGAGTGCGGGTTGTCGATCCCGCTCTCCACGATGGTGGTCGCCACGAGAACGTCGACCTTGTTCGCCGCGAACGACTCCATCACCCGCTCGAGTTGCCGCTCACTCATCTGGCCGTGCGCGACAGCGACCCGCGCCTCCGGAGCCGCCTCGTACACGCGGGCAACGGCCTCGTCGATCGACTTCACCCGGTTGGAGACGTAGTAGACCTGACCACCGCGCTCTACCTCGCGACGGATCGCCCCGCTCACCACGTCAGGATCGTACTCGCCCACATGGACCTGAACGGGGAACCGGTTCGGTGGCGGTGTGTCGATGACACTCATGTCGCGAACGCCCGAGAGCGACATCTGCAGGGTGCGCGGTATGGGTGTGGCGGTCATTGTCAGTACATCCACCTGCTCGCGCAGGTGCTTGAGGTGCTCCTTGTGCTGCACACCGAAACGCTGCTCTTCGTCGATGACGACCAGGCCGAGGTCCTTCGGCGTGACATCTGCCGAGAGGAGGCGATGCGTTCCGATGAGGATGTCGACCGCGCCGGCGGCGAAGCCCTCGAGCGCGAGTTTTTGCTGTGCCGCCGAGCGGAAGCGCGAGAGCACCTCGACCCGGACCGGGAACGGAGCGAACCTCTCGGAGAAGGTCGTGAA
>CAYGFZ010000021.1:0-2487 GCA_964349355.1 uncultured Coriobacteriaceae bacterium | reverse complement strand
GCTTCCATCTCGAGTTGCCACGGCGCATCGCCACCGTACGCGAATCCCTGCACCGAAGCGCGTCGCGCATAGAGATCCACCAGGTCGAAGGCGAGTTTTCGAGCGGCCTTGCGCGCCTTATTGGTCGCCTTGGACCAGTCGGCGGTGTTCAGTCGCGTGACGCGCGGCGCCGAACCCTCGGCACCCACGTACTTTGTCACCCGGTCGATCTGCTCGACCGGGACGTAGAGGCGATCTCCCTTCGCGTACTCGAGCACCAGATAGTCACGCTCCTGGCCGAGGACCTCTTTTCGCTCGAGTGCTGTGAAGAGCGCGATTCCATGGGAGGCATGAACCACATAGTCGCCAGGTGCGAAGCCGAAGGTCATGCGCGTCGGATCCACCTCACGGACCGCCCGGCGGGTTGCCGCTGAGCGAGGGTAGACGTCGTCGATACTCACGACAGCCACGCGAGCTGAGGGCAGTACGTAACCGGCAGGCACCTCCGCCGCGCACAGATGCAGGAAGCCAGGACGCAGCACAGGATGGGAGGGTGCGATAGCTGCTCCGGCAGCAGAGGCTGGTTCCCCACCCTCCCGCTGCGCGGCAACGAGGTCGATGAGCGGGAGCCCGGCCTCGGTCAGCCGGTCGGCGATACGGCGTCGAACGCGACGCTCGGGTATGGCGAGCGCAACCCCAAAACCAGCCGAAAGCAGCCCCTGAAGCCCTGCAATGAAGCGCTCTTCGCCGCCTGCGACCTCGGGACGGCGTGCGGTGAGCTCTGCGTCGACGACACCTCCGGTCCGCAGGAGTGAGAGCATGGTGAGCCGCTGGCGTCCACCCAGATCGATGCGTGCAGGCGGGAGCACGAGACCCTCAGGAGAGACGCCGGCATTCTCGGCAGCGGCGGTCAGGTCCTCGGACCTGCGTGTCGCATCGTCGAAGAGCGAACGTGGCTCGACGACCACGACGAGAGTCTCTGCCGACAGATAGTCGGTAAGCGATCCCGCCTGACGGTAGAAGACGGGCAGATAGCGTTCGACACCGTTGAAGTAGACGCCCTGCTCGATCAACTCAAGATGGTGGGCGACCTCGGGATCGCCGAGGGCGCGTTCGCGCAAGGCGCTGCGGGCCGAGGCGGCTGCACGGGAGCCGAGTGCCACCTCTCGACAGCCGAACACCTCGACGTGTCCGGCGTCTCCGATGCTCTGGCCCGTACTGGGAACGTAGCGCCGCAGCGTCTCGATCTCGTCGCCGAAGAACTCGGCTCGCACTGGGTGGGTGGCGTCGGAAGCGAAGACGTCGAGCACCCCTCCGCGGACCGCGAACGTCCCCGGCTCGGCCGCGTCGTCGAGACGTTCGTAACCCATGTGGGCGAGACGATCTGCGGCCTCTTCAAGATCGACACTCGCCCCGGCTTCAAGCACGAGCGGCGTGAAGACGTGGCTGCCCTGGGGAGGTAGAGCCCGAAGGAGTGCTCTCATCGAGGCGACGACGATGGCCGACCGGCCGCTCGACAAGGAATGGAGCGCGCGCGAACGAGCGCCTACCGCGGCGAGGTCGGGCGACTCGAGCGACCAGGGTGAGTCGGAGCGTTCGGGAAAGCGGAGCACCTCCCCCGGACCGAGGTACGCCTCGGCCTGCCTCGCGTATCTCTCCGCAGCATCGGTGCCCGCGACGACCACAAGCATCGGGCGGGGACGAGCGGCGAACAGCGCCGCTGTCAGCAGGGGCCTGACGAGCCCGGGAGCCGCGAGAGTCACATCTTCACCGGCTGAGACCGCGTCGTGCATCTTCGCGTAGGGTTCGGCGTCCGAAAGGGCGGTCATGAGCGAGTCGAGCAGGTGCATCGGGGCTCCTCGGCGGGTCACGGACACGGCGGAAGCCCGCGACGGGGACTCCGGCGCGGGGTCATGCGAGGGTAGCCCCCTGCCGGTAGCGGGGTCAAGGCAGCTGCTCGGGTGGGGTAGTATCTGTGCCACGGAAGACGGACCGGGAGCGAGGCGAAGGGCAGCGCGCGATGGGGCGACGAGAGCGGGCGCAGGCGATCATGGGCCGACTGGCGAAGCTCTACCCCGAAGCCCATACCATGCTCGACTACACTACCCCTTTCCAGCTACTGATCGCCGTGATCCTCTCCGCTCAGACGACCGACGTCGGCGTCAACAAAGTCACCCCTGCACTCTTCCAACGCTACCCCGGACCGACCGAACTCGCCGCAGCCGACCCTGACGATGTCGAAGAGCTGGTGCGATCGACCGGGTTCTTCCGCAACAAGACCCGAGCGATCATCGGAGCCTCACAGAAGGTACTCTCCGACTACGAGGGAGCCGTCCCCGACACCATGGAAGGCCTGATCAGCCTCCCCGGGGTGGCACGCAAGACCGCCAACATCGTGATCAGCAACGCCTACGGGATCGTCGAGGGCATCGCGGTGGATACTCACGTGTTCCGACTGGCCCACCGTTTCGGCCTCTCCGACGAGAAAGACCCCGACAAGGTCGAACG
>CAYGFZ010000020.1:0-32361 GCA_964349355.1 uncultured Coriobacteriaceae bacterium | reverse complement strand
CTGCGCCCCGTCGATAGCGGGATCGCCAATGCGCTTTCGGGCATCGGCCACTCGTCTTCGGCCACCATCTCGATCGCTTTTCATGAGGCGGAGGTCGGCATCGACATGAACGCGTTCGGCGTGCTCTGCCCGCTCATCGAGGGCCGTTCGCTCATGGCTGCGACATTCTCGTCGACCAAGTGGCCCGGGCGTGCGCCGGAGGGCAAGGTGCTATTCCGCGGTTTCGTAGGTGGGCCGCATAACCAGGCGATCATGGCCGAGACCGACGAGCGCCTTGTCGACATCGTCCTGGCGGAACTCCGCGATATCCTCGGCGTGAAGGGCGACCCGCTGCTGACGCGTGTGTTCAGGTGGGAGCGTGGGATGCCTCAGTACACTCTCGGCCATCTCGACCGCGTCGGAGCCATCGAGGAAGGGTGCGCCGACATACCGGGACTTGCGATCGCCGGAGGATCCTACCGGGGCGTAGGGATCCCGAACTGCATAGAGAGTGGCGAGCGCGCCGTGAGCAAGGTACTTGCCGAGTGGGGGATCGAGCTGGCCGAGGACGCCGAGGAGCCTAAGCGCCTCTACTGATCTACTGTCGCTTCGGCGGAGCGGATGACCTCGAGCATGAGCGGGTGGAGGGCCGGTGTCGCGGTCAGTACGCCGGTCGAGTCCGGGGTCCACTCCGAGCCGTCGACCGCGCTGACCCGGGCACCCGCTTCCCGACAGATGACCACTCCTGCAGCCATGTCCCAGGCTTTGAGGCCGTACTCCCAGAACCCATCGGCGCGGCCGAGGGCGACGTGGGTGCAGTCGATCGCGGCCGAGCCGTCTCTGCGTATCCCGTGGACTGGTGCGCGCAGGAATGCACCAAGGACCGCGAGCTGGCGTTCCAGGGGCTTGCCACGGTCGTAGGGGAAGCCGGTGACCAGGAGGGCCTCGTCGAGCCGGGTGGTTGTCGTGCATCTGGCCGGTCGCCCGTCGACGCTCGCACCGAGGCCGTCCGCCGCCGAAATCGTCTCACCGAGAGGGACGTTGGCGACCGCCCCGGCGACAGCGCGACCCTGTCGGAGGAGCGCTACCGACACGGAGTACGCCGGGAAGCCGTGAACGAACGACGTGGTGCCGTCGAGGGGGTCGACGACCCACACCTCGTCATCGCCCAGGGTGCCTCGGGTCGCGCCTGCGAGGTCGTAGACCTCCTCCTCCTCGATCACGAAGCGTGCGGAGGGGTCGTGGTCGAGGAGCGAGCGGGCCACCGCGATGCCCGCAGCGACGTCGGTCTCGGTGACCATGTCGGTCGCCGAGGATTTCGAACGGATCTCGCCGATGTCGCCTGCCCTGTCACGGATCGCCCGGGCGCCTGCCTCGGCGGCGTCACGGACTGCGCTCAGTTCATGGAGCATATCGGACTCCTCGGCCAAGAAGGGTGCGGGGCGGGGTGTCTGCCGGATGTCAGGGCCGCTCCTACTCAGGCGTCCGGCATGTCGGCCTTGGTGCGGATGCTCTCGATGATCTCGGCGACCGAGCCGGTGGCGTGAGAGGTGGACGGCGCGAGCGTCGTCCCGCGCTCCTCGAGAACCTCGAGTACGGCCGAGATGGCTGCGGGAAGGGCCGCTTCCACCTCAGGGGTGAGCTCGGTAACCCACTGTTTCATGCTTCCGACCTGGATCCCGATGCAGATGGCTTCAGGCTCGAGACCGGTGAGCTGGGCCGCCTCCAGGACATCGACGAATCGCGTGTCGTGCAGGGAGTGCATCACCTGGTTCGGTGCGAGATCTTCCGGCGTAAGCATCACCACGGTTCCGGGCGGATGGCCCGTCCCATCGATCGCGTCGACCACGATGATGAGGTCCCGATCGCGAAAGAGGTTTATGATGCCCAGTCCCATCGTGCCGGCGTCGATGACCTCGACATGATTCGGCAGCTCGAAACCTGACATTAAGAGTTCTGCGACCCGGACCCCGACGCCCTCGTCGGTCATCAGAGGGTTACCGATTCCCATGATCAGGATGCGTTCGGCCATAGTGGCGGTCCGCCCTTTCTGAAGTGCGAGAATGGATATCAGGAACGACTGTATCGCAGCGAGAGGCCGGGTTCTAGCCCGCCGCGCGCTGCTCCTCCCGCGCTGCCGGATCGCACAACTCGCCTTCGAGCAGCAACATGCGCTCTTCAAGAGGGAGGGCGGCTCGGGCATGGTCGCGCAGGTCGTTCGAGGTTGCGAGGGTTTCGCGCATCATCACCATGAGAAGGTAGCGGCCCTTCTCGGTGAGCGTCGCGTAGCTGTTGGTCTCCTTGGCGATTCCGCCCGCGAGCCGCATGAAATTGAGTTCGGGAGCGAGCGCACGGTCCGCCGAAACACCGAAGTCGCGCAGGAACCGTTCTTTGTCGAGCCGCAGGCCGAAGAGATCCGTGACGAAGCGGTATCGGTGCATGGCCTTCTTCGAGTAGGGGAGCCCCTCCTTGGCGACGGACATGCGTCCTGATCGGACCCTGTCGCTGTACTCCTTGAGCGAGAACGAGTTTCCATAGATCTTGCCGCCGAGGAAGGAAAGAGCGCCCGAACCGATGCCGACGTACTCTCCGTAGTCGACGATGTACTCGTCGATCATGGAGTCGACATCGCGGGAGTACGTCCAGGCGGACGTAGCCGTGAACTCGTCGGAGAGTGACTCAGCGATAGTGCGGTAGTAGCGTACCTCCCGTGCGTAGTCGATGTGGCCGACAGCGCTCGCAAGCTCGGCGCGGGTCTTTGGCGAGGCCATGAGCGGATAGAAGGTCGTCTGGTTCGCGCCGCTCGCCTTGAGCAGGGTGATGTCGCGGCTGAGCATCTCTTCGGTCTGGGAGGGGAAGTTGAAGATCATGTCGACGTTGAGAGAGGGGAACTTTCCGGCCACCGAACGGATGCGGTCGAAGACTTCCATGCCGCTGCCATATTTCTCGTATCGGTCCATCTGGCGTAGCAGGGTGTCGCCAAAACTCTGTATGCCGACGGAAAGGCGCTGTACCCGACCCTGGAGAGCGGAGACGAGCTCGGGGTTGAGGTGATTGGGGCTCGTCTCACTGGAGACTTCTTCGATCGAGAAGAGTTCTCGCGCCAGATCGATCGTCTCACACAGCTCATCAAGCAGGATGGTCGGCGTGCCACCGCCTATGTAGAGAGAGGGGAAGTCGTATCCGAGGTCAGCCACCATCCGCATCTCGGTGCGAAGATCACGGAAGTAGGCGCGGGCGCGATCCTCTCGAAAGAGGAAGCGGTTGAACGAGCAGTACAGACATAGCCGTTCGCAGAAGGGGACGTGTGCGTAGAGGACGTAGGAGCGCCCAGGAGCCGGTCCGGGGAGCGCCTGCCGGTCGGAGTCGCGTTGGTGTAGGTATCGGGTGTTCAGAAGGCGCAGGGCGGCAGTGATCATGCGTTCGGACAGCATACAGTTACCTCCCTCGCTATCGAATCATGCTTATGCCGATAAGTTCGCTTGGTGATGACCCGCTCGCAACCCCTGCGGATACTCGAAGGCGATCCCTTCGCGAGCGAGTCTGTGTGTGCATATGTGAAAGATCACACGTGCGCTACTCTATCCCATTCGACAGCGTCGTGTCGGCTCCTTTTTCGAGGATAGGGTCATCGTCGCAGGGGAGCGACGAAGCCCCGGACGTCATGTCCGGGGCTTCGCTGATCGAGCTTCGTTGCATGGGTCTTAGTGATCCGTGCCCCCGACGACCTTACCCTCCGCATCGAACTGAAGGCCTTCCTCTTCCTTCCAGGCGAAGATCAGCTTGGAGGGAGCGAAGCCCTCTACGTTGGCGAGGTAGGCGTGGATGGCCGTGAACAGGATGAACGCCCACATAAGGTAGTAGTGGATAATCCGCATGTTCATCTGCCCACCGACGGCGTCGGTGCCTACAGTGAAGAAGGCCAAATCCATCACCGGTGCGTAGATGGCGAACCCGGTGTAGGCGGCTGCCAGCGTCAGCGGAACGGTGGCGATGTAGGCGATCTTTTGCAAGACGCCGTACTTCGCTCCGATGGGGTGATCCTTCTTCATGAACAGGTAGTACTTGAGCCACGCACCGAACTGGTGGCGGTTGAGCTTCTGCGGCAGCCAGTTCTTGATGTCGGTGTCGACTTCGCGCGAGCCGAGGCGGGTCGCTGACTTCACGAAGAAGGCGGCGATGATGCGCACGGCAAGGTTGATGAGGAGCACGTACATGAAGAAGAAGTGCATACCGCGGGCGACACCCATGAACCCTGCGAAGAACGGGTAGTGGATGTAGAAGCCCGAGAATGCCAGGGCCACCATCGCGACCAGGTTGATCCAGTGCGTCATCACGAAGATGAACGGGTGTGCTTCACGGTAGTGTGCTGGATGCGCCATCTACCTCACCCCCAGGGGCTTCGTGTGAATCGTAGTTTCCTTACCGGTTTTGGGTTCAAACACGTGAACCGCACACCCGATTCAAGGATCGAAACTGCGTGCCACGCGGCACGCTTCGAGCGGACGCTCGGCGTCGATGATCGGAGTGCCCACAAGGGCTTCTTCCATCGGGCCACGGACGCCCTCGTCGTCGCGGGACGAGGCGTCCCACGTTGACGGCGTTATGATCTGATAGCGAGCGATCTTGCCGCCCTGGATGTCGATGAAGTGGCTGAGGGCGCCTCGGGGGGCTTCCCAAAGGCCTGCACCCTGACCCTCGTCGACGCTGTGGGGCTGGAAGTAGCTCGAGTCTCCGCCGGTGACGGCGCCGATAAGCTCGTTGACCCACTCAAGCGACCAGTCGGAGACGACCTTGGTCTCGAGGTTGCGGGCCGCGACGCGGCCTAGCAGCGAGACGAGGATCTCCGGACGGCCGGCTGCACCGAGTGCCGCAAGCGCACCGTTGACGACGTCCTGTACGGGCTGCACGCCACGCAGATAGCCGACGAGCATGCGCGAGAGAGGACCTGCCTCCATCGGGGCGCCGTCGTAGCGAGGGGCCTTTGCCCAGGAGTACTTCGCCTCGGTGTTGTACTCGTCAAACATCGCGTCCGCTTCACCCTGTGAGGGGTGCAGGCCGGATGGCGAATCGTACCACGAGCGCTGGACGTCCTCGGTGAGAACCGAAGCATCGGCGTCGGCGACGGTAAGGCCGTCTGCGACCTTGATGACGCCGGCGGGCAGGTAACGGTTGTTACCCTCGAAGGACTCGTCGTTGAACACTCCCCACGACAGGAAGTTCCCGTGACCCCCACCGTACTCGAATGCACCCGCGTAGAACGGGGCGATCGCGAGCGTGTCGGGGATCATGGTGTTCGTGACCCAGTCGTTGAGCTTCATGAAGCGGAACAGGATGTCGTCGAGCTTCTGCTCGGTGGGAACGAAAGTCGTGCCACCGGGGAGCGAGGTCATGAAGTGCGGGAACTTCCCGCCCATGATGGCGATGATCTCGGCGGCGACAGCCTGCATCTCGAGAGCCTCGAGGTAGTGGGCGACACCGATGAGGTGCAGCTCCGCAGGCATGTCCTCAGCGTACGCGGGGTGACCGAACCATCCGTTGGTGAAGATGGAGAGCTGGCCGTTGTCCACGAACGCCTGCAGACGCTTGGCGACCGCACCGAAGTCCGAGACGCCCGTGCCGGCAGCCTGCGCGAGAGCGTAGGTGTCGGCGATGTTGGCCGAGAGGGCCTTCACCGGATCGACGTAGTCGAGAGCGGCTAGAGTGTAGAACCATAGGATGTGGCTGTGGATGTACTGTGCGGCCTCGATGAGGTTGCGGATGATGCGGGCGTTGTTCGGGATCGTGATGCCCAGCGCGTCCTCTGTGGCCTGGGTCGAACTGTGACCATGCGAGATCGGGCAGACGCCACAGATGCGCTGCACGACATAGAAGGCGTCTGCGGGACGGCGGTCGAGCAGGATCTTCTCCATGCCTCGATACAGCCCGCTGGACACCCAGGCGTCGGTGACGACACCATCGTTGACCTCGACCTCGACACGAAGATGCCCTTCGATACGAGTCAACGGGTCGACTACTTGGCGAGCCACTATTTACCGCCTCCCTTCTTCATCCGCTTGCGGTCGTGCGCTTTCATCTCCTCGTAAGGAGCACCGCCGTCCATGCGGCCGGTGGCCTTCATGCCGAGACCGTGCGCGACGAGCGCAGCAGCGGCGACGCCACCGACGATCCCGGCGATGGTGCCGGGCTGCGTGTTGCCCACGTTGGGAAGGGGCAGATCACGGTGCCGGTTGAGGAACGGAGCACCCACGTCGACCCAGTTCATGCTGCCGCAGCCGATGCAGGGTGCGCCTGACTCGACACACCAGCTCGCGCGGCGGTTCCAGCGGACGATCGGGCAGTTGGTGTAGGTCTGCGGACCCTTGCATCCTACCTTGTACAGGCAGTATCCGAGAGCCTCTTCTTCGCTGCCGAACTCCGACACGAAGCTGCCGTTCTCGAAGTGTCCACGGCGCGGACAGTTATCGTGGATCGTCTGGCCGAAGATGTACTTCGGTTGGTTGAATCGGTCGAGCTTGTCGAGGATCGCGTCGCTCTCGAGCGAACCGAGGAGCAGTACGTCGACGAGGACCGCAACGACCCACTCGGGGTTCACCGGGCAGGTGGGAATGTTGATGACAGGAGTGCCGATCCCCTTCTCCTCCAGGTACATCTGGACGCCGGTCGCATCCGCCGGGTTCGGGTTCGCCATGACGAACCCTCCGTCGACAGCACACGAGCCGACCGCGACGATCGCAGCTGCACCGGGTGCGGCGTGATCGAGCTCTTCGAGCCCGGTCTTGCCGCCGATACGCAGCGCGTTGCCGCCGAAGCCCTTCATGACCGAGCCTTCGTAGATGAGGATGTACTCACCCTTCTTCTCGAAGACCGCCTCGGCGGCCGCGAGGGCATCTTCGCCCTGGGCCATGGAGAGCGTCTCCATGAAGTCGATCGAGAGCAGTTCGAGCACTACCGTCGCGACATCGGGCGTGTCAGCCTGAGCCATCGACTCGGTACAGCCCGTGCAGGCTCCACCGTTCAGCCAAACAGCTGGCTGAAGCTTAGCGCCCTGACTGACCGCGCGCGCGATCTCGGGAACATGAGCCTGCGAGAGCCCGAGTAGCGCCGCGATGGAGCCGCAGTACTTGAGGAAATCGCGACGCGAGACGCCTCTCGCAGCGAGAAGGTCGTAAATCGCATCGTGGTCCTCATGCGCCATGCCATACACCTCCTTGTACGAATAACAGAAACCTTCGCTACCGCTATGACCGGGATCTGAGTCCGCCTAGGGATATCAGTTCCAGGTCGACTCAAGTGTGGGGAGCACCCTCCTTCCGTCTCGGTTGGATCGTCCGGTTGCCTTCAACGGGGAAACGGCTGACTCGATCGAGGAGGGATCGGCGCCGCCCGAGGCCGGAAGGGAGGCCCGCACGCGGCGGGCAACGGAGGTCGACAGTGATGTGGCCGAGGAGGGATGAGTCGGGCATCCGAGGTGCGAAAGGAGTTGTGTCGGGAGATGGCTGCAGGACCGCACGGACCCCGAATCCCTGCGGGCTCAAGTGAAGACATTCACGTTCAAGCCCACGAGTAGTAACCCCCCGATCACATCGTCGTCTTTGCGAGTGCGGCACCTGTTTGGGCGCCATCGCGGTCGCGCTTGGAAGCTATGAGACTTCCTTAGATGCCATTCTAGCCGTTCGTCAGCGATAACGCGATGTGTGTACCCGGAATGGGAAGATGAATATGAGAAGCCGGGGAATGAACTTCGAAGGGGCGCCGTCGTGACTGACAACGTGCAATACGATGACGAAAACCCCGGCGCGCCAGGAAACGCTCACGGGAGTGTGTTTCCTGCAGAGTACGGAGATGCGTTCCGCGACCGGTGCAAGGCTGACCGTGGTTCGCTTTCGCCGCGCGAGACGGCGGACCGTGCGGGAGCCGAACTCGCCGAACTCTACGAGAACGAGGAGGACGGCGGTTCGTGACAGCGAACTGAACCACTAGACGTTCACGATGCGATACGCATCGAACACCGGGAGGTGCGTGTGGCGGGCTCGCAACACAGTCTCGTGCTGGATGTTCGCGGGTGTACGTCGGCGCTGCGAGGGCCGATCGTCTTCTCCGTGGTCGAAAAACTCATCGAACTCGACTCGACGGACAGTCTGGTCGTGGTCTGCGACCACGAACCTGCCGGGCTCGGATATCAGCTCGATCTGCGCAAGGATACTCGCGGTAAGTTCGAGTACCACTACGATAGGCGCCTGGATGGGGCATGGGTCGCGCTCATTCGTCCGAAGAGCACGTAGACCAAAGGCCGGACGCTCAGGCGGTGAGTCGCGGGAGTAGCGCGGCGAGGTCGTCGAGACAGCCCCGGTAGTTCGCGCTCGAGTCCGTCGCGGAGCCCACGTAGTAGGTGCGCATCCCGACATCGGCCGCGGGGAGATCGAGAGCCCGGTCGTCGCCCACCATCAAACACGCGGTCGGTTCGATTCCGATCGCCTCGGCTGTCTGGCGGAAGTAGGCGGCGTGCGGCTTGGTCGCGCACATCCATTCGTAGCTCGTCACCACTCTGAACTCGATATCGCCGAGGCCTGCCCACGCCAGTCGGTGGTCGATCGCCGCGCGCGGGAAGATCGGGTTCGTGGCAACGGCCACCTCCAGCCCGAGCTCAAGAGCTGTCTCGACCACATGTCTTGATCCCGGGGCAGGCCCATATCCGTCGCCGAGGGAGGGGAACTCCTCGGCGTAGAAGCGGTCGAGAGTCGCCTGGTGAGCATCGAGGTCGATCGCTGTCAGGCGTTCGAATTCCGCGTTGAATACCTCCCTGTTGGTGCGCCCTGCGTGGGGGAGGATCATCGCGTCGCTCGCCGCGGTCACGGCGCGTATCCCCGCACCGCTCGGATCTCCGTCGGGGAGGATCGCGGCGAGCGTCTTGGACAGTGCTCCGAAGTAGCGGCCGAGGAACGTCCGCAGGTCGATGTCGAGCAGCGTTCCGTCGAGGTCGAACAGGATTCCGCGCACAGCCGGACTCCTCGGGGTTGCTGGACGGGTGAGTGGGGCGATGGTAACACGTCTCACCTGTTGACCGAAGATACCGGGTGGGGTATCATTCGATGTGAATCCGAATATCCCCTATGGCATACGTCAAGGGTTCGGGCTGGGTAGTGAAGATGCGCACAAGCGCACGCGAACGGAAGGACACAGGGATGTCAGTCGTCAGCGGTCGGGTCGAGGAATCACTGCGTGGGCTATTCGGGGATCGGGTGAGGACCCGGAGAGTCGAGCGGTCCATGTACTCCTTCGACATCGGTGCGATGCCCCGGCTGGTCAAGCCTTTCATGCCTGCGGGACGGGCAGGCGCGGTGGTTCGTCCGATGACAGAGGGCGAGGTCGTCGATCTCCTGCGACTTGCGTCCAAGACCGGCCTCAAAGTGGTGCCCCGTGGATGGGCGACCTCCGGCTACGGGGGTGTACTCCCGGTGCCTGGGGCCGTTGTCGCCGACATGTCGGGGATGAGCGGGGTCGTCGCGGTCGACCGCAAGAACATGACCGCTACCGTCCAGGCGTCCACCATCTGGGAGGAGATCGAGCGGGAGTTGGGCCGGGACGGGCTTGCGCTTCGCCTCTATCCGTCCTCTACCCCGAGCTCGGGGGCTGCTGGCTGGCTCGCCCAGGGAGGTGCCGGTTTCGGTTCCTACGAATACGGGACCTTCAGGGACAACGTCGTGTCCGCACGTGTGGTGCTGCCCTCCGGCGAGGTGCGGGTCTTCGAGGGTGCGGGGCTGCAGGACCACATCGCCGACGCCGAAGGCATCACCGGGATCATCACAGAGGTCACATTCAGGATCAGACAGCTTGAACCCGAGGTGCACCGGGCCTTCTCGTTCCCCGACGGCGCTGCACTCTCGCGGGCGCTTGCGGAGATCTCTAGCCAGAAAGTGCCTGTGTGGTCGATCACCTTCCTCAACCCCGAGTCGATCCGACTGAAGAAGCAGCTGCCTCACCGCCACGGCCATCCGTACGAAGAGACACACCTGCACTTCGAGCCCGATCTGCCCGAGGAGTTCGTGGCTGTCATCGCCTATCCGGAGTCACGCAGCGCCGCCATTGACGGGCCGCTTGCCGAAATTCTCCAACGTGCGGGTGGTGCCGACCTTGGACCCGAGGTGGCCGAGCACGAATGGGAGGTCCGGTTCGCACCGATGCGCCTCAAGCGCCTCGGCCCGTCGCTCGTTCCGACCGAAGTGGTCGTGCCGCTGTCCGAACTCGCGGCCGTGCTCGAGGAGATCGACCGCAAGATCGACCAGCCGTTCATCCTCGAGGGGATGCATGCGAAGGGTGATTCGGTCGTACTCCTCGGCTTCATCCCTCACGATGAGCGCTCCTTCAACTTCAACCTCGCGTTCGCGCTGTCGCTGTCGGTCATCCGCATCGCCAAGGCGCACGGCGGATCAGCGTACTCGACGGGAATGTACTTCCGTCGCGAGGCAGAGAGTGTGCTCGGCGCTGAGAAGGTCGCGGCGCTGACACGCTTCAAGGCCTCGGTCGATCCCGGGGGCATCATGAACCCCAAGAAGGTCCTCGGCAGGGGTGTCGTGGACGTGCTGATGGGTACGGCGGCGATATTCGAACCGCTGGTGCGCCCTCTCGCCAACGCCGCGAAGCCGCCCGCGAATCCCGGCGGAACGTTCAAAGAGGTCAACGGCATCCCCGCCGACGTTGCATTGATGGCCTACTCATGTGCGCGATGCGGCTACTGTGTCCCGACCTGCGAACAGTACTCGGGGCGAGGGTGGGAGTCACACTCGCCGAGGGGCAAGTATGCGTACCTGCGTGATGTCATCGAGGGCCGCGAGAAGTTCGACCGCGTCGCCGTCGACACTTTCCTCGTCTGCACTACCTGTGAGGTCTGCAACACGCGATGCCAGCTTCAGCTGCCCGTCGAACATAACTGGATGACGATGCGCGGCAAACTCGTCCACGAGGAAAAGCGCGGCACGTTCCCGCCGTTCGAGATGATGGCGGCTTCGCTTCAGGGCGAGTTGGATATCTGGGCCGGCAAACGCGAGAACCGGGCGAACTGGGTCCCTGACGATCTCAAGCCCAAACTCAAGGAGAGCGGCGAGATCATGTACTTCGCCGGCTGTACAGCGAGTTTCGTCGAGACCGACGTCGCAGAGGCGAGCGTGCGCCTGCTCACCGATGCGGGCTACGACATCTCCTACATGGGGACCGATGAGGCCTGTTGTGGGATCCCCATGAAGGTCGCCGGCAAGTGGGACATCTTCGAGGAGATTTACGAACACAACACCACCGAGGCCAGGAAGCGCGGAGCAAAGACGATTATCACGTCCTGTCCCGCGTGCGCTCTCGTATGGAAGGAACTCTACGCTAACCTGGCCGCCGAGCGCGGCGAGGAGTACGACTTCGAGGTCAAGCACTACTCGGAGTTGGTGAGCGAGGCTCTTTCGGATGGACGGCTTGAACTCAAGAACCCGATCGAGGGACGGATCACGTTCCACGATTCGTGCCACGCAGGCCGGGCCCAGGGACTCTACGAACCGCCACGGGACATGCTCAAGGCCATCCCGGGCGTGGACTACGTCGAGATGGAGCACAACCGCGAGGAGGGCTACTGCTGCGGCTCTGTCCTCACGCTCGTGGGCGAGATGCCGGTTGCACCGATTCTGGGCAAGCAGCGGCTCCAAGAAGCCGTGGATGTCCAGGCGGATACCGTGGTCGCGCTCTGTCCGTGCTGTCAGGTCCAGTTGAGGGACAGCAACATCAAAAACGAGCTCGGCTTGAAGATCGACGATCTGTCACGTGTCGTTGCCGAGGCGGCAGGATACGACATACCGGAGACCACCGAGCGCTCGATGTACTACTGGGGCTACTTCGAGAAGTTCATCGTGCTGATGGAGCCTGCGAACATGGCCGCGCTGATGGAGCGGATCTTCCCGCAGATGATGGATGCTATGCCGCCCGGCATGAAACCGATGATGAAGTCGATGAAGTACGTTCCGGGCGGACTTGCCCTGATGGAGAAGATGATGCCGGCGATGTTCCCTCTGCTCATCGATGGGATCATGGCGAAGGTAATGCCGGACATGGTGGCTGCGGTCCAGGAACACGTCGGTCCCATGCCCGATGACATGGAGGAACTCGTTCCCGGACTGCTTCCCAAGACGATGGAGTCGCTCATGCCTAGCTATCTGCCTGAGTTGATCCCGCATGTGACGCCCCGGATGATCTCCTACATCCGTACGCAGATGTGAGGCGTGGGGAGCGAACGGTCGAGGCGCCGTTCGCTCCCCACGGATCGCCGATGTGTGACGAATATGTTCACACTGTGTCTCAAGTCACATCGGCTACAGCCCGATAACGTCGGTATGAAGAATTCCGCAACGCGTGAAGACATCCTCGTGAAGCTCCGTTCGGTGCCGTTGTTCACGGACCTGTCGACGGAGGACCTCGAGGCTTTCTCGAAGATGGCGCAGTTCAGGCGCTATCCGAAAGGCACCTTCGTCGTGAACCAGAACGACGCCGGTTCGGCGATGTACCTGCTCGTCTCCGGTCGGGTGAAGGTCTCGCTTGCGTCGCCTGACGGCAAAGAACTAGCACTGAACTATCTGGAAGCTCCGGCGCACTTTGGCGAGATGAGCCTGGTGGACGCAGAACCTCGCTCCGCTGATGTCATCGCCACTACTGAGATCGAGGCGTTCGTACTCGATGCGAAGGATCTTTCAGCGGCCATTCAACTGCAGCCGCGACTTGCCCTTGCCCTGATAGCCACGCTATCGCGCCGGCTCAGGACGACCATCGGACGACTTGAGGACATGGCTTTTCACGATGCGACCCATCGCGTCATGCGGGTAGTCCTCAACGTCGCGACGGCCAGCTATGAGACGCGTGGGGTTCCGTTGATCCAGGGATTGACCCACTACGACATCGCCACGTTGGCGGGTACGTCTCGCGAGACTGCATCGCGCGTCATCTCCTCGCTCGCCAAAGAGGGTGTCATAGCCTCCAAGGGCCGCAAGATCGTCGTCGATCTCATCGGGTTGCGTGAGAGGTTCGCCTCGGACTGAGTTCGCGCCCGAGTCGCGCGATGGTGTGATGTCAGCAGCGACGTACGGTCGTTTCATAGCGACGAACGGCCATCTGTCGCATTCTTCTGATCGAAGTGACGTGCGTCACGCAGCGCATTGCTCACGCTGCCGAAGGTTGTGGTGTGCTCTGCGTCTGGCAGGGGCGTTCCGCGACCGAAGGTGGCACGATGGGAACCACAACGAGCGTCCGAGCACTCGCTTTGCTCACTGTGTCGATCCTACTCTCTTTCCCGGGGGTCGCGCAGGCCGAGCCGCAGGTGGTCGATAGGCAGGTCCACCAGACGACCGGGGCCGAAGTCGCCCTCGACATGCTCGCCGGGCTTCAGAGCGTCGATGTCGACACGTCGGGAGTCACGCTGCGCGTCGAGCAGGCGGGGGAGGTCCGCCCTGTGCGGGTCGATCTGGGTGGAGTACTCGGAGTGGCCGAAGGCCCTTCGACGTCAGGGGCGGTCAGGTTCGGCGCGATCGCAGTAGCGCTCACTATGCTGGTGCGGGTCGTGAGGGTACTGACACGGCTCGGACGCGAGGAGTCCTGACGTCCGCTGTCTGACGACACAGGGTGCGCTTGGTATCCTCCCGGTTTTTGAGACGGTGTCGTGGGAGATATAGCAGATAGCATGGTCTCACGACACCAGGAGGAGCGTATGAAGGAATTCACCGCCGAGGAACTTGCGAAGAACAACGGCAAGGACGGCACACCCGCATACGTCGCTTACAAGGGCACGGTCTACGACGTGACCGAGAGTGCCATGTGGGGCGACGGGGAGCATGAGGCGATGCACGACGCGGGGCAGGATCTGACCGAGGCTCACGACGATGCTCCGCACGACGAGTACGTAGTCGACTTTCCCGAGGTCGGCAAGCTCGTTTAGGCGTTTCTAGCCGGTCGGCCTGCGCTCGAAGACCGCCACCGTCTCGACGTGGTAGGTCTGAGGAAAGAGGTCGACCGGCTGTACGAGCACCGGCGTGTAGCCCTCTGCGACCAGCCTTGCGGCGTCCCGGGCGAGTGTGGCGGGTTCGCACGAGACGTACGCGATCCTTCGGGGACCGGCCTGCGCTAGCGCGGGGATGAGCTGGCCGTCGAGGCCGCTGCGCGGCGGATCGACGATCGCGAGATCGAACTCGTCCAGAGCAGGCAGTTCTCGTGCCGCGTCGCCACCTACGACATCGGCGAACAGGTCTTCGATCTCCAGGTTTCGCCGCAGGTCTGCCAGGGCGTGGCGTGACGATTCGACAGCGACGACCTCGCCGGCGACTCCCGCAAGCGGGAGCGTGAACGTCCCGGCACCCGCGAACAGATCCAGGACGCGGTCGGTCTCGACTGGTTCCAGCGCATCGATCACCAGACGCACGAGGAGTTCTGCTGCGCCGGTATTCACCTGAAAGAACGACGGCGCCGAGATCAGGAACGGGGTGCCTCCGAGACGCTCCCTCCATGCACCACGGCCGGAGAGCACTTCGACGCCTGCGATCCGGCGCTCCTTGTCCGGTCCCTTGGTCATGACCCTCATCACACCGGTCGCGCCGACCGCGTCGGTGAGCGTCTTTGCTGCGAGTGCGCGCGGAAAGGGACCGGGGGTGGTCCAGAGTGCGACTTCGACGTCGCGGGTGTGAGAGGCTACACGTATCCCGACCCGTCGGATTCCGAGGTCTCCGTGGCGGCCCCCCAAGTATCTCAGAGCGCCGCGCAGGGCCTTCGGTACGCCCACGTGTCGAGAGGCGAGAAGGAGGCAGCGGTCCACGGCAACAAGAGAATCACTGCCGTATCGATGGTACCCGAGAACAATATCCCTGCCCGCGTCCTCGGCGACCAGTTCGATCTTGTTCCGGTAGCCGAGGGGATGAGGGGATGGGACGCACGGACGGACTGCCACACCTTCCAGTCGGCCGATACGCTCAAAGGCGTCCTTGACGATGGAGCGCTTCGCATCCAGTTGTGCCGTCGCCGAGACGTGCTGCCACTGACACCCACCGCACTCACCCGCGTAAGGGCACGGAGGCGCCACTCGGTCCGGAGACGGGGTCAACACTCGAACAAGCCGCGCATCCACCCAGCGGCCGTGGTCGGCGACGATCTCGATTTCGGCTTCGTCGCCCGGGCATGCGTCTCGCACGAACGCCACCCGGCCGTCATCGAGGCCCACGGCAGCGCCACCGCCGTGGGCGAGTGCCCCGGCTGTCGCGCGAATCAAGATGATGTCCTCGGATGTCTCACGTGCCCATGGTAGCGCACGAAAGGCAGGGGGTGGTGGCACGGGTTGGAAACTTCCGGTGCCTGGCTATTGAACCCGCAGGAGACAGTGTCGATACTTGGGAAGACACATACCATGTGAGTGGAGTCTGCGGGCGGGTCCCGCGAGGAGGTCCCTGACGAATGGCTGCCAAGAAGGTCTTGATCGTTCACGACGATGCCGGGTTCGTCGAGCAGGTCAGGGGAGCACTCGATGCTTCAGCTCAAGACATCGAGGTGATCAGCGCACTCTCTGGTCCGCGCGCGATCGGGATGGTCAGTGCACAGCGCCCCGACGCGATCGTCGTCGATGCAGAGCTGATGGGTATCGATGGCTACGCGCTCACGCAACAGCTCAAGGACAGCCCCGAGACCCGGCAGGTTCCGGTGATAATCGTGAGCCTGAGCCCGAACGAGGCCTCCGCTCTCAGGGCACGGCAGGCGGGCGCGGCCGCCCACCTTCCGTCGACGGGTCCGCCCGAGGTGCTCGCCGCCAAGATCGCCTCGCTCGTCGGGGCCGTAGGGGGTGCGGCGCCTGAGCCGGCGCCTGGCGCTCCAGCACCCACTCCGGCGGTCGTCAACCCCGGTCCCGGGCCTGCGATGCCCGCGCCGATCGCGTCGGCGCAATCGGAGTCTGGTACTCCGAGCGGGGGGTACGGGGTCCCACAGCCCGTCGATCCCGCGTCTGTGCCGGTGGCCGTTCATGAGCCGCACCCTGCGTCTGCGCGTTCGGGAGCACCGGATGTCTCCGATGCGCCACACGTCGATGACCTTCTGCGCTTGATGATCGAGCGTGGTGGCTCGGACCTGCATCTGACCGTCGGGAGTCCCCCAGGCATACGGCTCCGGGGGGAGATCGTCCCGGTCGAGAATCTGGCATCTCTCAAGCCCCGGGACACGATGGAGATGGTCCTCGGCCTTCTCTCCGAGGAGCAGCGGCGCAAGTTCGAGACCGAGCTCGAGCTCGACTTCGCCTACAGCATCCCCGGCGTCTCACGCTTCCGCGCGAACGTCTTCCAGCAGCGAAACTCCATGGGCGCCGTCTTTCGCGTGATCCCGATCCAGATCCCGACGCTTGAGGAACTCAACTTGCCGAAGGTCTGCCGGTATCTCGCCGAGCGCCCTCGCGGCCTCGTGCTTGTGACCGGACCGACAGGCTCCGGTAAGTCGACCACACTCGCCGCCATGATCGATCACATCAACGCGACCCGCAGCCTTCATATCATCACGCTCGAAGACCCCATCGAGTTCATGCACAAGAACAAGCAGGCCTACGTCAATCAGCGTGAGGTAGGAGAGGACACCCACTCGTTCGCGGCGGCGCTCAAGCGGGTACTGCGCCAGGATCCCGACGTCATACTCGTCGGCGAGATGCGAGACCTTGAGACGATCTCTGCAGCGATCACCGCAGCCGAGACGGGCCATCTTGTGCTCGCGACTCTGCACACCACCGGCGGTCCGGCGACGATCGATCGCATCATCGATGTCTTCCCGCCCCATCAGCAGCAGCAGGTACGGATGCAACTTTCCAGCACGCTGGAGGGCGTCTTGTCCCAGGTGCTGCTGAGGAGCACCGATGGCAGGAGTCGAGTGATGGCGATGGAGATCATGCTCGGCATCCCGGCGATCTCCAACCTCATTCGCGAGGGCAAGACCCATCAGATGCCGACGATCATCCAGGGCGGGGCGTCTCTCGGCATGCAGACCCTCGACCAGCACCTCAAGACCCTGCTACAGGCGGGTAAGGTGACGTTCGAGGAGGCTATCAGTAAGGCGCAGAGTCCGCGGGAACTCGCGGGGATGGTCGGCCGCAAGATCTGATCAAGGCCGGCGTTCGGGTAGGATCGTGCAGGTGCGGCACCACAACGACCGTCATGGGAGAGTGCGCATGGATCACGTCACAGTTCGCTGGAGCGGGAACAGACAGTTCATTGGCTGGGACGAGGCCGGTCATGGCATCGTCATGGACACCTCGGTCGCGTACAAGGGCGAAGGGACCGGTATCCGCCCTATCGAGCTCGTCCTCTACGGCCTGGCTGGATGCACGGGCATGGATGTCATCTCGATCCTGGAGAAGAAACGACAGGATGTCCGTGGCATTACCATCGAGGTGAAGGGTATCCAGCGGGAGGATGACTATCCGAAGATCTATACGGATGTCGAGATAGAGTACGTCGTGACGGGCTACGGGGTCTCTCCTGAGGCAGTCCGGCGGGCCATCGAGCTGTCCGAGGAGAAGTACTGTGCCGTCGGCGGCATGATCGCCGGCAAGGTGCGGCTGACGACGTCGTTCACCGTTGAAGAAGCTGCACCGTGCGTGCGCGACGGCTCGTGACGTTTCACGCCCTCTGGAGGCGATTGCTTGTCTGATCTGGTACTGCTACCGGTGTTCAACGAAGAGTCAACGGTCGATGCGGTCCTCGATGCGGTCCGTGAGCACTTCGACGGCGACGTGCTGGTGGTCGACGACGGCTCTACCGACGGCACGATGTCCGCCCTCTCCTCGCGTGGCGATATCAGTGTGATCACGCATCCGGTCAACCTCGGATACGGGCGGGCGCTTGCCGAGGGATTGTCGGTGGCCCGGGCCAGGGGAGCCGACAAGGTGGTGACGATGGACTGCGACGGTCAGCACGAGCCCGCGCATATCGTGCCCTTTCTCGCCGCGCTCGACGAAGGTTTCGATATTGTGTCCGGGAGCAGGTATCTTCCTTCCAGTGCACCGGTGGGTCGCCTGGTGCCCGAGGAGCGGCGTGAAGTCAACGCCCTCATCACCGAGGAGATCAACCAGGTGACCGGCTGGGGTTTGACCGATGCCTTCTGCGGTTTCAAGGCGTATCGACTTGCAGCGCTCGACGGAATCGGACTTGTCGAGCCCGGGTACGGCATGCCGCTCGAACTGTGGGCCCGCGCTTTTCGGGCGGGGCTGCGCGTCTCAGAGCTGGCTGTGGAGCGCATCTACTGTGACCGTGACCGCACCTTCGGCAGCGCTCTGGATGATCCTGCTAACCGCCTGCGTTACTACCAGCGGGTGTGGCGCGGCGCCCTCGGTTCCGATGTATCTGACGGGGGGAAGAGATGAGCCAGATGGATGTGGTTTGCGTTGGCGCACATCCCGACGATGTCGAGATCGGTATGGGTGGTACGGTCGCTTCCATGGTCCGAGACGGCTTGTCTGTGGCAATCGTCGATCTGACCGATGGAGAGCCTACGCCGGCTGGTACCAGATCCACTCGACTCGCCGAGGCGGCGGAGGCTGCAAGGATCCTCGGCGTGGCCGAGAGGCGTACGCTTGAGCTGCCAAACCGCTCGCTTGCGGACACCACTACCGCCCGCACTGCGCTTGCGGAGGTCTTTCGCGAGATGAAGCCGCAGGTCGTCTTTGGTCCGTATCCTCTCGACGCGCACCCTGATCACATCGCCGCGGCGGCGATCGTACAGGCATCGAGGTTTTGGGCGAAACTCACCAAGACCGAGATGCGGGGCGACCCGCACTATCCGTCGCGCCACTACCGCTATATGGCGGTCCACATGCGATTGATCCGCGAGCCGTCGTTCGTCATCGACATCTCAGAGGTGATGGAGACTAAGCTCAGTGCACTCCGGGCGTATCGTTCGCAGTTCTTCGCCAATCCGGCTAATGCAGCCGTCATCGACACGGTCGAACAGACGGGTCGCATGTGGGGAGCGGCCGTGGGGGCTGAAACAGGCGAGCCCTTCTTCTCCGACGAGCCGCTCGGCCTTGACTCCGTTCGCTCGCTTCTCTAAAGGGGCGGAGATGATCAAGAGACGACCTGATCTGCCGGCTGGCCACGGTGAACTGGTGACGGAACCGCCGGTGTCAGAGTGGGCCCAGCTGCTTCAGGAAAACGCGGAGCAGGTCGCCGGGTGGGACTTCTGTGTTGCGGGCGTGCCGGTGGCCGATCTTCGCAAAGATGCGCGCCGTATCTTGACCGCCAAGGCGAAGGCATGGTCGGACAGGCTGGGGATCGAGACATCCGCTCCGCCGACGGAGCCGTCCCTTATCGTTGCGACCGGACACCAACCTGACCTCTATCATACCGGCGTGTGGGCCAAGGACTTCCTGCTCCAGAGGCTGGCCACCCAGACGGGAGCCACCGCCGTCGACGTCGTGGTCGACTCCGATGTTTTCGATCATGTCGGCATCCACGCTCCGTGCTTCAGGCCGGGCATCGTGCGTCGTGAACAGTATCTGGCCACCGGGGGTCCTGCGACCTGCTTTGCGTGTTCTCCGACTCCCGGACCAGACGATATCGAGCTGTTCTGCAAGGCCGCAGCGGCGACACTCGACACGCTGCCATCTCCCTCGGCCGGCCTTCACTTCGCCTCCTACTGCGAGGGCCTACGCGATTCGGTGTCCGCAAGCGAGAATCTCGCGGAGCTGATGACTGCGGCTCGTCGTCGCTACGAGGGTGACCTCACGGACTATCTTGAGCTTCCGGTGACGGCGGCCGCCGCCAGCGAGCCTTTTGTGCGGTTCGCCGTCGACATCTGCCTCTCGGCGCGCCGCTTTGCGGCGATCCACAACGACGAGTTGGCGTCCCATCGAGCACTGCACAGGCTGCGTTCCTCGGCCCGGCCTTTTCCGGACCTCGTCGTAGATGACGAGGTCATCGAGTTGCCCTTCTGGTTGCTGCGTGACGGCTCCCGCAGCGGCGCACGGATTCGGGAAGCGTCGGAGGGACTGATCCTCCTCGGACCGGATGGCGACCTTGTGACACTTCCGGCAGACCCGTCGCAGGCTGTTCCCGTGCTACTGGGGTCCGGTATCCGTCTGGTCCCGCGCGCGCTCACCCTGACCCTGTTCGTTCGCACCTTCCTCGCGGACCTGTTCATCCACGGGATCGGCGGTTCGCGCTACGATCGCGTGACCGAGGCCGTCGCTCACAGGTGGTGGGGGATCGAGCTTCCGCAGTTCGTGACCGCCTCGCTGACGATGTACCTTCCGCTGGGTGCTTACCTCGTCACCGAGGATGATCTGGCCGAAGTAGATCAGCGGCTGCATCGTCTCGCTCACAACCCCGACGAAGCGCTCGGGGATATCGACTTCGACTCTCCCGGGGAGCGCGATCGCGCACTGTCCCTCGCGGGGAGAAAGCGTGACCTCGTCGAGAAGATCAGCGCCGAGGGGGCAGATCGCAAGGTTCTCGGCGCCGAGATACGGGAGGTCAATGCCGAACTCGCAGCACTCCTCGATCCTCTTGCCGGAGAGCTGCGATCGACCCGGGACCGGCTATCCGTGCAGATCGAGGCGAGTGGGGTCCTTGCTGACCGGACCTATCCGTTCTGTCTGTGGAGTCCCGAGGACGTCGCGGACAAGGTGTGGTGACGAGAAGGGTTCTCGTCGACTCGGCCTTCGACCTGGTTCATGCGTGCTATTATGTTCGCCACCTTCAGGGTTGAACTCCGCCAGAGAAAGGATCCGCTAATGGCCCTACCTGTCGTCGATTCGAACCAGTGCACTGCTTGTGGCATCTGTATCGATGAGTGCCCGCAGGAGTGCTACGACCTCGAGGAGGTCGCGGTCCTCGCCCGTCCGGACGATTGCACCGAGTGTGGCATCTGTGTCGATGTGTGTCCGAACGAGGCCATCACGATGTAGCGAGTCCCTCGGGGCGATAGACCGAAGGCCGGCCCTAAAGGGTCGGCCTTCGGTCTATCGCGGGTCCTTTAGCCACGGGGTCCCATCCCGTCCTTCACGTAGAGCCGGGGCTCGTCCCCGCGAAGAAGGCCCATGAAGCGGCGATGATGACGGATGTAGACCGCTGCACCTAAGATCAGCACGAAGAAAGTGTCAGGCTGTCTCGTCACAATCGCGTACAGGGGAAGGGAGAGGGCTGCTGCGACCTGCCCGGCCATCATGTAGCGGGAGATGGCGATGATCGTCAGTCCGACCAGGACGGTGATGAGGAAGTAACGCCAATCGTAGGCGAGGAGCGCACCGCCTCCGGTCGCCAGGCCCTTCCCGCCGAGCACACGGCGTTTCGCAAGCGACAGCCACAGGGAGTAGTTGTGCCCGAGCACCGCGCCGAGCACCACTGCCTGTGGCCCGACTGCGGCGGCCACCGCGAAGGGCATGACCTTGGCGCTCCACTCTGCTCCGCCGGCGGGCAGAGCCGGGTCGACCATCATCAAGGGGAGAGTGATCGCTGCGAGCGTTGGCAGAAAACCTTTGAGTGCGTCGGCGAGCATCGCGATCACGAACCAGAACCACGAGCCGGTCGTGCGTCGGACGTTCATCGCGCCGACGTTGCCTGTGCCGTGCTCGGTGATGTCCTCGCCGGCGACCGTGCGCGCGATGAGGTAGGCGAACGGGATGGAGCCAACGAGATAGGCTCCAAGGAACATCAGGGCGACGAGCCACAGGGCCGCTGGCAGAGCATCGAAGCCGACCCGCTCCACAAGCGCGAACAGAGACACCCGCACCACGATCACCACCGATCCGGGACGATGACATCTAAGGCCGCAGCCACGACCGAGATCTCGTAGCGGGAGGCTAGAACCACTTCGCCGTCGATCTGGCCTTCGATCGGGAGTGCCGAGTCGAGCACGACGGATCGGTGTCTCTCGATGGTCACCGGTCGCATCCTGCCATGCTTGCCGAAGATGACGAACGGCAGGCGCCAGAGTGCCCCGGGCAGGCTTACCTTCGCGATGGTACAGACGTCGAGGAGGCCATCATCGGCGCGCGCGCCGGGTGTGATCTTGAAGCCGCCTCCGTAGGTGGGACCGTTTGTCACGGCGACCAGGAGCAGGTCGCGTTCCTCGGCTGGGCCCTCATCGATCGTCAGGGTCACCGGATGTGTGTGGAACTGGCGAAAGAGCACGATGAGCAGGGCCCGGAGATAGAGCATGATGCCCGACCAACCGGTCGTGGTCTTGAGTTCCGCGGCCTTGGCGGTCACGCGGGCATCGAGCCCGATGGCGACCGAGTTCGCGAAGTAGGTCTCGTTCATCATGCCGATGTCCATGGCAGCGCGCCGGCCACCGACCAGTTGCCGGGTAGCCGTTGCAAGGTCGGTGGAGATGCCCAGAGTGCGGCGGTAGTCGTTCCCCGATCCGGTGGGCAGCAGGCCGAGGGCGGGACGCCGGTCACGGGGGATGTGCATGAGCCCATTGAGCACTTCGTGAACGGTGCCGTCCCCGCCGACGGCCACCACCGTGTCGAAGCCTTCGGCCTCAGCCGCGAGCTCGGCCGCGTGTCCGGGTTCCTTCGTGACGATGACTTGGTGTTCGAACTGGCCGTCGAGCAGGCCTTCGATCGTCGGTAGCAGCGTGCCCGTGACGCCGTGGCGCGCGGCCGGATTCACGATTATGAGAGACCTGCCGACCACTCGGCCCTCCCGGTGCTACATTGTGCGTGCCTATGTCGCTGCGACCCTGGTGGGGCATGCGGTGGTATGGTAGAGTTCGTTTCCGCGCCGACCTGCGCATGCCCTCGTAGCTCAGTGGATAGAGCGTCTGCCTCCGGAGCAGGAAGTCACAGGTTCGAATCCTGTCGAGGGCACCATCTCACTCCTTCTCGGCGTTTGCCTCCTCGATGATCTTGCGGGCGAAGTCGAGGGGAACCTCGGCGTACTCGTCGATGGAGATCGTGTACGTGCCGGTGCCGCTGGTGATCGAACGAAGATGCGGCGAGTAGTGGATGACCTCGGCATACGGGATCTGCGCTTTGATGACCTGGTGCCCGGATTCGGGAGCGTCCATCCCTAGTATCCTGCCCCTGATCGAGCTGATGTCGCCCATGACCGCACCTGCATACTCATCGGGCACTTCGATCTCAAGCGTCGCGATCGGCTCGAGCAGAATGGGATTCGCCTTCTCGGCCGCAGCCCTGAATGCGATGCGAGCTGCGGTCTTGAAGGCGAGCTCGGAGCTGTCGACCGCATGGTAGGAACCGTCGTAGACGGCCGCCTTCACGTCGACGACGGGGTAGCCGGCCAGCACACCGCGGGCCATCGTTTCCTGGATGCCCTTATCGACTGCGGGGATGAACTGGCGCGGGATCCTTCCGCCGACGATCTCGTCGGCGAACTCGTATCCCTTGCCGTGGTTGGGTTCGAGGCGTAGCCAGCAGTCTCCGAACTGGCCAGACCCACCGGTCTGTTTCTTATGGCGCCCTTGCGCCTGCGCCGTTTTGCGTATCGTCTCCCGGTAGGGGATCCGAAGTTCGGTCGTCTCTGCTTCGACGTTGTATCTGTCGCTCAGGTGATGGAGCGCAACGTCGATTTGCACATCACCGAGACCGGAGAGAACCGTCTGGTGTGTCTCCTCATCACGCTTGAGGTGCAGCGTCGGATCCTCCTCGACAAGACGGTTCAGTGCCGTGCCAAGCTTGTCCTCATCGGCCTTGGTCTTGGCCTGTATGGCGACCGGATAGAGGGGCTCAGGGAAGGGCAGTGGTGCAAATACGACCGACCCGTCAGCAGAGAGGGTGTCACCGGTCGCAGTGTCGGAGAGTTTTGGCAGGACGGCGATGTCGCCGGCCGGAATCGCTTCGACGTCGATCGCCTCCTTCCCGACGACCTTGTAGACGTGTCCGATTCGCTCCTTCTTTCCGGTACGTGAGTTGATGACTTCGGTGTTCGGGGTGAGGGTTCCGGAGACCACCTTCACGTAGTTCAGTCGTCCGATGTAGGGGTCGGACATCGTCTTGAAGACGAGTGCCGAAAGGTCACCTTCGATCGAGACCTCCCTCTCCCCGCCGTCGAGGGTAGGGATCGGTCCATGGGCCGTCGGCTGTGGGAAGAAGGAGACGATCTCGTCAAGGAGGTCGGCGACACCCTGGAGTTCGGTCGCAGAAGCGACGAAGACCGGAACGAATATGCCCTGGTAGATGGCCTTCTCAAGCAGGGTCTCGAGTTCCCCCTGTGTGAGCCTCTCGCCCTCGAGAAGGTACTTCTCCATGAGTGCGTCGTCTGCCTCGGCCACAAGTTCGGTGAGCTTTTCACGCGCGGACTCGGCCGCGCCCCGGAGAGACTCAGGGATCTCGGTGATCTCTTCGTGATCGCCCTCGTGGTGGTAGGCCTTCATACGGATGATGTCTATGACTCCGCGGAAGTCGGCCTCGGCTCCCATCGGGATCTGCACGGCTCCTACACGGTGGCCGAATGCGGTGTCCAGAGCGGCCATCACTGCATCGAAGTCGGCGTTCTCTTTGTCCATGCGGTTGATCAACACGGCCCGCGCTATACCTATGTCGCCGGCGATCTTCCAGAGACGTTCGGTTTGGACCTGGGGACCCGAGACGGCGTCGACGACGAAGAGGGCCATTTCGGCAGCCGTCATTCCCGCCACAGCGTCTCCGAGGAAGTCAGCGTATCCGGGGGTGTCGATGATGTTGATCTTGACGCCCTTGTGCACGACGGGTGCGAGAGCCAGATTGATCGAGTTCTTCCTACGAACTTCTTCAGGGTCGTGATCGAGGTTCGAGTGTTGGTCGTCCACGCTGCCAAGTCGCTTCGTCACACCAGAGATGTAGAGCATTGCTTCGGCGAGCGAGGTCTTGCCGGCGCCGCCGTGCCCGACGAGCACGACGTTACGAACGGTGTCTGTACTGGGCGCTCCCAAGTGCATCTCCTCCTTGAACGTGCGTTTCGCGGAACGAGAATCCTGGTGTATCTGCCGCCTGATCGGGCGGTGGCATCCCTGGGCACAGCATACCTCTTTATCCCCCTCGGTCTGCAAGACTGATAGAATGCGGAACTGTCCGTAGACCCCGGTCGATCGGCATCATGCCGCGACCGCGTATAGGGAGGAGCTCACCTCGAGATGCGCATCCCCACAGTCCTGATCGCGCTCGTACTGACTGTCGCTCTTGCGGGAGCCGTTGTGGCTCTTCCGGGCTGTGGCGGAGAGCGGATCCCCCCCGTAACCCCGGACAACTCCGTTGACACAGAGGGCGAAACGGATACCGAGATGCCAACCTTAGAGGAGGAGCCCATGCATACAGCTACCTACGAGCCGGCCGGGACAGAGGTCGCGGTGATCGAGACGTCCAAGGGCGTCATCAAGTTCGAGTTTTTCTTCGATGATGCGCCGAACCACGTCGCCTCCTTCATCGAGCTTGCCGACGGCGGCTTCTACGACGGTACCAAGTTCCACCGCGTCGAGCCCGGCTTCGTGATCCAGGGTGGCGATCCGCTCTCAAAGACCGATGACCCGATGGTCGGCACCGGCGGACCCGGCTACCAACTGGGAGCCGAGTTCAATGACCGCAAGCATCTCGATGGCACGATCGCGATGGCTCGCTCCCAGAACCCCGACTCCGCTGGTTCGCAGTTCTACATCTGCCTGGGGCCGCAGCCGTTCCTTGACGGCGACTACACCGTGTTCGGTCAAGTGATCGAGGGTCTGGATATCGTTCACTCGATCGCTGTCGGCGACGTGATGGAGTCGGTCTCTATCGAGCGCTCAGAGTAGCGCGGGGACCATCGTGGATCAGACACGTTTCGAGGAAGGTCGCCAGGCGTACGACGCGAAGGACTACCGCGTCGCAGCGAAGGCATTCCTCGAGGCGGCCGGGCGAGGCGAGGGGAGTGGCCCGGCGTACCATATGGCCGGCAACTCATTCGTGAAACTTCGCAGGTACGCTGACGCGGTCACCGTCTACAAGCATGCGCTGGCAGATGAATCCTACGACAAACACTCTGCGGTCCAGTGCAACCTGGCCGCGGCGCGGGTGGCTCTCGGGGAGTACGCCGAGGCGGTCGAGGCCTACGATGCGGCACTGGAGAATCCACACTACGAGGGTCAGTACCGGGCGCTTCAGGGCAAAGGTGGAGCACTGTTCGAGATGGGGAAGGTCGAGCAGGCTGCGATGGCCTATCGACAGGCCGCGCTCGACGGGGACAATCCCGATCCCGGCAAAGCACTGAACAACCTCGGACTGTGCTTCATGCGGATGGATCGTGCTACCGACGCAGTCGAGGCGTACAGGGCTGCACTCGGATTCGATACCTATACGGGGCGTGGTCGTGCGCTGGCCAACCTCGGCATGGCCTATCACGTCATCGGGTGTCACGATGATGCGGTGAAGGCCTTTGAGAAGGCGACCGGTCTGCACGGACACGATTTGGCGCCCTCTGCGCGCAGGGCATACGTAGCAAGCCAGGAGGTTTTGCGGACTCCGCAGGAGCGTGAGGTCGTCGAGGGGTGGAGTACCGGCGAGATGCCGCCGGTGGTCGCGGAGAGCCCCGGCGTTCCCGGGGAGGTTTTCGGGGACCCGTTCTCTGCTGCCAGCGCAGCGATGCCTTTGCCCGGGGGTCCGGACTCCGAGGGCGATGATGTGAGTGCCTTCTTCGCGATGACCGATCAGGAGATGAAGGACCGGGGTCGCTCCGCCGAGCGGGCCGAGCGGGCCGAGCGCGGACCGTGGGCTGCCGTCGGGGTGATCTTGCTGGTAGTCGTACTCGTGGCTGGTGCTTTTACCGGTGCGTTCCTGACCGGTCTGGGCTATCCGACTCAACAGATGACGGTGTCGGGAATGCTCGATGCACGGGCCGAGGGACGACCGGTCGCCAACTACTGGGTCGCGGTTCCCTCTGCAGATATCGACAAGGAGATGGCGAAGCTCCCGCCGATGAAGGAGTACGTCATCGGTGAGATTGATCGCTCGCCCCGGACGTCGAGGGTGTCGGTGACCGTTACACCCGAGAGCGGGGGGCCTTTAGCCTACGAGATCACACTCATGCGAGAGGGTGTCGGCTGGAGAGTCACCGGTGTCGAGAACGACTGGAGGTCGACGGGTGGCGGATCATGAGGCATACTTCCGTGCCAGTCGTGTAAGCGGTCAGAAGACCCGCGCAGCGCGGGTCCATGGGACGAGGGAAGGACGAGCGTGAATCAGAGCACCTACATCATGATCAAGCCCGATGCCGTCGAACGCGGGCTGATCGGCTCGATCGTGGCACGGTTCGAGGCCACCGGCCTGACCGTCGAGCGCATGGAGTTCGGCATGGTCACGCCTGAGCAAGCTGCAGCCAACTATGCCGAGCATGAGGGCAAGCCGTTCTACGGGGGGCTCGTTGCCTACATCACCTCGGGACCGGTCGTGAAGATGGTTCTTCGCGGTCCGGAGGCCGTCGTGGTCTGCCGCAAACTCATGGGTGCGACGAATCCGCGAGATGCGGCTCCGGGTACGATCCGTGGGGATTTTGGTCTCACGCTGGACGCGAACATCATGCACGGCTCTGACTCACCCGAGTCGGCCGAGCGCGAGATAGCGATCTTTTTCGGGGGCTAGACGATCCAGCCGGGGGCGATACCCCTGGCGATCACGCTTCGGCTCCGGCCGGTGTCCGGGGTTTCTACTCTGCCGGGAGTATGGGGGTATTCGCATGTTCTTTCGTGTAATGGACAAGGCGCGCCTTGGCGACCTTGTGCGGGGTCTTGCAACTGAGTACGAGGTGGTCGGCCCTGTGGCCAAAGGGGACCGGTTCACGTTCGCTGTGATCGAGGACCCGCAGGACCTTCGTCTCGATCACGATGCGACGTTGCTTCCGCCGAAGAAGGTCTTCCTGCCTCCTGAAGAGCCGATGATGCGATTCCGTGTGGCGGACAACGAGGTCGCCGAGGACGATGTGTTCGCGCAGCCGCGAGTACTTTTCGGACTGCATCCGTGCGACATCAACGCGATGCTGTTGATGGACAACGTCTTTCTCGGGGACTACGAGGATCCGTACTATAAGGCACGCCGAGACGCCACGCTTGTCGTAGGCGTCTCATGTACCCCTGACGAGGCGTGCTTCTGCAACGCATGGGGTACTGACGAGGCGCACTGGGGGTTCGACATCTTCCTGACCGACCTGGGCGACCGGTTCTTCGTGTCGGTGCGCTCGGTCAAGGGAGCGGAGTTGCTCGACCGCCACGTCGTCACGCGTGAGATCATCGATGCAGATACGGTGGAGTTCCAGCAGGCTGTAGCGGCGTTCAAGGGAGGTTTCGCCGGGGAGCTCGACACGTCGCAGCTGCCCCTCCTCCTCGACGCCAAGTTCGACGATCCCGTCTGGGACGAGCTCGGGGAGCGGTGCCTGAGTTGCGGGGCGTGCTCGATGGTCTGCCCCACATGTTACTGCTTCGACGTGCGTGACGACCTCGAGCCTGACCAGCGTTCGGGGATCCGCATGCGAGTCTGGGACTCGTGCCAGTTCAGCGAGTTCTCCGCAGTCGCTCATGGACAGACGTTTCGGGAGTCGCGCGCGAGCCGCGTGAAGTACCGCTACTACCACAAGCAGTGGGGATATCTGTCGAAGTTCGAGCGCGTGCTGTGCGTGGGGTGCGGGCGCTGCGCACGAGCATGCCTCGCCGGCATCAGCCCTCGCGAGGTTGTGACCGCACTTGTGAAGGGGGCTGATGCGCGATGAGTGCATCAACGACCTATCGCGAGCTTGAGGCGAACCCGTATCGGCCCTGGCCTGCCCGGATCACCTCGATCAGCGACCTGACCGACAACGAAAGGCTGTTCGAACTCAGGCTCATCGACGAGGATGTCCGTACTGCGTTCAAGTTCGACGCGGGACAGTTCGTGGAGCTTTCGATCTTCGGCGTCGGCGAAGCGCCGATCTCGATCTCCTCGGCCCCCAGCAAGCAAGGCTTCATCGAGCTGTGCGTCCGTAACGCGGGTGATGTGACCGGAGCACTGCACAAGAAGCAGTGTGGCGACACCGTTGGGATTCGCGGGCCGTTCGGGCGTGGATTCCCCTTCTCACAGATGAAAGGTCACGATGTCTTGCTTGTGGCCGGAGGGCTGGGCATCGCTCCGCTCAAGAGCCTCATCAACCATATCCACGATGATCGTCACGATTTCGGCAAGGTGACGATCCTCTACGGTGCCAAGAACCCGGCCGAGATACTCTTCCGTCAGCAGTTCGACATGTGGAAGCACCGTGATGATTTCGACCTGATCTTGACCGTCGATCACCCTGACGAATCGTGGGATGACGAGGTCGGCCTGGTGACCAGACTCTTCGACCGCATCGATGTCGACCCCATGCGGACCTTCGGTGCGATCTGTGGGCCACCGGTCATGTACCGGTACGTCATCGACGAGATGCGCAAGAAGGAGATGGACGCCGATAGGATCTACGTCAGTTTCGAGCGGCGCATGAAGTGCGGGATCGGTAAGTGCGGGCACTGTGGCGTCGGCCACCAGTACGCCTGCATCGACGGCCCGGTCTTCAACTACTGGGAAGCCATGAACCTTCAGGAGGCGATCTAGATGGCCCCGCGTGTAGTGGTCGTCGGCCTGGCGAGCGATTTCGGCTGTCAGGTACAGATGACGAACATAGAGGACCACCTGCTCGATGTCCTCGGGCTCATCGATCTCGTCTACTGGCAACTCGCGTCGTCCGGCCACATGCCTGACGAGTACGACGTCGCCATTGTCGAAGGTGCCGTGACGACTGAGGAGCACATCGAGACGCTCAAGCGGCTGCGTGGCACTGCGAGCGCTGTCATCGCGATCGGCTCATGCGCCACCACGGGTGGCATTCCAGCGATCGCATCGGGGGGTGATCTCGCCGAGCGATACGGATGCGTGTACGGAAAGGGCAGCATCGAGGTAGCTTACGGCCGCATCACTCCGATGCCCGTTACGGCCGTCATCGACGTTGACTACCGTGTTCCCGGATGCCCGATGGATACCGGCGAGTTCCTGCGTGTGCTCTCCCGCGCCCTCCAGGGTCTTTCCGGACGCATTCCCGAAGAACCGCTGTGCGCGATCTGTAAGACGAAGGAGAACATCTGCTTCCACGATCGCGGTGAGGTCTGCCTCGGCCTTGTGACCCGGACCGGGTGTGCAGCGAAGTGTGTGTCCCTCGGCCGCGCGTGCACGGGTTGCCGTGGGATCGCCGCCGATGCCAACCTCGACGCAGCCTTCGAACTCCTTGCTACGCGAGGCGTGTCCACCGAGGAGTTCTCGCGTCGCCTGTCGCTCTATAACACTCTCGAGGAAGGGTGCGTCAGATGAGCACGTTGACCGTCGAGCACGTCGCCCGCATCGAGGGCCATGGCGCCATCTCCGTCGATGTCGCCGATGGTGTGGTGCGCGACATCCGCATGGACATCGTCGAGCCCGCCCGTTTCTTCGAGTCTATGGTCGTGGGCCGCAGGTTCGACGAGATCCCGCTCATCACGAGCAGAATCTGCGGGATCTGCTCACCCAACCATGCGCTCACTGCGATCAAGGCACTTGAGAACGCTCTTGGCGTCGAGGTCACGGAGCGGACGGTCCTTCTGCGAAAGCTGCTGGTCTACGGCTCCTACCTCCAGAATCACGCTACCCATCTGTACCTGTTCGCCGCCCCCGATTACGTCGGGCTTCCGAGCGTGTTTCCGCTGGCCGACACGCACCCGGAGATCGTCGAACGGGCACTGCGGATCAAGAAGCTCGGCAACGAACTGACGACGATCGTCGGAGGCCGACCGATCCACCCCGTGACCGCGGTCGTCGGGGGCTTCACGTCCGAACCGGCTGCTGCGAGCCTGTCTGCCTTCCGCCTACGTCTGCTCGATGCCGTCGGCGATGCGGTCGCAACTACCGAACTCTTCGCCTCGTTCGATGAGTTCGAGTTTCAAGGGGCGGGTGAGATGCTTGCGCTCACCGCTGACGATGACTATGCGATCTACGACGGCGATATCACTGCGCTCGACGGTGGTTGGCGCAAACCGGTCGCCGATTATGCCTCGATCATCTCAGAACAGATCGTAGGCCACAGCAACGCCAAGCACTCCACTGTCGATGGCCGGACCTTCATGGTCGGCTCCCTGGCGAGGGTCAATCATTCTGCAGACCTGCTCGGCCAGAAGGCACGAAACGCGCTGAGCGTTGCGGGGATGCCCGCGGGAAGTCGGAACACCTTCCTGAACAACCTGTGCCAGGCCGTGGAGTTGATCGATGCGGCCGAGCGGTGTGCGGGCTACATCGAGCGGCTGCTCGAGATGGGCTCGACGTCTGCGCCCGTCGAGTTCGCCGTCAAGAGCGGGGAGGGCGCCGGGGCCACCGAGGCGCCCCGCGGTACGCTGTACCACGGCTACACGGTCGACGATGACGGTTTCATCGTTGCCGGCGACGTGATCACTCCGACGTCCCAAAACCTCGCAAACCTCGAGGCTGACATGCGCGCTTTCGCTCCGGGAGTGGCGGACCTCCCGCGCGCCGAGTTCCTCGGCGCGATCGAGCGGCTGGTTCGCGCATACGATCCCTGCCTGTCGTGCTCCGTTCACTGATTGCAGGATACGGAGTTATCGGGTTGAATACGTACTTTCATACCGTTGTTCCGGATAGGGCCTAAGGGGATCGCTGAGTGTTCAGTCGTGCGTTCAAAGGTGGGGTACATCCACCCGACAGCAAGGCGGCCACGCAGGCCATGCCGATCGAGCGTGCGCCTACGGGGGCGCTGCTCACGTTACCGATGTCGCAGCATCTTGGAGCACCATGCTCTCCGGTGGTTGCCAAGGGCGACCGCGTCATACGCGGGCAGATCATAGGTGACGTCGATGCGGTGGTCAGCGCTCCGATCCATTCGCCTGTCGACGGTGAGGTGGCTGAGGTCACAGACGTACTCCTCGCATCCGGCGCCCGGGTGCTCGCGGTTCGGGTGACACCCGATGAAGAGCAGTCCTTCGATCGCTTCCTTCCTGTCGAGAGGGGCGAGAACGATCGCGATACCGTGCGAGCCGCCGGCATCGTCGGTCTTGGCGGGGCGGCGTTTCCCTCGGCGGTCAAACTCTCTCCCCCAAAAGGCATGGATATCTCGACCGTGATCCTCAACGGCTGCGAGTGCGAGCCGTATCTCACGTGCGACCATCGCATGATGGTCGAGCGCCCACAGCGCGTGATCGCCGGTGGGCGTGCCATCTCGCGAATGGTCGGCGCTTCGCGTGTGGTCATCGGGCTGGAGGCCAACAAGCTTGATGCCGCGGACGCCTTGCGCGCGCATGCGGGCGGCGACGTCGAGGTCCTGGTGCTCCCGACGCGCTACCCCCAGGGCGCGGAGAAGCAGCTCATCTACTCCGTGCTCGGTACGGAGGTCCCCCACGGCA
>CAYGFZ010000019.1:14811-33835 GCA_964349355.1 uncultured Coriobacteriaceae bacterium | reverse complement strand
CTGTTCTGTTCTCACAGTTCGCGGGCGTGCATGCGGCACCTCTGACCACTGCCACCGATAGCCCGTTGCTGGACGCGGCCCTCGGCGTGTTGCTCGGAGGCGGCGTGAGCGGCGGAGTAGCAGGACTCTACGCGCTCATCCGCGGGCGCTCGGGCTTTGGGATGGGTGACGTGAAGCTCCTGGGAGCGATGGGGCTGTTCCTCGGCCCGTACGTGCTGCTGGCGCTGATGATAGGCAGCATGGTCGGAGCGGTGTACGGCATCGCCTCGGCGGCTCGTTCGGGGTCGGGCTTGTCGGCGAAGATACCCTTCGGCCCCTTTCTTGCTTTGGGTGGAATCGCAACTGCGCTCGCGGGACCAGAGCTTGTCGACTGGTATCTCTCTTTGGTGGGCCTCGTCTAAGTAGGCCAGCACGGGGCATTGGTGTAGTGGACCGATCTCGGTTGATTGACAAAGTCATTGCACGCACGCTGAAGTCGCCGGGTGGAATCGGACAGCCTCGTAGGTGATGAGATTGCTCCGAAGGCGACAACCCGCATGTCCAGAAGACCGAGCGCAACCACTCACCGGCCTCAAGGCCAAGGTGGCCCTTGAGGCCATCAAGGGCGAGCAGCCGCTGATCACGATCGCCGAGAGATTCGACGTCCACCCCAACCGGATCACGAAGTGGAAGCGCCAGCTGCTCGACGGCGCCGTCACCGTGTTCGGTGATGTCGAGGGCGACAAGGGGGGAGGGCCAGACGTCGCCAAACTGCACGCCAAGATCGGCGAGCTGACGATGGAGAGCTGAACTTCAGGATTCTTTATGAGGCAACGCGCTCTCAAGCAACTCTTGGTGAATGCCGATACAATGTCTTGGAACCCCTGCGTTCTGTCGTGTGTTGTGCGCAAGAGGGAAGTGAGCCGCGTGATCAGGTTACCGCGCAGATTCTGCGAACCTACAAGTTCGGAATCGGGGATGACGCTTGTGGAGATTGTCGTCTCCATGGCGATGATGTTCTTCATCCTGACCGCTGTCCTTGGCCTCGTGCTGCAATCGACACGCATGAGCGCACAGGCGAAACAGCAGAACGTTCTGACCAACGCAGTGAGTGCTTACACCGAGTGGCTCCACACGCTTCCGTTCGAAGATGTGAACCTGATAGCCGACGGCGGCGTCCTTGAGCCGGAGCACGTCGTTGACGATACGGGAGTCTACACGGTCACCGTACGTCCCACCGTGACACCCGGCGAGGACCCGACTGCACTCAAGAACGTTCGGATCGAGGTCGAAATCGCGCGACCGGACGGGTGGTCGCAATCGCTCGTTACTCAGACCACGGTCCGCGACAGGACCAAGTTCTTGAATCAGGCAACGGTCGATCCCGGCGCCCGCCCGACAGTTTCCTTCCTCTCGCAAACGCCACCGGAAGGTGCTGTGGTCTGGGACGATGATTGGTCAGGAGGAAAGCTCGCCATCCTGGTCGAGGCGGAGGCTGCCGGGGGTAGGCAGATCGCGACCGTCAAGTATTACCTTGAGTATGGCAATACGCCCCTTGAGGACATCTCTGGGAATCTGGCGCATTGGTCAGTCGATTCCTCGGCCTTCAGCTCCGTGCACTCTCCATTTTTCTGGTGGACCTTACAGACACAGACTGACAGCTTAGGGAACATCATCGAAGTTGTAGGAGACGGACCGCACACCATTATCGTCGAAGTGATCGACGACGCCGGAGCGCGTGAGACAATTCACCGTTCATTCATCGTGGACAACAGCGCACCTCCGGTCCCAGGTCCTCTGTCTTTCGATAGACCGAGTGCCGCACAAACGAAGATAGTGTGGAATCCCGTTCAGGATGGCGCTGGACCCGCGAAGGGGTACGAGACTGATATCTGGCACCAACAATCGTCCGGGTCCTGGGTCGATGCGGTCGACCCGAATCCTACTGTCTCTGAGTCGGAGTACACGCTAGACCACGCCGACTTCGTCTTCGCGCGCTACCAGGTTCGGGTTCGATCCTATAGTTCTCGACCTCTTTACTCCGACTGGCAGGAGTTTACGGCGTTCGAGACGCGACCGGCTATGACCGGGACGTACACGGTCAAGCCCATTACCAGAAAGGACAACGCCGTAGTCGCCAACTTGTCGGTTTCTGAGCCAACGTTTCCGACGACCGGGTCGATCATCTACACGTTCCGGCGCGTGGTCGACGGCGTGCCGCAGGAGCCACCGCTCTACAGTGGCCCCCTCAGCACCCTCACGCATGAGGTACGGTTCAGTGCCAACAATGCCGCTCAATGGAGTTCGAACTATCCGATAACGCGTTACGTCTGCGACGTCACCTACACACCCGATGGCTACCAGGGTGGGGTAGAGCAGACCCTCCGCTCGAACACCATTTCGACTGAGTTTCAGTCCACTCACGGCGAGTACGCCTTCTCCGAAGGATCGTGGTGAGCATGTCAGCGTGGCGAAAGAGCGAGGGATTCACCCTCACGGAGCTCCTCGTTGTCATTGTGCTGATGGGGTTCGTGCTCTCCGTCGCCTACGGCCTGCTCAGGATCACAAACGTCGGGACGGATCAGGCGAGCAGTGAGGCGTGGATCGCCCGAGAGGTCGGTGCACCCCTTGAGTTCGCCGAGCGCGTCTTGAGTCAGCAGTACCAGATACTGACCGGTTCGAGCGAGGCCACACACTACAGGCTTGCGTTCCTCACGAATCAAGCTGGTGGCGCGGGTGAGCGCTACATGATTGAGGCGACGGACGCGAACACGCTCGAAGTCACGTTCAGCGACTCTGCAGGCGTCTCCTCGCGCACAGACGTGTGGTCTGAAGCGAACTTCAACAGGTCTCGTGGCGTACCGTTGTTCCGGTTCTTTGATGCCGACGGCGATGAGATCTTAGAGATGTCACGGGTCGATGGCGATGCCAAGTACGTGATTGTGACCATAGTGACGGTCCACGAAGGTAGAGAGTTCGAAGACCAGCGGACGATCTTCTTCAGGAACCAATGATCTCTTAGAGGAGGTCCACCGAGATGTATCGATTCATCCGAAAGGCGACGAAGGATGATAGTGGCATAGCGATGCTCGTTGTCATCGGGGTGATGAGCGTCGTCACCCTCCTCGCGGTAGGCTCGTTCTCGCTCGCCCGCCAGTCCCTGCACGATTCAGAGAGGATCGAGGAAGATTCCCGGGCCTTCCGTGCCGCGGCTGGGGGGCTCGAGCGTGGTCTGGCGACATTCGACGATTCGGGCGGGGCGATAAGCGAGGGTTTACTCTTTGATGGCGACACCCCGGATGGTAGCTATGAGGTGTATGTCGAGAGCCTCGGTGGCGGCAGGTTTCGCCTGGAATCGCACGGAGAGGGACTCGATGGAGGCACCGAGACGGTGGCCCAGGAGTTCTTCTATCTCAACCTGTGGGAAATGAACCTCGCCGGTAACGGCCCCCAGTCGCTCATCAGCGGATCGAGCGGCCTTAACGGTACCTCCAATATCATCGGCCCCTTCTACATGAAGGGCAACTTCGACATCCAAGCCAACATGGGCGTCTTCGAAGGTCCGCTTTTCGTGAAAGACGGAAACATCTCCGCGCACAGGAACTCATGGCTTGGAACAGAGAGTCAGTCAATCGACGTCTTTTGCGATGGAGACGGCGATCCTTCAGTCCCCGCGAACGCGGATTATGGTGGTGGAAGAGGCGTGTATGTCGCGAACATCTCACGCTCGGTTCCCAATATCATACTCCCTCCGTTGGTCCAGGGAGATCTCGAAGGCTGGGCCAACAAGGCACTACACGAGTCGGTTGACAACATCCTTGGGACAATCAACATGGATGCGAGCCTGAACACGGCGAACCTTGAGCACGCCGGTGGGGCAGGGACCTATACGACGATGTCGCCGCCGAACAACGCTGGATTCACTCGCAAAAAGGCCACTGCCACGAACGACTTCAACCCTCACTACAAGTTCTTCGGCGCGCTGCACGGTGGGATTTCGTCCAAGGGAGAGGGTAGCACGCACCTCACGATCGGAGGTTCATCGTTCGGGGCATGGGGTGCCGTTTCGACATCGGATGGCGTCAACCTGCCAGCAGGACCCTCCGGCTCTACAGGTTATCCCGCGAACAGCTATGATGATTTCGCCTATGACAGCGCGAACGGGGTCCTCTACATCTCGGGTACCGTGTTCGTTGATGGTCCGGTCACGTTCACCGAGGACATGACTTACATCGGCAACGGCACCATCATCGCCAACGGCGAGGTCAACATCAATGGGATACTGAGGCCGTACAGCACCAACGACAGTCATGGGAGTGCGAACTCTCAAGGCGAGAACAACAAGTGGGCTCTCGGGATCGTTACGCCAAGGGACATTTACTTCTACGGTGCCGGTAGCAATGATTACAACACTCTGGATCGTGAAGAGCTGAGAACCGCGACGCCGATTTACGCCGGCGCGTTCTACGCCGAGAATGACGCCGTGTTTGCCACGAACAACCTTTCGGTTCGGGGGACCATCCTTTCCGGTCGCATGGACTTTCCTCATAGCAACCAGTACCTGATAACGAATCCGCTTCTGCCAAGCTACATTCCGGATTCGCTTCCAGGTGGTTCCGGGGGTATCCTGATTCCGGGCCTCTGGGTGAGGAACTGAGCGAACACATGTCGGGTGAGCGTATTAGGTGAGCGTATTAGTTTGGGTCAGACTTGCAATACTGGTGGACATGCGCTTTCATTAGCAGGGGTTCGTATGTCATCCATGGCAGCGATACCTGACGGAGCCGACGTAGCACAGTAGCAGCCTTGTTGTAGCAGAGAGGGTAGGGAGGACTCCGTGGGCCTGTTCTCGATGGGCTCGGGTGCACCGCCTGTCGGTCTCGATATCGGGACCGATCATGTGCGAGCCGCCGTAATCAAGCAGTCATCCTCCGGGCCTGTGCTCGTTGGCTATGCCCGCGTGGGGATGCCCATGGGGGCTGTCGTCGAGGGCGAGATCGTTGACTCCGCCGCCGTTTCCTCGGCGCTTCGCGAACTGTGGCGTCAGCCCGGTATCCGGGGGCGCGATGTGATTGCAGGTGTCTCGAACCAGAAGGTCGTCGTCCGGCTGATCGACCTTCCCTTCATGGAGAAGGACGAACTCGCAGGCGCGATTCAGTATCAAGCGCAGGACTACATCCCCATTCCGGTCGAAGACGCGATCCTCGATTTCCAGATCATCGGGGACTACATGACTCCGGCCGACGAGCACATGATGGAAGTCCTGCTCGTCGCTGCTCAGCGCGACATGGTCGAGGCTACAGTCGAGGCGGTTCATGGCGCTGGATTGCGCCTTGCCTCGGTGGATGTCACACCCTTCGCGATCGTCAGGGCGACTCTCGGTCTTGAGTCGAGCGTGCTTCCCGATGAGGATGAGGTCGCCGGAGAAGCTGTGGCAGTCATCCACATCGGTTCAGGGTTGACGAACATCGTCGTAGTCGAGAAGGGTGTACCGCGCTTCACGCGCGTATCGTCTCTTTCGGGAAACCAGTTCACCCAGGCAGTTGCGAACGTGCTGAACCTGACGTTCGATGAGGCCGAGCAGCTCAAGATCTTAGCTGGCCTGCCCGATATCTCTGCCGAAGCGCACGCTGCGCCCGCAGCGGAGGACGAGACGGCCCGAAGGCTCCAGGTGACACAGGACGCCCTTGAGCGCGAGGCGAACAAGTTCATCGCCGAGGTTCGCCGCTCCCTGGACTACTACCTGACCCAGACATCTCAGGTGCGTTCGATCCGCAGGATCTATATGACCGGCAGCGGATCCCAGCTCAAGCACATCACCACGTATCTCGAGAAGGGCCTGCAGGCCGACGTCCTGTTGAGTGATCCGACCAGGCATGTGCAGATATCTTCCTCTGTAGAGGCCGTGATCTCTGCGGATCGTATGGGATCGGCGCCGTCTATCGGTCTGGCGATGGGGGGTGCGGGCTAGATGGTACGCATCAACCTACTTCCCCCCGAGGTTTTAGAGAAGCGAACGTTCGAACAGCGTATCAAGGTCGTTGCGTTTTCCGGACTTGTCGCGCTCGTTGCTCTCGGCGGGGGCTGGGGAATCTTGGCGATGCAGGTCGGGCAGAGAAATACTGAGCTGCAGGACCTTCAGCAAACAGAGGCCAATCTGCGGACGCAGGCCGACTCGTTCGCCATCTTCGAGCAGAAGGAGACGGAGCTCGATACTCGTCTCGAACTCGCACGGCTCGCCCTTGAGAACCGCATCGCCTGGGGACGTTTCGTGAACGAACTGTCGTTGGTGCTGCCTGCGGATGTATGGCTGGTAACTTTGAACTGTGATGAGATCGAGGGAGTCAACGTCACCTCGCGAGCGGTCGACAGTCCCGACGACGCGCCAGACATCGGGCACAAGGCAGTTGCTCGCACACTGCTGCGCCTTACCGATCTGGAGCAGCTTGAGAGTGTGTGGCTCGACACCTCTATCAAGAACGAGTATCAGGAGCAGCCGGTGATCGACTTCACCATCAGCGCTTCGGTCGTGCTTCCAGACGGCGATACAGAGGCCGATGTTGCTCCGGTCAACGGGCAGTAGGGGACGGGAAACGCTGACATGAAGCTCTCATACAACAATCAGCTGATCCTTGTAGGCGTGATCTTCCTTGTCCTCGCCGGAGTCATGATCGGGCTTCTGATCGTCCCGCAGATCCGTGCTATCGCCGAGGTGGACGAGCGTCTCGCTGAAGCTGACATGCAGATATCTCAGGCTCAGGCCCTCCTCGCGCAGCGTCAGTCCATCAAGGCGAGAGCCGCGGAGACCGAGGCTAAACGCATGCGACTCGCCAATCAGATGCCGGAGGCCCCGGAGTTACCGTCCCTGATCGTTGAGCTCCAGGACACAGTGAACGCTTCGGGCCTGGAGTTCGCGTCGATCATCCCGGCACAGCCATCGCTTCTTGAGGAGGGCTACAGCGAGATCCAGATCACGATGCTCGTTCGCGGGACCTGGGCAGACACGGTCGACCTTCTCCAGCGCCTCCCCAGGCTTACGCGGCAGGTGAGGATTTCGATGTTCAGCGTCTCTGAGTACGAGCCACCGGCCGTCGAGGGCGAGACACCGTCGACCCAAAACCTCGTCCAGACCTCGATGACGATCCGCGTGTACACGATGCCGTCGACGATAGAGGCGCCAGCAGCACCTCCGGCACCCGATGACGCAGCCCAGACGCAGTAGGGGAGCCCGACGTGGTTGATGAGACGACACCCACAGAGTCGCAGTTCGACACCATAGGCACCGCGCCTTTGCTCGAGGCTGCCGAGAGCACGCCCCGTACCACCAACCTTGCGCTCATCGTCGGGGCCATCGTGGCATTCCTTGTGGTTGCGGGTCTCGTTGCGGCCGCGGTCTTCGTCTTCGTGCTCGGGGGTGACGACGATGGCCTCGTCGTCGATCCTGTGATGTCTCCTGTCGTCACGACCTCGACCGTCGATCCTGCCCTCGGCGAGCCGGTAGAGCCTGCTCCTGTAGCGCTCAGCACGGTGTTCACGTTCCGGGACATCTTCGATCCGCTCATCAAGCCGCTTCCCGAGGAGTCGGAGACCGCGTCGCCGACTCCATCTCCGGACGGGACTCCAGCCACAGACGAGACCACATTCCCGCAAGGCATGCTGGTGCTCCTCGATGTGGTCACGGAGGGCGACGGCTACGCCGGGGTGTTCTCCTGGAACGGCTCGGTCTACACCCTGTCGCCCGGCGAGCGGATCCCTGACAGCCCGTGGCAGCTTGTGAGTGCGTCGCCGAGCGAAGCCGTCATGCTCTACGGCGATGTCCGCGTGACGCTGACGATCGGCTCACGCGTCGTCAAGTAGCCGTACTGCACTCCGCGCGGTGGTAGAATCTTCCCACCAGCCCGCGAACCGGAGGAACGCATGCGCTACACCACTTCTGGCGAATCCCACGGACGAGCACTGACCGCGATCGTCACCGGCGTGCCAGCCGGCATCCCGCTGGACACCGCAGTCATCGATGCGGACCTGGCTCGTCGTCAATCTGGCTACGGCCGGGGCGGACGGATGGCCATCGAGTCTGACAAGGCCCTCGCCCTTTCCGGCGTGCGTTTCGGCTCGACGATCGGGAGTCCCGTCACCTTGACCGTCGCCAATCGCGACTGGGACAACTGGACCGATGTCATGGCAGTCGCCGGCGATCGCGCTTCCGCAGCTCGCGTGACTGCCCCCCGCCCCGGTCACGCAGACCTTGCCGGCATCCAGAAGACGGGCTCGGAAGATTGCCGCGATATCCTCGAGCGCGCAAGTGCGCGCGAGACGGCTGCGCGCGTTGCTGCGGGCGGCGTTGCCAAGGCTTTCCTAGGCGCCCTCGGCGTCTCGATCGGGTCGTTCGTGGCGTCGATCGGCGACATCGCCATCGAGCCTCTCATCGATCCCTCGGCGATCGATCCTGAGATCGTGGAGGCGAGCGAGCTCCGCTGCCCCGACCCGGAAGCGAGCAAGAGCATGAAGCGCGCGATCGATGCCGCTCGTGCGGACGGTGAGAGCCTCGGCGGGACGTTCTTCGTGACTGCGAGAGGGATGGTTCCCGGACTCGGTACGTACGCGGAGGCCGGGGGGAGGCTCGATGCACGGATCGCCTCGGCGATACTTTCGATCCCTGCGATCAAGGGTGTCGAGATCGGTGATGCTTTTGAAGGTGCCGCGCGCAAAGGATCGCAGGTCCACGATGAGATCGCGTGGGGCGGGCCGAGGGGGTACTACCGTAAGACCAACCATGCCGGTGGGCTTGAGGGCGGCATGACGACGGGTGAGCCGGTGGTCGTGCGGGCGGCGATGAAGCCGATCCCGACATTGATGCGTCCGCTAGCCAGCATCGACATCGACACGCATGAGGAGATCGACGCATCGAAGGAACGCTCCGACGTGTGTGCCGTGCCGGCCGCGGCAGTGGTCGCCGAGGCCGAGCTCGCGTTCGTGCTCGCGAACGCCTACATCGAGAAGTTCGGCGGCGATTGCCTCGACGACATCCTTGCAGGGGTCGCTGCCTACGAAGCGAGGATCGCGCCGTGAGCCATGTGCTGCTCATCGGCTTCATGGGGGCTGGCAAGTCGACTGTCGGCAGGCTCCTCGCCTCACGCCTGGGGCTGCCGTTCATCGACCTCGACACTGAGATCGAGCGTGCAGCAGGTGGAGCCAGTGTGAGTGAGATCTTCGCGACGCGCGGAGAGTCGCTCTTCCGCGAACTGGAGAGTGCTGCACTGCGCGCCCTCGACGGCGCACCGCCCGCGGTCGTGGCGTGCGGGGGCGGCGTGGTGCTCGACGACGAGAACCGCCGTCTACTGAGGACCCTCGGCAGGGTCGTCTACCTGAAGGTGGACGCCGCCGAGGCGCTTGCCCGCATCGGGGACACCGGTAGCCGTCCCCTCCTCGAGAGGGGGGATGCGGCCGCGATGGCGTCGACGCTCCTTTCCGCCCGCGAGACGCTCTATCGTTCGACGGCAGACGTAGTCATCGATACCGCCGGACTGGCGGCCGATAGAGTCGCAGAAGAGGTCTTCGCGCTTCTCGCAGCCGATGAGTCTGTCCAGGTAGGAGGCTCGTCAGGTGACTGAGACCACGCGGATACCCGTGTTCGTGCCCGGTGCGGGGTACGAGGTGCTGGTCGGAGAGGGCCTGCGTGCCCGCGTGGGGGATGCGGTCCGCACCGTGACGCCAGCGTCCAGGGTCGCCCTCGTCACCGACGATCACGTCAGCGCGCTCTTTGGACAGGCGGTGCGGGATTCGCTCGCCGAGGCCGGCTTCGACGTAGTGGAGATCGCGGTACCCGCCGGCGAGCAGAGCAAGTCGTGGACGGTCGCCGGCGAGGTGCTCGAGAAGCTCGCAGCCGCCCGGATCGACCGCACCGATGTCCTCGTCGCTCTTGGCGGCGGGGTGATCGGCGATCTCGCGGGCTTTTGCGCGGCTACGTATCTGCGCGGCATCGATTTCGTGCAGGTTCCGACCACACTGCTCGCCCAGGTCGACTCCTCGGTGGGAGGAAAGACCGGGGTGGACCTCGTTGCGGGTAAGAACCTCGCGGGTGCGTTCAAACAACCGAAGGTCGTCCTCGCCGACACGGCCACACTCGCAACGCTTCCCGACATCGAGTGGCGAAGCGGGCTCGCCGAGGTCGCGAAGGTGGCGATGCTTTCCGGACCGGGGCTGCTGGCATGGATGGAGGAGCACGCCTCGGCTCTCGTGACTCGCGAGGCAGAAGCCGTACACGAGGCAGTTTTCGCCGCGATCGGTCACAAGGCTGACGTGGTCGTCGCCGATGAGCACGAGACAGGCCTGCGCGAGAGTCTCAACTACGGCCACACCCTCGGCCACGCTATCGAACGCGTTAGCGGATACGGGGTCGTGCCCCACGGGATCGCGGTCGCCGAGGGGATGCGGTTTGCCGCTCGCATCGCCGCTCGCGTGCTCGACGCTCCATCGCAGACCGCGATGCGGCAGGACGCGCTCCTCGATTCGCTCGACATCGCTCGCGCCGTGTATCCTCAAGATTCAGGCGCGTTGCTGCGTGCGATGCACTCTGACAAGAAGGCGCGAGGTGGCGTCGTGCGCTTCGCGCTTGTGCCCGAGCCCGGGGTCTACCTCGCGATGCCCGTTGCTGACGAGGTGATCGCCGAAGAGCTCGATGCATGGCTCGGACCTGTGACCGGGAGGGGATGAACCGCAGTGATGTCGATTCTGGTGCTCAACGGACCCAATCTGAACCTGCTCGGCAGCCGTGAGCCCGAGGTCTACGGCTCGCTCACGCTCGACGACATCGCTGCTCGAGTGCGGGAGCGGGCGACTGAGCTTGGCGCGGGTGTCGGGTTCGTTCAGTCGAACCACGAGGGCGAGCTGATCGACGCGATACAGGCCGCCCGTGACTCCTACGGCGCGATCGTGTTCAACCCGGGAGCCTTCACTCACTACTCTTACGCCCTGCGCGACGCGGTCGCATCGGTCGACGTGCCTGTGATAGAGATCCATCTCAGCAACATCGCCGCTCGTGAGGAGTTCCGTGCTACCAGCGTGATCGCCCCTGCGTGCGTCGGTCAGATATCGGGCTTCGGCGCGGACTCCTACATCCTCGGCTTGGAAGTTGCCCACCAGCTCGCGGTCGGTGGTTGGCGATGAACGCCGACGTTCGCCTCTCGGCGCTGCGCCGTCGCCTTGCCGAGGAGGGACAGGGTGCTATCCTGCTCTCGAACGTGTTCAACGTGCGCTATGTCACGGGCCTGGAGAACGTGTTCGACGACAACGCGAACGTCGCCTGCCTCATCACCCCCGAGACAGCGCGCATCTTCACAGACTCGCGGTACGCGGAGGCGGCCACTCAGGCAGCGGCGTCTACCCCGTGGTCGATCCAGGCCCCGTCCAGTTCGATCTACGTCGAGATCTGTAACGACCTGCAGGATAACGGCATCGAGACACTCGCGATCGAGTCGTCGGTCCCGTTCGGGCGCTTCCGGTTCATCTCGGAGCGCTTCTCCGGGAAGGGCGAAGCCGTCGACGACTGGGTCGAGGAGTTGCGCGAGGTCAAGGAGGCGGCCGAGGTCGAACGCATCTCACGTGCTGCCGCTCTCACCGATCGCGCGTTCGACCACATTCTCGGCATGATCGCGCCTGGCAAGACCGAGACCGAGATCGCACTCGAGCTCGAGGTCTTCATGCGGCGCAACGGTTCGGAGGGGGTTGCGTTCCCGAGCATCGTGGCGAGCGGACCGAACGGGTCGAGGCCGCACACCGTTGTCGGTTCTCGTGCGATCCAGCCCGGTGACCCGGTCATCCTCGACTTCGGCGCGCGTGTCGGCGGCTACTGCTCCGACATGACTCGCACCGTCGTGGTGGGTGGGCCGGCAACCGAAGAGTTCCGACGGGTCTACGATGCGGTGCTGGCGGCGAACCTCGCTGGCAGGAAGGCTGCGCGCGGCGGCGTCCCCGGGGTCGAGATCGACCAGGCGGCGCGCTACGTGCTGAGCGAGCGCGGACTGGCGGAGTTCTTCGGTCATGGACTCGGCCACGGCGTAGGTATCGACGTCCACGAGTTGCCGACCGTGTCGCCCCGCGGACGACGATCGGTGCTCTCGGGTTCGGTCATCACCATCGAGCCCGGCGTCTATCTCAAGGGGAGTTTCGGTGTTAGGATTGAGGACTTAGTAGTCGTCCAGGACGGTGGGTGCCGCGTGCTCTCCGCCGCTCCGACCGAACTCATAGAGATCATCTGACCCGGTTTACGGAAGGGTACGTATGGCGATATCGACGAGCAACTTCAAGAACGGCATGTGTATTCTGCACGACGGCAAGATGTGGATCATCGTCGAGTTCCAGCACGTCAAGCCCGGCAAGGGTGGCGCGTTCGTGCGCACGAAACTCAAAGAGCTCAAGTCCGGCCGCATCGTGGAGAACACGTTTCGCGCTGGTGAGAAGTTCGAGGACGTCCGTATCGAGACCAAGCGGATGCAGTACCTCTACAACGACGGCGTCTCATTCCACTTCATGGACACCGGCTCCTACGAGCAGTTCGAGCTTTCGGCCGAATTCGTCGGCGAGTCAGCGAGGTGGCTCAAAGAGAACGACGAGGTCCAGATCGCGTATGCTGGTAATGACATGATGGGCGTCGAGCCGCCGATGTTCGCAGAGCTCGAGGTCACCGAGACAGAGCCCGGTTTCAAGGGCGACACCGTCCAGGGAAGCACCAAGCCTGCCACACTGGAGACCGGTGCTGTCGTACAGGTACCGATGTTCGTCGAGATCGGCGACAAGCTGAAGGTCGACACGAGAGACGGGCGTTACATCACTCGCGTGTGACCTCTGCGTGGCCCTCGGATATACTGTTCTGACCGATTTTCTCAAAGGTGCCGGTCACGGCCGCGGCCGAACCGCCCGCCTCCCACGTACAGAGGGGACGACGGTATGCGACCTGTCCACATAACCGACACGACACTGCGCGACGCTCACCAATCGCTCTGGGCTACGCGTATGCAGACGGCCGACATGCTCCCCATCCTTCCGAAGATGGATGCGGTCGGCTACTGGTCCCTCGAGGTCTGGGGCGGGGCGACGTTCGACGCGTGCCTGCGCTTCCTCGACGAGAACCCCTGGGAGCGGCTGCGCCTCATCAAGCGCTACTGTCCCAAGACGCCGCTGCAGATGCTCCTGCGCGGTCAGAACCTCGTGGGATACCGTCACTACTCTGACGAGATCGTCGCGCGCTTCTGCCATGCGAGCAAGCGCAACGGGATCGATGTCTTCCGCATCTTCGACGCACTCAACGACATCCGCAACGTTGAGGTCGCTGCTGCAGCGGTCAAGGAGTGCGGTGGCCACTTCGAGGGTGCTATCAGCTACACCGTGAGCCCCGTGCACACGCTCGACGCTTACATCGAGTATGCGGTCGAACTCAAGGAGATCGGAGCCGACACCATCGGCATCAAGGACATGGCGGGGATGCTTACCCCGTTTAGGACCGAGAAGATGGTGCGTGCGCTCAAAGACGAAGTCGGGCTGCCAGTGCATCTCCACTGCCACTACATCGGCGGCATGGCTCCGATGAACTATCTCAAGGCTACCGAGGCGGGCGCCGACATCATCGACACCGCCGTGGTCGCACTCGCGTTCGGCAATAGCCAGCCGGCTGTCGAGATGATCGTCGCGGCGCTCAAGGAGAGCCCGTACGACACCGGGCTCGACCTCGACCTCCTCTTCGAGATCGCCGAGTACTGGGAGGGGGTCCGGAAGCGCAAGAAGCTCAAGCGTGGCGTGACCTCCCTCATGCATATGCAGGTCTTCTCTCACCAGGTCCCCGGCGGCATGCTCTCGAACCTGATCAGCCAGCTGGAACTGCAGAAGGCGGGCGACCGGTTGGCCGACGTGCTCAAAGAGATCCCGAAGGTGCGCGCCGAGGTTGGCTTCCCGCCGTTGGTGACGCCGCTCTCCCAGATCGTCGGCACGCAGGCGGTCATCAACGTGCTGACCGGCAAGCGCTGGGCGGTCGTTCCTCAGGAGATGAAGGACTACATCAGGGGGTACTACGGCAAGGCGCCGGGCTCCATGGACGCCGAGATCGTCGCGAAGGTTCTCGGCAAGGACGAGCTTCTCGGCCCGGACATGCGCCCGGGTTCGCTCGTGACGACCACCTACGACGAGGCCGCCGCTGAGATCGGCGATCTTGCGCACAGCGAAGAGGACGTGCTGATGTACGCCCTCTTCCCCAACGAGGCCCGCAACTACCTCACGCTCCATCAGGAGGGCGCGGAGAGCGCCGTCTTCATGATGAGCGAGGAGATCGATACCGTCAGGGAGGAAGAGTCTGTGGATGTCAATCAGATACGTGAGCTCATCAAGATCGTTGAGATGAGCGATGTGAGCGAGGTTATCGTCGAGGAGGCCGGAGGGAAGGTCGTTGTCCGCAAGGGCGCGCCTGCCGCGGTGCCCGAGACCGTTGCCCCCGCTCCTGTCGCGGCTCCCGCATCGGGCGAGAGTGCCCCCGCCGACGTTGCGGTTCGCGACGCCGGCGAGCGGCCCGCCGCGTGGAAGACTATCGTCGCACCGATGGTTGGTACCTTCTACCGCGCACCGTCTCCCGGCACCGCCGACTTCGTCAACGTCGGCGACTCGGTCGAGGAGGGCCAGGCACTCTGTATCCTCGAGGCGATGAAGCTCATGAACGAGATCACCGCCGAGGAGCCCGGAGTCATCCGCGAGATCGCGGTGGGCGATGCCGATGCGGTCGAGTATGGCACCGTGCTCTTCTACTACGAGCCTCTCGGGTAAGCGATGTTTTCCAAGGTCCTCATCGCCAACAGGGGCGAGATCGCCCTGCGCATAATCCGCGCCTGTAAGGAGATGGGCGTGCTCACGGTCGCCGTCTACTCCGAGGCGGACCGCGATTCCCTGCATGCGCGAATGGCCGACGAAGCCGTGTGTATCGGCCCGGCGCCGAGCGCGCAGAGCTACCTGAGCATGCCCAACATCATCTCCGCCGCGCTCACGAGCGGTGCCGAGGCGATCCATCCGGGCTACGGTTTCCTCGCCGAGAACGCCCGCTTCGCACGTGCGGTGGCCGACTCCGGACTCACCTTCATCGGTCCGTCGCCCGAAGCCATCGAGCGGATGGGCGACAAGGCGGTCGCCCGCGAGACGATGATGGAGGCCGGCGTGCCGTGCGTGCCGGGCTCGAAGGGCGTCGTTGACACCGCCGAGGAGGCGATGGCGTTCGCCGAGGAGACCGGTTTCCCGGTGCTCATCAAGGCCTCCGCGGGCGGGGGCGGCAAGGGCATGCGTGTCGCCGCCGACGCTTCGGTGCTCGCCGTACAGTATGCTGCTGCCCGCAACGAGGCTGCTGCTGCCTTCGGCGATGACGCGGTCTACATCGAGCGCTACCTGCTCCGTCCGCGCCACATCGAGATCCAGGTACTCGCAGATACCCACGGCAATGCGATCCACCTGTTCGAGCGCGACTGCTCGATCCAGCGGCGTCACCAGAAGCTGGTCGAGGAGGCGCCGAGCCCCGCTCTCACGCCGGAACTTCGCCAGGCGATGGGGGAGGCGGCGCTTCTTGCGGTGCGCGCGGTCGACTATGTCAATGCAGGCACGGTCGAGTTCCTGCTCGATACCGACGGTTCCTTCTTCTTCATGGAGATGAACACACGTGTCCAGGTCGAGCATCCGGTGACCGAGCAGATCACCGGGGTCGACATCATCAAGGAACAGATCCGGATCGCCTCCGGCGAGCCGATGAAACACGCCACCCAGGATCTCGTGAAGCTGCGTGGCCATGCGATCGAGTTCCGCATCAATGCCGAGGATCCCGCTCACGACTTCCGCCCGAACCCCGGCGAAGTGAAGGTGTTCAATCCTCCGGGAGGCTTCGGTGTTCGGGTCGACAGTCATCTGTACTCGGGCTACCACGTCCCGCCGTACTACGACTCGCTGATCGCCAAGTTGATCGTCTGGGGAGAGACGCGTGCCGATGCGGTCGCCTGCGCGCGTCGTGCGCTCGACGAGTTCATCGTCGTCGGGATCCCGACCACCGTCTCGTTCCACCAGGCGGTCGTCGAGACCGAGGCGTTTGCGTCGGGGGACATATATACTGACTTTGTGGAACGGCACATGGGTTCGGCTCCCGCATCCGACGGAGGTGGAGTGTAGAGATGTCCGAAGAGATTCGCGTCGCAGGTCTCGGTGTGGCTCCGGGCGTCCTCGACACCATCGTAACGCTCGCGATCGAGGGCATCGAAGGTGTCGCATTCTCGTCTTCGGGTCAAGGGTTCGGCGGCATCGTCAACCGGGCCTCCGGTAAAGCGGTCGATTTTCGTATAGACGATGATGGCGCCGTCGATGTGAAGCTGCACATCACCGCAGTCTACGGAGTCCCTCTGCAAGAGGTCGCACTCAGGGTCCAGGCTTCCGTTGCTGACGCGATCGAGAGCCAAGTGGGCGCCACGGTGGGCGCGGTCGACGTCTTCATCGATGGAATCGAGTTCCCCGCGTGAGCATGAGCGATGACGGGGCTTTTCCCGGGGAGAGGATGCAGGAGCGTACACGGGCACGACTGCAGGCGCTGCAGATCCTCTACCAAAGTGACATCACCGGCGAGAGCGTGACCTCCATACTCCAGTCCGGTTCTTACAGCGTTCAGGACGGCGAGCTGTCTGAGTTCTGCAGGTCTCTTGTGCTGGGCGTAGAAGCCAATATGGGGGCTGTCGACGAGGTGATCGGATCGACGTCGAAGCACTGGACGGTCCTGCGCATGCCGGTCGTGGATCGCAACATCTTGCGACTCGCGACCTATGAGATAGTGCACCTCGACGCTATTCCAGTCTCGGTGTCGATCAACGAGGCGGTCGAGATGGCCAAGACGTATGGTGGCGAGGATTCGTCCAGGTTCGTGAACGGAGTCCTCGGCAGGATCGCCGAGACCGGTGGCGAGTGTGACGAGGATTTCGATCTGGAGGACGGCGGGCCGGATGGCTGACGGGCAGTACAACTTCGCACAGGCGCGTGCGCGACTGGAGGAGATCGTCTCTCAGGTGCGCAAGAAGGATATCTCACTGGAGCAGAGCCTCGATCTTCTCGAGGAGGGCGTACGATTGGCCAACGTCTGTACCGAGCTGTCCGATCACACCGAGTGGCGCACCGTGATCGAGGAGCAGGAGGCCGAGGGCGGGGACCCCCAGGCCGAAGACGTACCTACGGACGACGGGAGCGTGCCGGAAGCGTAACGTACCGGTGACCGTGGGAGTACGTCCCTTTGTGGGGGTGTCGGGACACGGCTATCCTGGAAGGTGCGTCATGTGGACGACAGGCGACCGAGTGTTGGAGATGACCACTTCTTGAGCGATGATCGCATCCTAGACTCCATCGCCTCACCGGCGGACCTGCACCGGCTCGACGATGCAGCGTTGGAGAGACTCGCTGCCGAGATCCGCGAGACCCTGGTCGCCACCGTCGCGCTGACCGGCGGTCATCTGGCTCCGAATCTCGGGGTCGTCGAGTTGACCCTCGGGCTACATCTTGCGCTTCACTGCCCCGCCGACAAGATCGTGTGGGATGTCGGCCACCAGTCCTACGTTCACAAGCTCCTGACGGGACGGCGCGAGGGATTCCATACGCTGCGGCAGTACGGCGGGGTATGCGGGTTTCCCAAGCGCACCGAGAGCCCGTACGACGTCTTCGACACCGGACACGCTTCGAACTCTCTGTCGGTCGCCCTCGGCCTTGCTGCCGCGCGGGACGCGGCGGGCGAGGACCATACCGTGTGCGCACTCATCGGCGACGGTTCGATGACGGGGGGCATGGGGTTCGAGGCGCTCAACCACATCGGACACCTCGGCACGCGAATGATCATCATCCTCAACGACAACGAGATGTCGATCGCCGAGAACGTCGGCGCACTTGCCGGCTACCTCGCTCGCGTGAGGCTCGATCCGCGCTACAACCGCCTGCGCGATGACGTCGAGAGTGCGCTGGCCCGCACGAAGCTCGGGGCCGTGATGGTGGCTGCGGGCGAGGCTGCCAAGGAGTCCGTCAAGCAGCTGCTCGTTCCCGGCATGCTCTTCGAGGAGCTCGGTCACAAGTACGTAGGGCCGCTCGACGGACACGACATCCGCGCGGTCGAATCAGCGGTCAAGCGTGCGCAGCATGTCAGCGGACCGGTCATCATCCACGTGGTCACCCGCAAGGGGACGGGCTACTCCCACGCCGAGGACAAGCCCGATACCTTCCACGGGATCAGTCCGTTTGAGATCGAGACCGGCGAGGTCAACGGCTCGTCCGCCGGGCCGCTTTCCTATACCGAGGCGTTCAGCCGCTCGCTTCTGGCCGAGGCGGCGCTCGACGACCGCATCTGTGCGATCACCGCCGCGATGCCTGCGGGTACCGGTCTCGATGCTTTCGCAGCCGCCTATCCAGACCGCTTCTTCGATGTCGGGATCGCCGAACAGCATGCCGTAGGACTTGCCGCAGGACTTGCTGCGGGAGGACGCGTGCCCGTGGTCGCCATCTACTCGACGTTCATGCAGCGCGCATATGACCAGCTCATCATGGATGTTGCACTGCAGAACCTGCACGTGGTCTTCTGCCTCGATCGTGCCGGACTTGTGGGCGAGGACGGCCCGACCCATCACGGGGTGTTCGACCTGACATACCTGCGCAGCGTCCCGAACCTGATGGTGCTCGCTCCCGCCGACGAGGCCGAGCTTACTGAGATGCTGCATACGGCGCTCGCAGCCGACGGACCGGTCGCTATCCGCTACCCGCGGGGGCGCGGCGTAGGGGTGGAGTTGCCGAGCGAGCCTGCCGTGCTCGAGGCCGGCCGTGCTCAGATCCGCCGGGAGGGAGGCGATGTCGCCTTGCTCGCTGCCGGTCGCATGGTGGGTGTGGCCGAGGCGGCCGCAGACCTGCTCGCCGCAGACGGGGTCTCGGCCAGTGTGGTGAACATGCGCTGGATCAAGCCGATGGACCTCGAGATGATCTCGTGGGCGGGTTCGGCGCACGATCTTGTCGTCACGAT
>CAYGFZ010000019.1:9845-14711 GCA_964349355.1 uncultured Coriobacteriaceae bacterium | reverse complement strand
TGGACCTCGAGATGATCTCGTGGGCGGGTTCGGCGCACGATCTTGTCGTCACGATCGAGGAGAACACCGGTGTAGGCGGTGTCGGCGCGGGTGTCCTCGAAGCACTCTCGGATCTTGGACTCGTCATGCCAGTGCTGCGACTATCGATACCGGACTGCTTCGTCACGCATGGCGCGATGGATCTGCTGCTCGCCGAGGTCGGGCTGACCGCCGAGGGCGTCCATGGTGCGGTTCTCGGCAGATTCACCGATCTGTCCTCGGCCCGACCGCATCCAAAGGACGTCACCAATGACCAGACGACGAGCCGACGTCGAACTCGCTGAGCAGGGGCTTTTTCCCTCGCGAGAACAGGCACGAGCGGCGATAATGGCCGGCGAGGTCCGAATCGGCGACCGCCCGGTGCGTAAGGCAGGTGAGTCCGTCGAGCAGGGTACCGTTTTCGAGGTGGCGCAACGTCCGCGTTTCGTGTCCCGCGGCGGCTCGAAGCTCGCGGGCGCGCTGGATACCTTCGGACTCGACGTCGCGGGGATGAGTGCGGTCGATGTCGGAGCGTCGACCGGCGGGTTCACTGACTGTCTGCTACAGCGCGGAGCGGCATCTGTCTCTGCGGTCGATGTCGGCTACGGGCAGCTTGCGTGGAGCCTGCGCCAGGACAGCAGGGTTCGAGTGTTCGAGCGCACCAACATCCGGGTCGCCGATCCCGGTGAGATCGGTGCACCGTTCGACCTTGCGGTGGTCGACGTCTCCTTCATCGGGCTCGGGGTCGTCTTGCCTCATGTCGTACCGCTCCTGGGCGCTTCGGGGCAGCTCATGGCGCTGGTTAAACCTCAGTTTGAGGCTGGTAAGGGCCGTGTGGGAAAAAGGGGTGTGGTACGTGGTGCGGATATCCACGTCGAGGTCCTCGAGCGGACGAGGGACACTGTCATCGGACACGGGTTGGCGGTTCGTGGACTTTCATGGTCGCCACTGAAGGGTCCCGAAGGTAACATCGAGTTCTGGGTATGGGCGGATCGCACGGATCTGTCCGTGGAGACCGATGCAGCCGCGGTGGTAGCTGCGGCACACAACGAACTAGGGGAGTGAGATCGTGCGCGTGCTGCTGGTTCCCAATACCGCCAACCCGGCCGCGGTACAGGCCGCAGGCGATCTCGTCGCATGGCTTTCTACCGCCGGTTTCGAGCCGGTGTTGGCGGCAGACGATGCCGAGGCATGCGATCTCGCCGAGTGTGCCGTATTCCCGACAGAGATCGGTACGCCCGTGCTCGTCATCGCGCTCGGGGGCGATGGGACGATCCTGAAGGCCGTCCACCAACTCCCCCCCGTCGAGGTGCCGATACTCGGAGTCAACTTCGGCAAGCTGGGGTTTCTGACCGGAGCCTACGCCGCGAAGATGCGGGAGTCGGTGGAGGCGGCGCTGGCGGGAGAGGGACGGATCGAGCGGCGGTCGACCCTGACCGCGACCGTCACCATGGCGGCCCGCGCGGTCGGTACCTATCGTGCGCTCAACGAGGTCTACGTCGGGCGGAGCGCGGCAATGCGCGTCATCGAAGCGGAGCTCTTCATCAACGGCACCCTCGTGTCGCGGTTGCGCTGCGACGGCCTCGTCACCGCCACGGCGACCGGTTCGACCGCCTACTCGCTGTCCGCGGGCGGGCCCATCGTGTCACCCGATGTATCATGTGCCGTGATCACGCCTGCCGCCCCCCACACGCTGACGTCCCGACCCCTGATCATCGGGCCGGCGGATACCGTCGACATCCATCTCCCCGACGCTGCGAGACGTGATGCCTGCGTCTCTGTTGACGGCTCCGTGATGCCCTGTCGCCGCGACATCGACTCTGTGTCGATCGTCCGTGGTGAGCACGATGTCTTACTCGTGAAGCTCGACGGCCGCGAGTTCTATGAGGCCGTCGGCTCTGAGTTCTTGCGGGGGTAGTGGTGCTCGAAGAACTGCACGTACAGCACTTCGCACTGATCGAGGAGGCGTGGATCGAGTTCGCTCCGGGAGTCACTGTGCTCACGGGTGAGACCGGAGCGGGCAAGACGGCGCTGGTCGGGGCACTGAAACTGCTTGTCGGCGAGCGTGCCGACTCTTCGATGGTGCGCTCGGGCTCGTCCGAAGCGGTCGTCGAAGGGCGGTTTTCCGTCGACGGGTCCGATGTCGTCGCGAAGCGCCGCCTATCGGCGGACGGCCGCTCGAAGTGCGCGCTTGACGGCTCGATCGCGACGGTGGGGACCCTTGCAGCCAGACTCGGCCCCCTTGTCGATCTCCACGGACAGCACGAGCATCAGGCACTGCTCACACCCGCTCGCCACGTCGGCTATCTCGACAGGTTCGGCGGCGATACGACAGAGGCGGCGATAGCGGCCTACCGCGCGGCCCGAGAGTCGTGGGGCGGTGCGAAAGCCGAACTTGCGAGGCTCGAGAGCCTACTCGGGGATGCCGAACAGAGGGCGGACTACCTGCGTTTCGTCCTCGGCGAGATCGAGCGCGTCGATCCGCAGCCAGGTGAGGACGAGGAGATCGAGCGCGGATTGCCCGCTCTCATCAATGCCGAGCAACTTGCCGAGGCAGCTCACTTCGTGAGGTCGGGGCTTGCGGGAGAGGGGGCGGCCGTCGACGCCGCGGCAGGCGCTCTCGAGGCGCTGCAACGCGTCGCAGACCTCGACCCCAGGCTCGATGCACTGGCCACGCGGGTGCGTGCTCTTGTGGCTGAGGGACAGGACATCGCCTCCGAAGCCCGCCACTACGCCGAGGGTGTCGAGCACGACCCGGCGGTCCTGGAGGAGCGGCAGTCGCGACTTGCCGAGCTTTCGGGCCTCAAGAAGAAGTACGGCCCTTCGCTCGATGCGGTTCTGAGTACGCGCGATGACGCTCGCGTCGCTCTGGAGTCGGTCGAGACCGGGGATGCGGCAGTGCAGGCGGCGCAGGAGCGCGCCGGGCATGCCCGCGCCGCTCTGGAGGAGGCAGCAGCCCGCCTCGCCCAAGTCCGCCGGGAGGCGGCGGATGGCTTCGTGACGGCGCTGACCGAGGCGGTCGAGGGGTTGCATCTCGCCGGTGCCCGCTTCGAGGTCGCGTTCGAGGAGTTGGCGTTCGATTCGTGGGGACCCGACGGGTCTGAGCGCATCGAGTTCCGTTTCGCGCCCGCTCTCGGCGAGCCGACACGCGCGCTCGCGAGGATCGCTTCGGGAGGTGAGATATCTCGGGTGATGCTGGCAATCAAGGGAGTGCTTGGCCAGGCGGACGAGGTGCCCGTACTCGTCTTCGACGAGGTCGATGCAGGGATCGGCGGCGCGACAGGACTGAGCGTCGGTGCCCGTCTTGCGAGCCTCGCTCCAGATCACCAGGTGCTCGTGATAACTCATCTGCCGCAGGTCGCGGTGTTCGCCGATCATCATCTCGTGGTACGCAAGCGCACGGAGGCCGAGCGCACCGTCACCGTGGTGGAGCCGGTGACCGGGGATGCGAGAGTCGCCGAGATCGCCCGGATGCTTGCAGGGAGCGAGAGCGAGACGAGTCTTGCGCATGCCGAGGAGCTGCTCGATCAGGTCGCTGCGTTGCGCGAGAGGAAGAGCTGATGAGATTCGAGGGAGTGGCGCGGCTCGACCGGCGCACGAAGGATCTCGTCAAGAGGTTAGGCAGAACCGACATCGCCATCATCGATCACGTGGATATGGACCGTGTGAGCGCCGAGGGGTTGCTCGAGACGGGCGTGGAAGTGGTCGTGAACGCGTCGCGGTCGATCTCGGGCACCTACCCCAACGTCGGACCGCTGCTGCTTGCGCGCGGCGGCGTGCAGATTCTCGACGGGGTGGGCCCCGAGGTGTTCGAGCGGGTGGCCGAGGGCGCTGTAGTCGAGGTGGCGGGGGAGGAGTTGCTGCTCGAAGGCGAGATCGTGGCCCGGGGCACCATATTGTCCGTCGTCTCCATCGAGGCGGCGATGGAGGCCGCGGCGGAGGGGCTGGGGGACCAACTGGATCGGTTCGCACGCAACACGCTCGAGTTCCTGGATAAGGAACGGGACCTTCTGGCGCGCGGGATCGGTATCCCCGAGATCCCGGTACCGATCGCGGGCAGGCACGTGCTGGTGGTGGTTCGCGGCTACGACTACAAAGAAGACCTTGCCGCCCTCAAGCCCTACATCCGGGAGATGCGCCCTGTGCTTATCGGGGTCGACGGTGGGGCTGACGCCATCCGTGAAGCCGGATTCACTCCCGATATCATCGTCGGGGACATGGACTCGGTGAGCGATGAGGCCCTCAAAGCGGGCGCGGTACTGATCGCACACGCGTACGCCGACGGCAGGTGTCCCGCGATGGAGCGTCTCGACGCGCTCGACGTGACCGGCATCCCGTGGGCCATCGGCGCGACCAGCGAAGACCTTGCACTTCTGCTCGCGTATGAGGCGGGCGCCGATCTCATCGTGGCGGTCGGCACGCACGCGAATCTCGTCGAGTACCTCGACAAGGGGCGCAAGGGTATGGCATCGACCTTCCTCGTCCGCTTGAAGGTGGGGCCGAAACTTGTCGATGCGAAGGGTGTCAACAAGCTGTATCGTACGTCGGTGGGTCCCTCGGACCTGATATTACTCGCCGGCGCGGCGCTCGTCGTGGTGTCGGTGATCATCACGATCTCGCCGATGGCCCGCTCGATGATCGGGCTCGTGCTGCTCCGGCTGCGTGCCTGGATCGGCGTGTGACGGGTGCCTGGCAGCGCAGTCTACCCCGATAGGGAGCATGGATGTATAACCTGAGGTACCACATAGCATCGCTCGTGGCGGTGTTCCTATCGCTGTCGATCGGGCTGTTGCTCGGCACGATCGTCGTTGAGCGGGGGACGCTCGATCGGCAGAAGGAAACGATCGT
>CAYGFZ010000019.1:8661-9745 GCA_964349355.1 uncultured Coriobacteriaceae bacterium | reverse complement strand
GCCGAGCGGTTCGGCCTGGACGACCCCGCTATTTCCGCCGTGGTCACCGACACTGTGGATCCGCCGATCGATTCCGGCGAGTTCTACGACGCGGTCGTCGCGGTCCTCGGCGCAGAGTGGGCTTCTCCGGTGGCGGAGCGTTCGCTGACCGCCCGCCTCGACGACGCAGGGGTCTTGCGGATTGATGGCGATGCCGACCCGGCACGTCCGATCGGCGGCATCGTGACTCTCGCTGCGCTGGGTGAGGGACCGGAGTCCGGCGCACTCTCCCTCGCGGCGGTCCTTGCGGATGCAGGGATTCCTGCGCTGGGCGTCGAGGCCACCTCACAGTCGACAGGGGTCGCAGCCGCAGCAGTCGAGGAGGGGTTGTCGGGGGTCGATCACATAGGGACGCCCGAGGGAACGTACTCACTCGTCTACGTTCTCTCCGGACGTGCGTCGGGCCACTTCGGGTACGAGGACGGCGCGATAGCCCCCTGGCCATCGCTCCAGTGACGGTCGGACTCCACAGAGTACGTCAGCGCGTGCGGTCCAAGGCGAGAGCGAGCAGGGTGCGGGCCACGTGCGCGAACTGACGGCCACGGTGCAGGAAGCCGGTGAGATCTCGCCCGGTCGCCGCATGTTTCATGGTGGTCTCCACCTCGGCGAGTCGCAGGCCGGCCCGTAGCGCGCGTATGGTGAGCGCGACTTCGACCCCGTAACCGCCTGCGAACGGGGTGCATGCCGCGATCGCGTGCCGGTTGAGGGCACGCTGGCCAGAGAGCGGAGCCCGAGCGTCGAACGGACCGCCGAGTCGCCGGATGCCCCAGCGGGCCAGCCCCATCACCAGGCCGAAGCCTGCCTTACCCGCAGGGCGCGGGAAGCGTGCGATGCTCATGTCGATCTGGTCGGCAAGCACGGGGCCGAGCAGCAGGCCGCCTTGGAGTGCGCTGTCGCCGAGGTCGCCGTCGAGCAGCACGACGACATCGGGAAGCTCATCGCCGAGGGCTGCGAGTCCGGCGTCGAGCGCTCCACCCTTGCCCGTGTTGACAGACAGGCGCACGACCCGGGCCCCGGCCTGCTGTGCACGCACTGCGGTGTCGTC
>CAYGFZ010000019.1:0-8561 GCA_964349355.1 uncultured Coriobacteriaceae bacterium | reverse complement strand
ACTTGTGATAGAGCTCCGCCCTCAACGCCAGCGGTCTGCATCGCTGAAGCGATGGCCCAGGCTGCTGCGCCGCCGAGGATTGCGGCGAGCACGACCCGTATCACCAGCGACATGATCCCCCGGATGTCGTAGCCACCGATGCGCCTGCGCAAGATCAGTGCGAGGGTGGTCATGCTGAGCGCGTAGAAGATGCCGTCGGCGATCGGTATCCCTTTGAGTCCGATCCCCGCCCACCCGGCGACACCGCTTGTGAGGGTCGCATACAGGCCGATCTGGATACCGGTGAGGCCGAGGTTCGCGTACATCGGCGTGAGCGTGTCCTGCATCGAGTAGAAGGTCTTGAGTATGTACATGAAGCTCGCGAAGAAGAAGAGACCCGCCGCCCACCACACTAAGATCTCGGCGACCGCGGGGACGTCTTCGGCGGTGAAACGGCCCGCGCGGTAGAGGGTGATGAGCGGGCGGCTGAGTGCGATGAGCATCGCCGCCATCGGTACGATCAACAGAGCGGTCGCACGGAACCCTTTCGCGAACTGTGCCTTGAACGCCGACCAGTCCTTGCGGCCCGATGCCTCGGAGAGCTCGGTAAAGATAGCGGTCGCCAGGGCGACAGCGAAGATGCCGTATGGGAGCTGGTAGAACATCCATGCGTAGAGGAGTGTGGCGGGCCCTTCGGGCGCACTTTCTAGCGCATAGGCGTTGCGAAACGAGACTGCGACCACGTTGGTGGTTACGTAACCTAGTGCGGGAAGCGCCATCTTGCCCATGGCGCGCATGCCGGGATGCTTCAGGTCGATGGTCGGGCGGTAGCGGACGCCCGAGCGTACCAGGCTCGGAAGCTGCACCGCGAACATCACGAGCACGCCGAGCGATGTGCCTACCGCCAGGATCACGAATGCGAAATCGGGGTCATGGCCGTAGGCCGGGACGTAGAGAGCGAGCAACGTGATGATGACGACGACGTTGTTGAAGACTGGTCCGAGGGCCGGCCAGAGGAACTTGCGCTGCGCGTTGAGCAGCCCGGAGATGACCGCTCCGGCTCCGTAGAACACGACCTGGATGGCGAAGAAGCGGAAGAAGTCCGTGGCAAGCCGGGCCTCATCGGCCGAGATTCGGAAGGTCTGCGTTCGGACGACCTGCTCGGCGAAGACGGTTCCAAGGAGCGCGACGATGCCGAGCGCGATGATGGTCAGGTTGAGGACCGAGCTTGCGTAGCGCCAGGCGTCCTCATCACCGCCCTTCTTGCGACGTTCCAGGAAGATGGGGATGAAGAGCGAGGAGATGACTCCGCCGGCCACGAGTTCGTAGATCATGTTGGGGATGTTGTTCGCAACGCTGTACGAGGCCGCAGTCGCTGTCACGCCTAGGGCGTAGGCGGTCGCCCAGGTGCGAACGAATCCCGTCACCCGCGAAAGGGCGGTCGATATCGACATGATCGCGGTCGATCGGGCTATAGGCGGCTTGCTGATGGTCGCCTCCTCGTCGGCAAAAGCGGGACTCCCCCGGGTAACTCGCATCATGTACCACGCGCTATTGTAGCCCTACGGCCTCGTGTTCGTACGGCGTACGCTATACTTGCTCGCGGGCGCCATGCGTGCCCGGTCGGTCGGAAGCCCCGACCTCGACCACTCGCCTGAGTCCCCCCGAAAGAGATCGAAGTCGTCGGTCGATGTGCCGGCATGTCAATGGGAAGGTCATGTCAAGAACCGTACTGACAGCAGTTCTCGCCGTGATGTTGCTCGCGGGGTACTTCGCTCTCCCCGTCGCCAAGGCCCACGCCGAGCAGCACGTCGCATCCCGGGTCGTTATCGTGCTCGCCCCGTACCTGCAGTGGAGTGATGTGGACCCCGAGGTCGCGCCGGCGATCCATCGCCTCGCCGAGGAGGGTGCACTCGGCAACATCAACCTCAGAAGCCGCAGCAGGGTCACGTCTCCGCCGACGGCGCTGAGGGGAGCACTGACGTTCTCGGCTGGCTCCTGGGCGGCAGCGGGCGCCAGTACACCGCAGCCTCACTCTGTCGACGAGTACTACGAGGGCGGCTCTGCGCTGGATGCGTACGCACGCATGACCGGGATGGATGCGACTGATCACGAGATCGTCTTCCTCGGCCTGCCCCGTACAGAGCGACTCAACGAAGGTTCCACCACGCTCGCCGTGCGCCTCGGCGCTCTGGGACAGGGGGTTGTCGATTCAGGCGGCGTGACTGCTGCCATCGGGAACTCCGATGCAGGCTATGAGGTTCGCGGACTCAGGCGAAACCGCCCTGCAGCGGCGGTGGCGATGGACGAGGGCGGTCGGGTCACGCTCGGCGATGTCTCGAGCGACCTGCTCCTGAACGATCCGGATGCGCCGTTCGGCTTTGCCACCGACCTCGAAGCGTTCGGTGCGGCCTATAAGCGGGTAAGCGCGGAGATGCTCGAGCGCGGCGGGCCCGGACTCCTGGTACTCGACCCGGGTGATCCACAGCGAGCGTTCGAGTTCGCTCCGGACGTCACACGCGAGGTGGCCGAGGCGCATCGCCTTGCTGCTGTCCGGACGGTGGACGAGACCGTCCGTATCGCTCTTGAGGACTTGCCCGATGACGGTGTCTTGATGGTGCTGCCGCAGATAATCGCCGGGGAGCGGGATACGCTTGCAGGACTCGGCCCGACGGTCGTGTACGGTTCCGGGTGGTCCGGACTCCTGAGTTCGTCATCCACGCAGCGCTCCGGGTTGGTGACGAACCTCGATATCGCAGCGACGGTACTTAGCGAATTCGGCATCGATCGTCCGGTCGAGATCCTCGGCAATCCGATGGTCTCCGATAGAGCGGTGACACCTTTGTCCGAGAGGGTCGCCCAACTTGCGGCCCTGAACGCGACGGCGATCGCGGTCGAGACGGTGAAGCCGTCGGTGGTCAACGCCTTTATCGCGGTGACAACGATGGTACTGCTCGCATGCACGGTCGTTCTGCTGCGTGCGCGTCGGTGGCCCGCAGGGGCCGTGGGGTTCGTCTCAGCGTTCGGGCGCAAGCTCATGTTGTTGGCGCTCGCGGTTCCTCCCGCGACGCTACTGATGTTCGTGGTCGACCGTCGGCCGGCTACTGCGGCAGATGCCCTGTTCTCCTTCTTCGTAGCACTTGCTGCCCTATGGGCATTCGGCCTTCTGCTTGAGAGGGTCGGGCCTGTGCGCGCGCCTGTTGCGACGTTGAGCCTGCTTGCCGCAGCGCTACTCTCAATCGACCAACTGATCGGCGCCCCGCTCTCCTTCACCGGGTTCTTGAGCTACTCGCCGTTACCGGCTGCCCGGTACTATGGCATCGGTAACGAGGGCGCGGCACTCCTCTTCGGGAGCGCGGCCATCGGTTTTGCGCTGGTAATTGATGAGTTCAAGGGGACCCGCTGGCAACGCCCCCTCGGTCTGTGGGGCATACCCGCACTCGGGCTGGTCGTCGCGTGGATCGGTGCCGACCCCTCGTTGGGCGCCAACATCGCTGTCGCGATCTGGGCGGTAGCCGGATTCGCATCCATGTGGTTGATCTACAACCGCATAAAAGTCGACTGGCGGGTCGTCATCTCCACACTGCTGATCATGGTGGTGATGATCGCTGGATTCTCCATCTTCGATATGCGCGCCGATGAGGGCTCCCAGTCACACCTTGCGCGCGCGTGGGGGTCGATGGCACAGGGTGGGGTCTCGGAGCTGTGGCTCATCGTCGTGCGTAAGGCCGAGACGAACATCCGTGTGCTGACTCGTACCAACTGGTCTTTCCTGCTCATCGCGGTGCTCGCGTTCCTCGGCTTCATGCGGTGGCGTCCGCAAGGGGACTTCGCGGCGACTCTGAGAGAGAATCCGGGTTACTCGGCGGGGATGGCGGCGTGCCTGATCGGGGGCGCTGTCGCATATGTGACCGAGGACTCAGGCATAGTGATACCTGCGCTCATAATGATCTACGTGGGAGTGGGCATCCTCCACCTGATGCTCTCGCGGCTTCCGGACGCGGTCGCCGAAGGTAGCAGCGACGGGGAGGTGGCGTGCTAGGGGAGTCCGACCTCGTGCTTTGGACGGTGACGCTGCTGTGGGCAGCGCTCACCGGCATCGGCATACCGTGGCTCGGGATGCGGATGCTCGTGCCGACGCTCGTGACGTCGGATCGCATTGTCACGAACTACCGCGGGCGTGAAGTGGCGCTCGGACTCGGACTTGTCTGGGCGCTGTGGCTCGGCGGGGTTCTCGTTTTCTTCGCTGGCACGACGTACGCTTGGCTCCTCGGCGACCTCCCCGCACTCGGCCGTGCTGGCGGACCGCTCGATTTCGCCGTGACGCTCGTGGGCGGGGCGTTCGTGTTCGGACTCATCGACGACATGTTCGGCTCGAGCGCCGAGAGAGGGTTCCGCGGTCACCTTGGTGCGCTAGCGAAGGGCCGACTGACGACCGGTGGACTGAAGCTCCTCGGAATCGGACTGATCTCCCTGCTTGGCGGAGCGCACATGACCCTCGCCGAGAGGTTGACCGTCGGTTCAGCCATCCACGGCCTTGCGGCCGCCGCGGTCCTCGCTCTCGCCGCCAACACCCTGAACCTCTTCGACCTGCGTCCGGGACGCGCGCTCAAGGTCTATACGCTGCTCGCTGCGGTCGGACTCGTCGCGCTCGCGCTCTCCTTGCTCGGGCCGGGTGCGGTAGCGGCGGGGGTCCTCGGCGAGATCGGGGTCGTGGCACTGTTCTGTCTCGGCCCGCTGCTCGCGGTGTGGCGCTTCGACCTCGGCGAGGCCGGGATGCTCGGCGACGCGGGCGCCAATGGGCTCGGTATGTGGATCGGTATCATATTCGTCGTGGCATTACCACCCGCAGGTACCGTGCTCCTCGCACTCGCACTGTTCGCTTTGAACCTCGCGAGTGAACGCGTGTCGTTCTCGTCGGTCATCGAACAGAATCGGGGACTCTCGGCGATCGACCAGTGGGGGAGGCAGCGCGAGGTCTCTCGCATCGCAGATACGACGGAGTGAAACACCCACACCGGGTCGTGCGCGGGTAGAATGGCTCATGGGACGGGTCGACGGAATAGAGATGGACGGAGGCAGGAACCGACAGATGACGAAACATATCTTCGTGACCGGAGGCGTGGTGAGCTCTCTCGGGAAGGGGATCACGGCGGCCTCACTCGGGCGCCTGCTCAAGTCCCGCGGGCTGAAGGTCACCATCCAGAAACTCGACCCTTATCTGAATGTCGATCCCGGTACGATGAGCCCGTTCCAGCACGGTGAGGTCTTCGTCACCGACGACGGTGGTGAGACCGATCTCGATCTCGGGCACTACGAGAGATTCATCGACGAGTCACTCTCGCGTGACTGCAGCGTGACCGCTGGATCCATCTATCAGACGATCATCAACAAAGAACGCAAGGGCGATTTCCTTGGCGGGACGGTCCAGGTCATCCCGCACGTCACCAACGAGATCAAGGACCGCATCACGCGACTTGCCGAGCAGGCCAAGCCCGATGTGATCATCACCGAGGTCGGCGGAACGGTCGGCGACATCGAGTCTCTTCCGTTCATCGAGGCGATCCGCCAGCTGCGAAAGGATGTCGGCTACAGCAATGTCTGCTACATCCATGTAACACTGGTGCCCTACATCGCGGCTTCGGCCGAGTTGAAGACCAAGCCGACGCAGCACTCGGTCAAGGAGTTGCGATCTATCGGTATCCAGCCGGACTTCATCGTGTGCCGCTCGGACCGGCCGATCGATGCGAGCATTCGCCGCAAGATCGCCCTGTTCTGCGACGTCGATCCCAAGGCTGTCGTGAGCGCCCAGGATGCTCGCTCCATCTATGAGGTCCCCTTGCGCCTGCGCGACCAGGGTCTCGACGAGATGGTCATCGACCGGCTCTCGCTGGAGTGCGGTGAGCCGGACATGGCCGAGTGGGAGCGTTTTGTCGCGCACTCCTCCTCGCTGGCCGATACCGTCGACATCGCGCTTGTCGGCAAGTACGTCCAGTTGCCTGATGCATATCTGTCGGTGACAGAGGCTCTCGATCATGCTGGCATCTACCACGATCACAAGGTCAATGTGCACTGGGTGGACGCCGAGAGTCTCACTCCCGAAGAGGTCGACCAGATACTCTCCGAGATGCACGGTATTCTCGTACCCGGCGGGTTCGGCATCCGGGGTATCGAAGGCAAGGTGCGCGCGGCGTGCCATGCCCGCGAGAACGCGGTTCCTTACTTCGGGATCTGCCTGGGCATGCAGGTCGCGGTCATCGAGTACGCACGTCACGTGGCAGGGCTTGCCGGTGCGAACTCGCCGGAGTTCGAGCCGGCGACCGACCATGCGGTCGTCGATCTCATGCGTGATCAGCACGACGTCGCGGACGTGGGTGGCTCGATGAGGCTCGGTGCGTATCCGTGCAAGGTCACGCCCGGCACGAGAGGCTTCGAGGCCTACGGTGATGAAGTGATCTACGAGCGTCATCGGCATCGTTTCGAAGTCAACAACGCCTACCGGCAGCAGCTCGTCGATGCCGGACTCACCATCAGCGGTGTCTCCCCGGACGACCGCCTCGTCGAGATGATAGAGCTCCCGGATCATCCCTGGTACGTAGGCAGTCAGGGCCACCCGGAGTTCAAGAGCCGTCCCACGCGGCCTGCACCGCTCTTCCGCGACTTTATCGGCGCGGCTGTCGAGCTCAGACGCTCGCGCAAGGGCTGACCGGCTATGAGTACCGAGCGCCTACTGGCGACCTTCCTCGACCTGGTGCGGATCGATAGTCCGTCGGGTCGTGAAGCGGCGCTGGCGGGACGGTGTTCAGCGTTGCTCGAAGAGCTCGGATTTGTGGTCCACACCGATGCGACAGCAGCCGTGACCGGCTCGAACACGGGCAACCTCATCGCAGAACTGCCGGGTACGGTCGTGGGAGCACCGGTGCTGTTGCTCTCCGGGCATCTTGACTGTGTTCAGCCGTGCGAGGGGGTCGACCCGGTGGTCGCCGATGGAGTGGTCCGCTCGGCAGGAGAGACGGTCCTCGGCGCGGATGACAAGGCCGGAATCGCCGCCATAATCGAGGGTGTTCAGCGGGTCGTCGAAAGCGGGGCTCCGCGCGGTGATATCCGCGTCGTCCTCACTGTGGCCGAGGAGGTCGGGCTTCGCGGGGCGAAAGCCCTCGATCTCGATGCGATCAGGTCGGACCTCTGCCTCGTTTTAGATGCCGACGGCGACCCCGGTGGCATCGTGGTCGGAGCGCCGACACACGACACGTTCGTCGCGACCTTCCACGGTCTGGCTGCACACGCCGGTGTGGCCCCGGAGGCTGGAAGGTCAGCGCTTATGATGGCATCGCGGGCAGTGACAGCGATGCCATCCGGCAGGATCGATGAGTACACGACGGCCAACGTCGGGACGATCGAAGGCGGGACCGCTACCAACGTCGTTCCCGGCCGCGTCACGATCACCGGAGAGTGCCGCTCCTTGAAGTCCGATCGAGTCGACAGTGTGGGGCAGGGGATGGAGACCGTGATGCGCGACGCGGCTCGGTCCGGAGGCGGGACGGTCGACGTGCGCTGGACGAGGGAGTACGTGGGGTTCCAGATGCCGGAGGACTCTCCTGAACTCACATTGATGCGTGAGGCATGCGCTGATGCCGGGCTCACTCCGCGCCTGTTCACGACCGGAGGGGGCAGCGACGGCAACGTCTTCGCGTCTGCCGGAATGCCGACGCTCGTGCTCTCCTGCGGCATGAGCTCACCGCACTCAGTCGATGAACAGATCGCGATCGCCGACCTCGAAGGCCTTACGGCACTCGTCAGTGCTGTCGTCGAGCGCGCGCGGACCGGTTCGCCGTGAGGCTTGTCTGGGGGGCCGTTTTGGCCGTGGTGAGCCAGGCCTCCGACATCCAACGCCTCGACGTCACCCTCGACGACGGCACGACGGGTGCCGCACTCGCCTACCCTGTGTTCACGGGGGAGTGCTCTGCCGGTGACCGGGTGCTACTCAACACGACAGCGGTCGATCTCGATCTGGGGACCGGGGGCATACACTTCGTGATCGCGCGCCACCCCGGAAGTGGAGAGGCGCCATCCGGGGTGGCTCTCGATCGTCCCTCAGGCGGCCATATCATGAAACTCCGCTATACACCGCTCCAGATCGACGTGTGCTCCGTCGAGGAGCAGGCGAGCCCGCACCACGAGGTGATGTCGACCGCCGCAGACCTCTTCGGGATGCCTGTCGCGTGTTGCGGGCTGCACAGCCACGTGCCGCTCGTCGCAGCGGCAGTAAAGCAGATCGCGCGGGAACTGCGCGTTGCGTACGTGCTGACCGACTTCGGGGCGCTGCCCATCGCGCTCTCCGAGATCGTTCGCGCATCGGCTGCCGCTGGTCTGATCGACGCGACTATCACGGCCGGTCAGGCCTTCGGTGGTGACTACGAAGCGGTCAACGTCCACTCGGCCCTACTGGCCGCCCGCCATGTCGCGCGGGCCGATGTCGCGATCGTGGCGATCGGTCCCGGGGTTGTCGGCACCGCGACGCCGTTGGGACACGGCGGGGTTGCCCAGGGGGAGGCGATCAACGCCGCAGCGTCTCTCGGCGG
>CAYGFZ010000018.1:0-34230 GCA_964349355.1 uncultured Coriobacteriaceae bacterium | reverse complement strand
GCCTCGCCCCCCGCCTCGCCCCCCGCCTTCCATGGCCGTCGAATCCGGGTTAGACGGTCATCGAATATTCGTGCTCGGCATTCGATGCTGATAAACGGGTTCTCCAAGGCCGAAGGATTCCTCGCCAGCAAGGATTTGCCAGGGCAGTCGGCCCGCGGAATCGGACCTGATCCGCCAGAATCGGCCTACACGCCTGGGCGGACTCGGCTAGAATCAGGACACTGTTCTTACTGAGCACCCCGCACGAGTGGAGAGGGACGCACCACCCATGAGCGAACTTCCCAAGGCATATGACCCTAAAGCGGTCGAGACCGCCGTCTTCGAGTCCTGGACACACGGCCGCTACTTCGAGCAGGCCCCGGTGCCTGACGGCGTCAGGCCCTTCTCGGTCGTCATCCCGCCGCCGAACGTGACCGGTTCGCTCCACATGGGCCACGCGCTCAACAACACCATTCAGGACGTCGTGGTGCGCCGCATGCGCATGACCGGCCGTCCCACGCGCTGGGTCGTCGGCACCGACCACGCCGGAATCGCCACCCAGAACAAGGTCGAGCAGAAACTCGCCCGAGAGGGCAAGACCCGCCACGACGTCGGTCGCGAAGCCTTCATCGATGCGTGTTGGGAGTGGCGTCGCAAACACGGTTCGACCATCATCGGCCAGCTCAAGGCGATGGGCTGTTCGTGCGATTACTCCGACGAGTGGTTCACGATGGACCCGACCTACCAGGACGCGGTGCGTACGGTCTTCGTCGACTGGTACAACGAGGGGCTTATCTACCGGGGCAAGCGCATCATCAACTGGTGTCCGCGCTGCACCACCGCGCTGTCTGACATCGAGGTGGAGCACGAGGACATCGACAGCAACCTCTGGCACTTCCGCTACCCGCTCGCCACACCGGCTCCCGACGGTCGCGACCATGTCACCGTCGCCACCACGCGCCCCGAGACGATGCTCGGAGACTCCTGCGTGGCAGTGCACCCCGACGATGACCGCTATCGCGACCTCGTCGGCGCCACCGTGATTCTTCCGCTGACCGGCCGCGAGATTCCGATCGTCGCCGACGACTACGTCGACCCGGCGTTTGGCTCCGGCGCGGTCAAGGTCACGCCCGCGCACGACCCCAACGACTTCGACATCGGCGAGCGCCACGACTGCGCCAAGATCAACATCATGAACGCCGACGCGACCATCTCACCCGAGGGCGGCCCGTACGCCGGTCTTGATCGCTACGAGGCGCGGCGCCGCATTATCGCCGACATGGACGCCGCGGGCTTGCTCGCCGACACCGATCCTCACGTCCACTCGGTCGGTCACTGTTACCGCTGCCACACCGTTATCGAGCCGTGGCTCTCCGACCAGTGGTTCGCACGGATGAAGCCGCTCGCCGCACCCGCGATCCAAGCGGTCCGCGACAGCCGCGTCACGTTCCACCCCAAGCGCTGGGAGAACGTCTACTACCACTGGATGGAGAACATCCGCGACTGGTGTATCTCACGTCAGCTCTGGTGGGGACATCGCATCCCCGTCTTCTACTGCGACGCCGGGGAGTGCTCCGGCCCTCGCGCCCGCGCCTCCATGATCGACCTCACCGCCTGCCCCGAGTGCGGCGGCCCGGTCCGCCAGGACGAGGACGTGCTCGACACGTGGTTCTCCAGCCAGCTCTGGCCCTTCGCCACCTTCGGCTGGCCCAAAGACACTCCCGAACTCGCCTACTTCTACCCCACGGGCGTGCTCTCGACCGCGCGCGACATCCTCTTCTTGTGGGTCGCGCGCATGGTCATGAGCGGCATGTATTTCATGGACGGCGAGATCCCCTTCGACGACGTCATCATCCACCCCACCGTCTTCAATGCCGAGGGCAAGCGCATGAGCAAGTCGCTCGGCACCGGCATCGACCCGCTTGAGCTCATGGAGCACTACGGCGCCGACGGAATGCGCTTTGGCCTCATGCTCCAGACAACCGGTAGCCAGGACATCAAGTTCGCCGAGGACAAGTTGCTTTCGAGCCGCAACTTCGCCAACAAGATCTGGAACGCGAGCCGCTTCGTATTCATGAACCTCGACCAGGAGTTCACGCCTGGCGAGCCCGTCGCCGCCACCGTGGCCGACAAGTGGATTCTCTCGCGTCTCGCCGACCTCGCGGTTCAGGTCGACGAGGGGTTGCTCACCTACCAGTTCGGCGAGGTGGCCCGCGCGCTATACGACTTCTTCTGGAACGAGTTGTGCGACTGGTACATCGAACTCTCGAAGGCCCGGCTCGCCGCCGGTACAGCCGAGGGCGCTTCGGCTGAGGAGGTCGAGGCACGCCGCATAACCCAGCGAAACCTCGTCTTCGTTCTCGACACCGCGCTCCGCCTCCTTCACCCGATGATGCCCTTCGTCACCGAGGAGATCTGGCAACGCCTGCCGCTTGTCGAGGAGCAGCGCGCACCCTCGCTCATGGTCGCCGCCTGGCCCGATCCGGTCGCGCTTGCGCACTTTCGCGACGAGCCCGCCGAGCGATCGGTGCGCACTATGCTCGAGATCGTGGTCGCCGTACGCACCGTGCGCGCTCGCTACCAGATCCATCCGCGCACCGGCATCCCGGTCGTTGTCCGTACCCAGGCCGAGATCGACGGCAAGCTGCTCACAGCCGAGTTTTCGCACCTCAACGCGCTTGCTGGCATCGAGTCGTTTCAAGCTGGCACCGATGTGGCCAAGCCGCCACACTCGGTCACCGCGGTCGCCGGGGGGATGGAGATCTTCGTGCCGCTCGAGGGGCTCGTGGATCTCGAGGCCGAGAAGGTGCGGGTCGCCAAGGAGCTCTCCTCGGCGGTCGATGACCTTGCGAAGGTCGAGCGCAAGCTTGCCAACGAGGGCTTCCTCGCCAAGGCCGCCCCTGAGGTCATAGCCAAGGAGCGCGCCAAAGAGGCCGAGATAGCCGACAAGGTCGCCGCGCTGCGAACGCAGCTCGACGAACTCGATGGGTAGGGGAGCGGAGATGGAGCGCAACTTCACCTACGCCGGCGCGCTCGCCGCGCTTGAGGCCGCGCTGACCTTCGGCATCAACCCGTCGCTTGAGCCGGTGACCGCGATGGCCGAGGCGCTCGGCCGCCCGCAAGACACCTTCGCGAGCGTACAGGTGACCGGTACCAACGGCAAGTCGTCGACCGCGCGCATGACCGCGGCGATCCTGCAAGCGCACGGGGTGCGGTCCGGCCTCTACACGAGTCCGGAGCTGCACTCCTACACCGAGCGCATCGAAGTCGACGGCGACCCGGTCTCCGAGGAACTGTTCGCCGCCGGCGTACGAGAGGCGCTCGATGCGGCCGTACGAGCCGGGGTCGAGCCGACCGAGTTTGAGATCCTGACCGCGGCCGCACTGTGGGTGTTCCGCGAGCGAGAAGTCGACGTCGCAGTCCTCGAGGTCGGGATGGGGGGCAGGTGGGACGCCACGAGCGTGGTCGCGCCCGCAGTCGCCGTCATCACCGGTGTCGGACTCGACCACATGGCGCACCTCGGCACGACGCGTGAGGCGATCGCGGCGGATAAGGCGCATATCATCAAGCCGGCGAGTGCCACGGTGCTCGGGCCGGGGACCGCGCGCGTGGAGGCGACGTTTCTGGCGCGCGCTGAGGCGGTCGACACTCATGCGCGCGCGGTGCGCCCGTCAGGCGAGCCGACCCCGGTCGCCGAGGATCTCACCGTGCGCTACCGCGTTCTCGCGCACCCCTCCGCGCCTGGCGGCGCCATCACGCTCGACGTCCGTGGCGTGCACGCCGAGTACGCGGCACTGGCGGTCCACGCTCCGGCGTATCAGGCCGCGAACGTCGCCACCGCAGTGGCCGCCGCCGAGGCAGCCCTCGGTCGGGCCCTCGAGCCGGCGCGCACGCGGGAAGCACTCGCCGCCACGCGCTTTCCGGGCCGGTTCGAGGTCATCGCGCGAGAGCCCTGGCTGGTCGTCGACGGCGCACACAACCCCGAGGCCGCTGCAGTGCTCGCCGAGGCGGTGCGCGACGCGTGGCCCGATCCAGCGAGCCGTCCGGTCGTTGTGCTCGGCGTACTCGCCGACAAGGACGCCGAAGGCATCGTTGCGGCGCTGGCGCCGGTGGCACGCGCGTTCGTGTGCGTGACGCTCGATTCGCCGAGAGCACTAGCGGCAGTCGAACTCGCAGGGGTGGTCGAGCGTGTGACGGGGAACGCGCCAGCTGTGGCCGCGAACGTGACGGAAGGTATCGCAGCCGCCTTCGCAACGGGGGCCACCGCTGTGCTCGTCACCGGCAGCATCCGTACCGCCGCCGAGGGGCGGAGGGCGGGGGGTGGTCCCTCCTAAAGAGTTACCGCTCATCGCATAGAGTAGACCGCTTGGCAGCGTCGAATAGACTGACAGCGTGAAAACTGCGTGCACAAAAATCTCTCGACGACAACATCCTGCAGATAGTGCTCGCGCGTGACGGGATCCTGCGCGAGGAAGCCCGGCTGCTGCTCTTCCAGGAATTAGCCGAGCCGCGACTCCACTTCTCCGTGTTGCGCTCGCTCGCGGGCGGTGACACGCGTGTGAGCGAGGTGGCGAATCGTACCGGTCTGGACACTTCGACGGTAAGTCGTGTGCTGGACACGCTGCTTTCGCTGATGCTGGTGCGCCGCGTGGTACCCATCACGGCGACGCTCCGGGGCCGTACGAAGCGGACGGCCTGGGAGATCAGCGACCCGTACATGCGATTCTGGTTCCGCTTCGTTCTGCCCTTCGAGGAGCGTCTCCGGCGCGTGGACGACCAGGTCCGCCACTTGGAAGAGACCGTCATGCCTGCGCTCGACGAGTTCGTGTCCCGGCCGGTATTCGAGCGCATCGCTCAGGCATACGTCCGCGACCGGTTTGGTCTGGCCGACGTGGGCACGTGGTGGGGGAAGGTTCCCACCGGGTACGGCAGGGCAACCGAGACCCGCGAAGTAGATGTGGTCGGCCGGAACCCGGACGGTTCGGTGGCTGTACTGGGTTCGTGCAAGTGGAGCCCTTCACTGATGAGCGGTGCGGAGGATGATCTCCTGACCCGTCTGGAGCCCTACGTGCTCCAACATGAGGACGCCGGGCGCCCGGTGCGAGCGTTCTTCTCCAGGAGCGGGTTCGACGACGCGCTCGTGCGGCTCGAGCGCATCGGGCTCATAGCCTCCGAGATCGACGAACAAGGGCGGAGACAGATATCCATGACCGGCACCCACCCGCTGGTCGACCCACTCGCAGGCCTCATCGCGGCCGAGAGTCGAGCAGCGTACGCACCGGCTCAAGGTTCGCCCTCCCGCACCTCCGCACTGCTTGAACGCATCAACCCGCGCGTTCGCGGGCTGGTGCCGGGTATTCTTGAGACCTCCCGCGCATATGGAGCCACCCGGGTCGCCCTGTTCGGTTCTTCCACGCAGGTCGACCCCGCCGTCGTCCCGGGTGACCTCGATGTCTCGGTACGGTTCGATCCCGACGACCCTCGTTCGCGAGGTGATCTCTACTTCGGCCTGAAGGCCGCTTTGGAGCGGCTGACCGGGATGAGGGTAGACCTGGTCGAGGGTGAAGCCATCGACAATCCCTACCTGCTCGCGGAGCTGGCGGACTCAGAAGAGGTGCTCTATGAGGCCTCGTGACGTTCGGGTCCTGCTCTACGACATGCTCCAGGCTGCCGATGCCATCGTCGAGTTCACCGATGGCCGCTCCTTCGACCAGTACACCGAGGACCTGATGCTTCGCTCCGCAGTTGAGCATGACGATTGGATCGAACCGTAGACCCCGTAGACCTCTGAGATTCCTTGACGCGTGCGTCGAGGGGGCTAGTATCGTGAAGGGGGAGTCAATCAATGAGAAGAGGGGGACTCATGGGCCACGCGAGCCTGCGGAAGCGGACACGCGCTAGATACGGTGTCGTTCGCGCCCTCCGCACAATCATGTCGACGTTTCTGGTGTGCACTATCCTTCTTGGCAACGTATCGGTCGCAACTGCGTCCTTGCCGACCTATTCTGTGCTGTATGGGGGGGATGGGAATGAGGATGATGCGCACCGGTTCTCGTACCTTCATCTACAGATTCCCAAACATTAACACCGGAGCTCAGACCTGGACCGGTGTGACGCAGACGTCATCTATGGCACCGCAGCGAGATGTGGCCCACTGGGATGTCACCACCGGTCACCCGGGTGTCGATCCCTGGCCCGGGGCGAGTACTCGTGATCTGGTGTACATCTCTACACACGGCGGGCCTGGCGGCATGCGGTTCTGGAGCATGAGGCCCGAGTGGCCGACGGGTTCGACACATGGTCCGGGAGGCGGAGGAACTGGACCAAACCTCTTTCGTCGTCTAGACCAGAACGGTGCTTGGTCCAACATGGGGCCGTGCCGATCCGAGTGGGTCAATTGGGAGATAGGAAGTACATGGAAGTCAGGACGCGTCGGTACGAGGACCAACTCTCGATGGAACCAAGGCTTGAAGTGGGCGTTCCTCGCGTCGTGCAGTCAGCTTAGTGCAAGCAATAACTCCCGTCGCAACTACGCGCGCACACTCCTAGGCGAACCGCAACGGGCACACGGCATCTTCGGTTATGATCATTATGCGCCCTCGCACCCGACCGATCTTTATGTGGCGAACAGGTTCTTCCACTACGCCAGGCAGGGCAACAGCATCCGGTTCTCCTGGATGACGGCCAATCATGATTACCGCCAGTGGAATGCCGCGTGTGTGCTTCACGCCGCCCATCAGTTTGAGGGACTGCCACCCGCGAGGCCGGTTCAAGGTTCCACATCGGTCTGGAGCACTCCCGACATACGCTACTGGTACATCAACTGGCTGAGGAACATTACCGGCGCCACCACCCCAGTGGCACACGACGATTCGCAGTCGTGGTGGAGGCGCGCGGTAGCTGGACTGAGGGGGGCTTTCGGTACGGATGCGGCCGTCGCATCCGACACTCCGAGGCTACTGCAAGGAAAGGGCACGACCTACAGGCTGCTCGCCGACATCCCTGAGGCGGTTCCCGAAGACATCGCACCCCTGCGAGCCGTTCCCGCACCTGCGCTTCCGCCGAACGCGGTGGCGCGCGGGATCCTCGAGTCCCCTGATTCGGTCGAGGATGCCTTCTCCTACGAGAACGCACAGGAGTTTGCCGCAGGGCAGCGCAGGATGCTCGTGTTCGACGAGGACGCGTGGAATTTGTGGGAAGGCTTCGAGTACGGAACGGAGGATATCGGCCTGACGCCTGAAGAGGCGATCGAGGTTGCAAGCGGTCACGTGAGATCGACTGCCCGGATGCCCGAACACGCCGTTGCACATCGCGTGGCCAGTGTGGAGAGCGCTTCTGTGGACCTGTTCACGGGAGATTCCGGTCCGGCAAGCACGCACGCCTATATCGTCGAGTACAGGCAGATCTACGATGACCTTCTCGTGACGGGGGCAGGACAGTCCATCTCGGTGACCGTCGCTCGTGACGGCGCATGCGCCATGGATTGGAACTGGCGGGGCTTCGAGCGCGTTGAGGGGCAGCAGCCGGGCAGAATGCTCTCCGCGGATGCAGCTCTGGACTCTCTTGCCAGGCACGGCGAGAGAGTACTGGACCTCCCAGCAGAGGTGGATGTCGTCGATGTCCAGCTCGTCTACTATGCTCCCAAGGGCAAGAATCCCCAGGATCGCGTGTGGCCGGCATGGGAGTTCACGCTGGATGGAGATGTCGGGGTGCACGTGTGTGCACGGACCGGGAGGGTATTGGTCGACTGATGAAGTCGCATCTGTTCGGGCCAGCACGAGGGGCGGCAAGTCTCCGCCTGCTCCTCGCGGTGACCCTCCTCACAGCGATGATGCTCTCAGGCTGCACGTCTGAGCCCGGCTTGTATCCGGTCGCCTCACGGGCGATCGAGGGGTACACGGACTACACCCGGGGCTTCGAGGTATACGCTTCGGTAAACGGCGTCGTCCTGCCAGAGGGGCTGTTCGTTCTGGCGGGCAGCTCGCTCCTCTCTCTGGAGGGTAAGCGATTCGAGGAGCAGGTGCGCCTCTCGAGCGAGTATCGCGTGCCCCCCGACGATCCGCTAGGCGCAGGGCTGCTCCCTCACGAGCTACAGCCTTGGGACGGTGCGATCGTCATGGTGCGCGAGGCATCTGACGGGACCGGGCAAGACGGGGACACCGATACCTACCACGAACTCGTCTTGGTGGACGTCACGGGGGATGGCATAGCGACCGAAGTCTTGCTCGCAGCGCCGCAGATCGATCAGGTGCTTGTCGTTCCCGGGGATGACTTCGCGACGGTGATGGCCGTCGTCTCGGGAGACGAGGAGACCGGCAGGTGGCTCTCGACGCTGCGCCTCACTCCGGACGGGCCACCCAAGGCGGTATCGGAGCAGATCGATGTGCACCCTGATCTAGTGACCGCAGAATCGGCTGAAGGGGTGTCGATCGGTGCGCTCATCATGTCGGCGGGCACTGATGACGGGCAGCAGGATTCCGAACTGCGCGTTTTCGGGCCGGAAGGTTCGCCCCGGTGGTCAGCGAGCGTTCCCGGAAGCGGGCTCGTCGGCACATTTCATGGCATGAACGATTCCGGGTGGCTGGTCGATACCACGAGCATGCCTGGTCCCGAGGAGTGGGACCCCGAACTCACGTTGCTGACCGAGACCTCGGCCGAGAGGTTCGAGTTGGGCTCAATCAATCTTCGGGCCATCACGACGGGGGACTTCGATGCCGCTTCACCCGGTGACGAGATCCTCTTGAGCGGGGGTACGATAATCGAGCCCGGGCGTCATGAATCGTCGCTGATTATCGGCACGCTCGCTGATGGCCGGGTGGAGGAACTCTACACGGTCGCCGAGTGGGACCAGCGGCTCAGGGGAGTGACCCTCGCTGACGTCAACGGCAACGGCCGGAGCGACATCGTCGTGGTGGTGGACACAGAATCACCAAGGCACTATGAACAATATCTGGGCCGGGTGGAGGTGTTTCTGAACAGCGGCGACGGCTTCGGGCCGCCGCTCGTCTCTCCGGTGTATGACTCGATCAGATCACTCGATCTGATCGACCTCGATGGAGACGGCATGCTCGAGGTGCTGATCGCGTACGTAGAGCATCCCGAGGAGGCTGCCTGGCAAGGGTCACACGTCGAACCACAGGCATACGTCGACGTGCTGAAGATCAAGTAGGGCGACGGAACCCCTGCTGACCGATGCAATAGAAGAGGCGGGCCACGTCAAGTGGTGCATGAAGCCCTCTGCTCATGACCTGCCACTCGTCGTGCTGCTCGGCGAACACCGGGCCGACGAGGCGGATGATGCTCGAGCGGTCCGGATATCAGGGATCTTCGGGCAGTTTCGGGGTGGACAGCGGAATCGTGCCTACGCGCGCGTCGAGCTCGTGGGTGCGGTAGCCGTTTCGGCGATCACTTCGCGAAGCCGCGCACCTGGCGTAACTCCGTTAACCGCACAGATGCACATGAAGCAGGCATTCGGGCAGTGGATAACGCCGTGGGTCTTGGCGTTGCGGCATTTCTTGTCGTCGGTCGCTGGATGTACACGAGGTCCATCGACAAGAACACTCTTCAAGCGAAGCGAGACTGACAACCGGCAAACTATCCGTGGCGGAGTGTGTCAAGGAATCGAGTCTCCAATGGATACGGGGCGATTCAGCTCATGACCCCATCCTCTCAAACGACGGGGTCTCCGGGAATCCCGGGGGCTTCATACCTTGCAATTACAACGCCACATGTTCAAAATACAAGGTATGAAGCTCGTCAGGAGACACGCATGTAGCAAGATCACGAGTCTGCTCGGGTCGTTCCCCCTCGTCGCGGTCACGGGTGCACGACAGGTCGGTAAGTCGACGCTTGCGAAGCAGATCCTCGAGGATATCGAAGGATCCTACGTCACGCTCGACGACCCCGTCGCGCTCAACCGGGCAGCCGAGGATCCGCTCGGGTTCGTGCGAACCAGCAAGGGCCTTCTCGTCATCGATGAGATCCAACTCGTTCCCGGGCTTCTGCCGGTCCTCAAGGCGGAGATCGACCGCGATCGTCGCCCGGGCCGGTTTCTGGTGACCGGTTCGGCGAAACTGCTCAAGATGCGCTCGGTGACCGAGAGCCTTGCCGGCCGCTCAGCGTGGTTCGAGCTCCCGCCACTCCTATGGTCCGAGATCGCCGAGAAACCGCTTCCTACCCCGATTGATGCGGCCTTCGAGGCCACCGACATCGAGTCGTTCGTGAGCGGGTTGGGCACCCCGGCAGAGGGTCACGTACGCGCTGCCCGTGAACGGGCTTTCCTCGGCGGGATGCCGGAGCCCCTGCACCTCGACGGCGAGATGCGTCGGGCGTGGTATGACGCGTACCGGCAGACCTTCGTGGAGCGCGACCTCCGTCAGCTCTCGCGGATCGAGAACCTGCCGGACTTTCATCGGCTCTCGACGCTTGCGTTGCTCCGGACATCCGGACTGCTGAATCTGAGCGGCCTTGGGGCTGACGCCGGTCTGAATCACGCGACCGCCCGCAGGTACTTGAACGTTCTCGAGGTCGCCTACCAGGTCTTCGAGTTGAGCCCGTACTTCGTCAACGTCGGCAAGCGTTTGGTGAAGCGGCCCAAGCTATACGCGAACGAGGTCGGGATGGCCGCGCACGTCGCCAACGTGGACTCGTGGGAGACCGCCGAGGCGAGTGCGAAGGCGGGCCCCCTCTTCGAGACCTGGGTCGTGAACGAGCTGCGTGCACTCGATGACTACTCATCGCGGCGTGCAAGCATCCACTACTGGCGTACCTCGGCAGGGGCGGAGGTCGATCTCGTATTCGAGCGAGGCGTCGATATCGTTGCGGTCGAGGTGAAGTCCTCGGCCACCGTTCACTGGAGGGAGACGAGCGGGCTTCGCGCACTGCGCGACGATCTCGGCACGCGCTTCAGATTGGGGATCGTCGCATATCTCGGTGATGAGCTGGAGGTGCTCGACGAGAGCCACTGCATGGTGCCGGTGGCGTCGCTCCTCGGCGTGACTCGTGACTGAGTCAAGACGTCGCACCCTGCCTCACCTCTCACGTCGTCCTTCTGCTAGAATCCCACCTAGTCCGGCGCATCGACTGCCGGGGCTTGCAGGGGCGAACGAACTCGAAAGGGAGTACATGGACGGCCTACTCGATCCAATCACTTCGAGCGGTGAATTCATCCTCCTGAAGAACCTGTGCACCCTCTTCTTCGTGGTCCTGCACTTCGCACTCGTATTCTGGACATACCGCGATGCGGACCGCCGGGGCGCGATGGGTTGGTTCTGGGCACTAGCGGCACTCATCTTCCCGCTTGCCGGCTGGGCCATCTATCTTGTGGTGCGGCCCCCCGAGTTCACGGCAGATGCCCGCGAGCGCGAACTGGAGATCCGCGCCAAGGAGATCTCGCTGCAGCGTGACCTTGCGAGTTGCCCGTCGTGTCACAAGCCGGTGGAGAAGGACTTCCTGCTCTGCCCCTACTGCATGAAGAAGCTGCGCAAGCCGTGTATCGAGTGCGGCCAGGCGATCAAACTGAACTGGAGCGTCTGCCCATACTGCAAGACCAAGCAGTAGGGCTGTACCGAACGCATTGGGCCCTGTGCCAACCACCGGGCTCGTCGCATCGACAGCCGAGGAGCCCGACATGCCCGATATAACCGTCCGCCTCCCCGACGGCAGCACCAAAAACGTCCCCGAGGACTCGACCGTCCTCGACGTGGCCGCTGCCATCGGTCCCCGACTAGCCCAGGCAGCGCTCGCCGGTGAGGTCGACGGGGCGTTCGTCGACGTCGATAGCGTCGTGAACGATGGCGCGACGGTCGCGATCGTCACCGACCGTCATCCGGAGGCGCTCCACATCCTTCGGCACTCCTCGGCCCACGTCATGGCAGAGGCGATCAAGTCGCTTCACCCCGAGGCTTCCTTCGGCGTGGGCCCCGACATCGAGGACGGCTTCTACTACGACTTCCAGATCGACCGCTCGCTCACGCCCGATGACCTTGCTGCCATCGAAGAGCGCATGGCTCAGATAGTCGCCGAGGAGAAGACCTTCGCCCGCTCGGAGATCACCCGCCTCGAGGCGTTCGACCTGTTCGACGGCGACCCCTTCAAGCAGGAGCTCATCGAGGACCTGCCCGAAGATGAGATCATCTCGGTCTATCGCGAAGGCGCATTCACCGATCTGTGTCGCGGCCCGCACGTCCCGCACACCGGCCGCATCGGCGCATTCAAGCTCATGAAGCTCGCCGGCGCGTACTGGCGCGGTGACTCGCGCCGCCCGATGCTCCAGCGTATCTACGGCACCGCGTGGTTCACGCAGAAGGATCTCGACGCCTACCTTGAGCGCCTCGACCAGGCCGAGAAGCGCGACCACCGCAAGCTCGGCAAGGAGCTCGGCCTCTTTTCGCTTCATGAGGAGGCCGGGGCGGGTCTGCCCATCTACCACCCCAAGGGTGCGCGTGTTCTGCGGATCATCCAGGAGTGGTTGCGCGCCGAGCTCTATCGCCGGGGCTACGACGAGGTCATCACCCCCCACATCTACAAGGCCGATGTGTGGAAGACCTCGGGCCACTGGGACAACTACCGCGAGAACATGTACTTCTTCCAGGTGGACGAGGGCGAAGGCAAGGTGGCCGACTACGGCATCAAGCCGATGAACTGTCCCGGTCACATCATGGTCTACAACAACGACGTGCGCTCCTATCGCGACCTGCCGTGGCGGATGTTCGAGTTCGGCACCGTATACCGCCACGAACTCTCAGGCGTGGTGCACGGGCTCATGCGCGCGCGCGGCTTTACGCAAGATGACGCCCACATCTTCTGCACGCCCGATCAGGTCACGCCCGAGGTCATGAAGATGCTCGACCTCGTGGACTACGTGAACGGCGTGTTCGGCTTCGAGTACACCGCCGAGGTCTCCACCAAGCCCGAGAAGTCCATCGGCTCCGACGAGATGTGGGAGCATGCGACGGTCGGCCTGAGGGCCGCACTCGACCAACGCGGCATGGACTACGAGATCAACGAGGGCGACGGAGCCTTCTACGGCCCCAAGATCGACATCAAGCTGCGCGATGCAATCGGCCGCACGTGGCAGACGGCCACCATCCAGGTGGACTTCAACAACCCCGAGCGCTTCGATATGACCTACCGTACCGCCGAGAACACCGAGGCGAGGCCCTTCATGCTCCACCGCACCATCCTCGGCTCCATGGAGCGGTTCCTCGGCATCCTGATCGAGCACTACGCGGGTGCGTTTCCCGCATGGCTCGCTCCGGTGCAAGCGGTCATCATCCCGATTGCGGACCGCCATCTCGACCACGTCGCGTCCGTACGCGAGCGCCTCGAGGCAGCCGGCGTGCGCGTCGAGGTCTACGAGGAGCAGGAGCCGATGCGCGTCAAGATCGCGAAGGCCCAGCAGCAAAAGGTCCCCTACATGCTGGTGATAGGGGACAAGGAGGTCGAGGCCGACGCGGTCGCCGTCCGCGATCGGACTGAGGGCGATACCGGGCAGATGAGCGTCGAGGAGTTCGCAGCGAAGGTACTCGAAGGTGCTCGCTAGAGAAGCGATGGACACACCGACTCAGGGTAGGTATACTCCCTGAGCCAACCGCATATCGAATGTAAGCGGGACCCCGCCCCTCTGGGTCGAGAGGTCCCCACCTTGCGGCGCCATGATGGCAGCTGTCTGGTCGAAGATGAATCGCCGGTACGGACTCACCAGTCCGTGTCGCGGCGTTTGATGTTTCGTCCCGTCGGCTTTCAGGCCCGCGGGACGTTTTGTTTCTGCAGGATGTGCGATTCCGAGGCGGAGCAGGATCGCGAACAGTGGAGGTGAGCTGCCCATTAGCGCAGACGACCCGAGGATCAATGAGAAGATTCGTGCAACACGCGTACGCCTGATCGGCGTAGACGGTGCTCAGCTCGGGGTGTTCGAGACACCCGATGCACAGCGTATCGCCGACGACCAGAACCTTGATCTCGTCGAGGTAGCACCCAACGGCGACCCGCCGGTGTGCCGGATCATGGACTATGGCAAGTACAAGTACGAGCAGGACATCAAGGCCAAGAAGGCGCGCAAGCATCAGGCGACCATTCAGGTCAAAGAGATCAAGTTCCGGCCCAAGATCGATACGCACGACTACGAGACCAAGAAGAAGCACGTCGTTCGATTCCTCGCTGCCGGTGCGAAGGTGAAAATCACGATCATGTTCCGTGGGCGCGAGATGGTACATGCCGAACGCGGTCTGGCAATCCTTGAGCGTCTGGCAGAGGACGTGAAGGATATCGCGACCATCGAGAACCAGCCCAAGCTCGAGGGGCGCAACATGCACATGTTGATCCAGCCCCACAAGAAGGATCCGAAGGATTCGGATAAGGCCGCCAACGAAACACCGGCCGAGTAAGGAGCGAGTAGAGATGCCCAAACAGAAGACTCACAAGTCCTCCGCCAAGCGGTTCAAGGTGACCGGCGGTGGCAAGATCAAGCGGGGAAATGCGTTCAAGAGCCACATCCTTGAGAAGAAGAGCCCCAAGCGCAAGCGCGCGTTCCGTAAGGACTCGCTCGTGCACAAGGCCGACGAGAAGGTCATCAAGAAGAACCTCGGCATCGGGTAGTCCCGGCGCGTATTCACTGAAGGAGTTGATTTTCCATGCCTCGAGTTAAACGAGCAGTCGCAGGCAAGAAGAAGCGTCGGACGATGCTAGCCAAGGCGAAGGGGTACTACGGCAACAAGAGCCGCAGTTACCGCGCCGCCAAGGAGCAGGTTCAGCACTCGTTGCAGTACACCTACCGCGATCGCCGCAATAAGAAGCGCGAGATCCGTCGCCTGTGGATCGCCCGCATCAATGCAGGAGCGCGCCAGAATGGGATGTCGTACTCGACGTTCATGAACGGTCTGAAGCTCGCCGGTATCGGCCTTGACCGCAAGGTCCTCTCCGATATGGCGATCCATGACGCAGCCGCTTTCGGTAAGCTCGTCGAGCTTGCCAAGGCCCAGGTCGCCGAGAAGGCAACAGCTTAGGCTTCTGAATTCGAATAGCGCACGTCACGCAGACCCGTCGGCATCGAGCCGGTGGGTCTGTTGCTGTTTCTCCCGCTGAACTTGGAATTCGGAGTTTTGTCAGATGCTGTTGAGGACATCTGCGTATGCTGCCTCCAGGCCCGTTGCACCGATGTGACGGGCAGGCTCGCCGGCTCTCCCCTCGGCTGGCACGACGAGGGGAGAGGTCATGAAACGGATAGTCTTGCTCATCTGTGTGGCGCTTTGCGCCAGTGGTATCGGGTTCGCGGGAGCCTACTTCACCGCGCAACAGTCGATACCCGACAACGTCATCCGGGCGGGAACGGTCGCTGTCGCCGCCGCACCCGCATCCGAGGCCATCTCGATGGAGAACCTGGCCCCGGGCACTCCGCAGTCGCGAACGTTGTCGGCCACGAACACGGGGTCGCTCCCGGTCGCTGTGAGTGTTACAGGTGCTAAGAGCGCCGGTATCACCGCCTTTTACAATGTGCTCGAGTGCACGGTGACTGCAGGGGGTACCGCCGTCTACAACGGGTTGCTCTCCGAACTGGCGACGACTCCGGTCCCGCTGGCTCCGGGTGAGAGTACCGAACTCGAGTTCGCGGTCCTGATCCCACCAGATGCGCCGAACTCGTTGGCCGCCGACTATGTCCGGCTCACCCTGTACGTCAACGCCGAGCAGTCGCGCTGATGCGCTACGCCCTGAGCATCCTGGGTGTGGTGTGTGCTCTCACGTTCGTTCTGACGCACGGCATCGTCGTGGTGACGGGGGAGTCGATGCGGCCGACGCTGGCCCGTGGTGACCTTGTGGTCTATCGCCGCACGGACACCGCTGGAGCGGGCGAGGTCGTGCTATTCGCGCGTGAGGAGGGCGGGCTGGTCGTCCACCGTGTCGTCGCCCCCGATGCGCATGGCACGCTGAGAACGAAGGGCGATGCGAACGCATCAGCTGATTTCGCGCCCCTTCCATCCGAGCGCCTTCGTGGCCGCATCGTGCTGCGCATCCCCTTCGGAAGTATGGCGGCCGAGGCATGCGAGGGGCTATGCTACACTTCGCAATCAGTCACACAGTAAGGTGATGACGGAGAGGCGCCGACGCGATCGGCCCGTCCGCAGGAAGGGACTCCTCGACTGCAAGGGTCCCGGCGGGTGGTGTCGGCGGTTCACTCCCGAGCCGCGACCTGAACGCATGTGTTCTTGCATGCCGGTAGGGGAGCCGGATCCCCCGATAGCGGGACGTCGGTAGCAGTAAGGCTGCCGGACACGACTGGCGCTAAAGGCGGCACGTCGTATCGAGAGGGCTCGCATCGGCGGGTCAACCGAGGTGGTACCGCGGGAGCTGACCCCCGTCCTTGGAGATGGTTCCGGGACGAAGGTCGGCTCCTCTTTGATTCCGCCAGTACGGCACGACCTCTACAGCGAAAGAGGAGCAGATGAGCATCATCGAAGAACTCGGGTCGCTCAAGGCGGCCACCCTCGAGCAGATCCGGGAAGCCGACACCCTCTCGTCACTCGATACCGTGAGGGTCGAGGTCCTTGGCAAGAAGGGGAGCCTGACCGGCATCCTGCGCGGACTCGGAGCACTCTCCGCCGAGGATAGGCCCGCTGTCGGCAAGGTCTCCAACGAAGTCCGCGGCGAGATCGAAGCCGCGATCGAGCAGCGCAGGGCCACGCTCGCCGATGCGGAACGTGCCACCCGCGTCGCCGCCTCGGCGGTCGACGTGACTCTCCCAGGGCGCAAACGCCTCCCTGGGCGCCAACACCTCATCAGCCAGATCGTCGACGATGTGGTCGACATCTTCGTCGGACTGGGCTACATGGTGGCCGAGGGACCCGAGGCCGAACTCGACTACTACAACTTCACCGCGCTCAATCATCCGCCCACACATCCGGCGCGTTCAGCCACCGACACTTTCTACGTGCGGGACCTATCCGAGGAGGGCGGCCATGCGGCCGGAACCATGACCGACGTGCTCCTGCGCACCCACACCAGTCCGGTGCAGGTGCGTGTGCTGGAGAAGCAGGAGCCGCCGGTCTACGTCATCTGCCCGGGGCGGGTCTACCGTCGCGACATCGCCGATCCGAGTCACCTGCCGCAGTTCCACCAGATCGAGGGTCTTGCGGTCGATGAGGGGATCACCTTCGGCGATCTAAAGGGCACGCTCGACTACGTGTGCAAGGAGCTTTTCGGCAAGGACCGCAAAACGCGATTTCGACCTCACTTCTTCCCGTTCACCGAGCCGAGCGCAGAGGTAGACGTCTCGTGCGGCATCTGTGCCGGGTCTGGATGCCGTTTCTGCAAGAACACTGGCTGGCAGGAGATCTTGGGCTGCGGCATGGTCGATCCGAATGTCTTCGGATACGTCGACATCGATCCGGAGGTCCATACAGGATTCGCCTTCGGGATGGGCGTGGAGCGGATCGCTGCCCTGCGCTACGACATCCCCGATCTTCGCATGCTCGTCGAGGGCGACATGCGGTTCCTGCGACAGTTCTGATCCCCGTACGCCCAAAGCGTAGACCGAAAGGACGTATGCCGAGATGCTCGTCTCGATGAAGTGGCTGAAAGAGCTCGTGGATGTCGACTTGCCGATCGAGGAGCTGGTCGACCTCCTGGACATGACCGGCACCGCGGTCGCGGATGTCAAGACGACAGGTGCCGATTTTGCAGGCGTGGTTGTTGGTGCGGTACTTACCAAGGAACCGCACCCCGATGCAGACAAACTCTCCTACTGCACGGTAGACATCGGGGCTGAGGATCCCCTGCGGATCGTGTGCGGGGCGACCAACTTCGAGGTCCGGGACCGTGTGCCAGTCGCCTGCGTGGGGACTACGCTCCCGGGCGGGTTCACCATCAAGAAGGCGAAGCTCCGTGGCCTCACGAGCGAAGGCATGATGTGCTCCGCTCCAGAGCTTGGGCTGGCGGGGGACGGTTCCGGATTGCTCGTACTCCCCCCTGATGCGCCCGTGGGCATGCCGTTCGACGAGTACCGCGGGACCGCAGATACGGTCATCGAACTCGAGGTCACCCCGAACCGCCCCGACTGCCTCTCGATGATCGGCGTCGCTCGTGAGATCGGCGCGATCACCGGTAAAGCCGTGAGGTTTCTCGCTTCGGCGCCCCCGGATTCGGGCGAGCCCATCGCGCGGTCGGTCTCCGTTGAGATCGCCGATCCGGATCTGTGTCCGCGTTACACGGCCCGCCTTATCCGGGGCGTGAAGATCGGCCCTTCGCCGGAGTGGCTCGCAGAGCGCGTCGCCGCTGCCGGAGCGCGTCCCGTTAACAACATCGTCGATATCACGAACTACGTGATGTTCGAACTCGGCCAGCCGCTTCATGCGTTCGATTTCGCAACGCTCGCGACGCGAGACGACCGCACGACGGTGACGGTGCGCCGCGCGAGCGCCGGTGAGCGCCTCACGACGTTGGACGGGGCGGAGCGCACCCTCGGACCGGATATGCTCGTAATCGCGGACGACAGCGGCCCGATCGCACTCGCCGGCGTGATGGGCGGCGAGTCGACGGAGGTCACCGGGCAGACCGTAGACATCCTCCTCGAATCCGCTTGTTTCGACCCGGGTTCCGTGAGCCTCACGAGCCGTTCCCTCGGACTCATCTCCGAAGCGTCGACCCGCTTCGAGCGCGGCGCGGACCCCAACGGCTGTGTTGCGGCTCTCGACCGGGCGGCTGAACTCATGGCAAGCATCGCCGCCGGCGAGGTCGCTCCCGGGATCGTCGACGTCTACCCCGAGCACGTCTCGCCGATCGAGTTGGCTGTGCGTATCGACCGGATGAACTCGCTGTGCGGCACATCCATACTCGCCGAGGAGGCCGCCGGGATCCTGTCCGCGCTCGGCCTGATGGTTGAGGCGGTGCACGGCGCGTCAGACACCCTGCGTGTCACTGTGCCGACCTACCGACCCGACCTTGTGCGGGAGATCGACCTGATCGAGGAGGTCGTTCGCGTGTGGGGGATGGAGCGGGTTGAGAGCACGCTCCCGGGCGGGCGTGGACGTGTTGGCCATCTGACCGCCCACCAGCGATGGGTTCGTCGGATCGACGCGACCATGCGTGCCGCCGGTCTCAACGAGACGATGACCTACGCGTTCGTCGACCCGGAAGATCTTGGGCGGACCCGTATGTCTCTCGGCGAAGATGAGCGTTTTGTCGAACTCACGAACCCCATGTCGGCGGAGCAGGCCGTCATGCGCTGGTCCCTGCTGCCCGGGCTGCTGCGCTCGGTCTCGTACAACCAGCGCCGCGGCGTGTCCGACGTCCATCTCTACGAGACCGGTACCGTGTTCTCGACCTCCGAGGGCCGAAAACTTCCGAGGGAGCACCTGTCTCTCGCCTGCGTGCTCGCAGGTTCATGGGAGCGGCCTGGTTGGCATGGCGAGCCTCACCCGCTCGACTTCTTCGATGGCAAGGGTGCTCTCGAGGCGCTCGCACTCGATCTTGGCCTGGACCGCTGGTCGGTCCGCGCCGCGGACTTCGCGTGGCTGCAGGCTGGTCGAAGTGCAGAGATCGTTCTTCGCGGTTCGGTGGTGGGATGGATCGGCGAAGTCGATCCGCTCGTGGCAGAGGAGTTCGAGGCCGAGGTACCGGTGGTGGCATTCGAACTTGATGCGGACGCGCTCATGGCGGCCGCACGCACCAGTCGAACCTACATCGAGGTTCCGCGCTATCCCGCCGTCACGTTCGACGTCGCATTCGTAGTCGCAGAGCCGGTGACTGTCGAGGAGGTCGAGCTAGTGATTCGCAAGGCCGGCGGTCGACTCCTCGACTCGGTCAGGCTCTTCGACGTGTATCGGGGGAGTGGCGTCGCCGGGGGCTCCAAGTCGCTCGCCTGGGCTCTCTCGTACCGTGCACCCGATCGCACACTCACTGACGACGAGGTCCGTCCCGTCCACGAGAAACTGCTCAAGAATGTATGCGGGTCAGTGGGTGCCGAGTTGCGGTCTTGATTCAAGGCTTGAAGCCCGATGCGTTTTTAGTGAATTAAAGGTGCGAGTTATGACGAATATGTGTATCTGGGTTGACCGATATCCGCCTCAACCGGTAGGATCTGACTATTGGACGACAGTCGATGAGGGGATGAAGCGGTGCTCGAGGTCGCGATCGTTGGAGCTCCGGGGTACGCAGGTGCGGAGCTGACCAGGCTTCTGGCCGGACACCCTTCGCTGCGTCCGGCTGTTCTGACGTCGGCCTCTGAGGCGGGGAAGCGGGTCGCTGACGTCTATCCTGCGCTCGGACCCTATATCGATGCGCGCTACGTCGAGCCCGATGTCGAGCATATCGCGAGCCGCGCCGAGATCGCATTCCTCGCTGTCCCGCACACGGCTGCGATGGCGCTCGTCCCCGACCTGCTGTCAGCCGGACTCATCGTCATCGACGCATCGGCGGACTTCCGCCTGTGCGACCCGGATGTCTACGAGCAGTGGTACGGGGTCACGCACACATGCCCGGACCTCCTCGCCGAGGCGGTCTACGGGCTACCCGAACTGGGTCGTGCCGGCCTTCCCGGCGCGCGTCTCGTCGCGTGTCCGGGTTGCTATCCGACCGCAACCCTCCTTGCGGCCGCTCCGGCACTCGCCGCGAAGGCCGTCGATTCCTCACGGGTGATCGTCGACGCCAAGTCAGGCGTTTCAGGCGCCGGGCGCACACCGTCGGCTGCGACTCACTTCTCCACGGTCGGAGAGTCCGTTGCTCCCTACAGGGTTGCCACGCACCGCCACACGCCCGAGATCGCCCAGGGGCTGTCGAGGATCGCCGGCGAACCGGTGCGCACGGTCTTCACCCCGCACGTCGTTCCGATGTCGCGGGGGTTGCTCGCGACCGTCTACCTCGATCTGGTCGCTCCATGCTCCGCCGAGAAGATGGTCGCCCTCTACCGTGAGTACTACGCCGGCGAGCCGTTCGTGACCGTGCACGATGCCGACCGGATGCCCTCGACCGCAGAGGTGAGAGGCTCGAACCGGGCGCACATCGGGATCGCTGTCGATGTCGACTCGCAGACTCTCGTCGTTGCGTGCGCGATCGACAACCTGGTGAAGGGAACGGCTGGACAGGCTGTCCAGTGTGCCAACCTCGTAGTCGGCCTTGATGAGACGTCCGGCCTCGACTATCCGGTCCCGGTGGTCTAGCGATGCTCACGTCGGGATCCATGCCATCGATCACATCGGACTTTCACCTGCAGCCTGCAGCGGGCGGTGTGCTCGCCGCGGCCGGCTTTCAGGGCGCGGGCGTGGCTGCAGGCGTGAAGAAGCGTTCAGGCCGACCCGATGTCTGCATCATCGATGCGGGCGAGCCGGTGCCTTCCGCGGCGGTCTTCACCTCGAACTTGATGGCTGCACCTCCCGTCGCACTCAGCCGCAGATCGGTGGCAGACGGTTATCTCCGCGCGTGGGTCGTCAACTCGGGCAACGCCAACGCGTGTACCGGTGCACCGGGTCTTGCCGATGCAACAGCGATGGCCGCACACACCGCGACGGCACTGGGGTGCGAGCCGGGCGACGTCGCCGTGGCTTCCACCGGCGTCATCGGCGTGCCTTTGCCGATGGACCGGGTGAGTGACGGTGTCGCGAGGGCAGTCGAGTCTCTTGGCACCTCGATCGGTCATGACACCGCGTGTGCCGAGGCGATCATGACGACCGACACGTTCGCGAAATCCTCGGCGTGCACCGTGACTACGAGCGATGGGACGCTGTACACGGTGGGTGGCATCGCCAAGGGCAGCGGCATGATCATGCCGAACATGGCGACCATGCTGGCGTTTCTCACGACCGACGCGCCACTGACCTCGGCCGCGTGCGACGAGGTGCTGCGAGGTGCGGTCGATCTCACCTTCAACCGGATCACCGTCGACGGCGACACGTCGACCAACGATACCGCGGCACTCATGGCGAGCGGGGCTGCCGGAGACGATCCGATCGAGGTAGACGGTCCGCACTACGCCGCCATCGCCGCCGCCATCCATCGCGTGTGTGCCGACCTCGCGCGCGCAATCGTGCGCGACGGCGAGGGGGCGACCAAGCTCGTGAGTGTGACGGTCCGTGGTGCGGCGTCGGTCGCCGATGCCGAGAGCGCAGCCCGCGCCATCGCCAACTCGCCGCTTTTCAAGACGGCGATCTTCGGCCGGGACGCGAACTGGGGCCGGGTCGCTATGGCGATCGGGAACTCCTCGGCCAGGATCGAGGCGGACCGTGTGGAGATCCGCTTCGCGGGGATCACGACCTGTGAGATGGGGATGGCCGTGCCCTTCAGCGAGGAGGAAGCTGCGGTCGCGCTCGAGCGTGACGAAGTCGAGGTGGTCGTCGATCTGCACATAGGTACCGCCGAGGCGACCGTGCTCACGTGTGACCTGAGCTACGAGTACGTGCGTATCAACGGCGAGTATCGGACCTGATGCATGACAGGGGACACGATGGAACATCTGTTGAGAAAGGCTGAGACACTGACCGAGGCGCTCCCGTGGATCAAGCGGACATGGGGCCGCACCGTGGTGATCAAGTACGGTGGGGCAGCCATGGACGATCCGGTGCTTCGCGCGCACGTTGCGTCAGACATCGTGCTGATGAAGCTCGTGGGTGTGAACCCCGTCATCGTGCACGGCGGAGGTCCGGCGATTACTTCCTACATGGAGCGGCTCGGCCTGCCCGTCGAGTTCTTCGACGGACTCAGGGTGACCTCGGACGAGGCGATGGAGGTCGTGAAGATGGTGCTGGTGGGGAAGGTGAACAAGGACCTCGTCACCTCCATCAACGGGCACGGCCGTCTCGCAGTGGGGATCGCCGGCGACGACGCCAACCTGATAAAGGCCAAGCCGGTCTCGGACCGTCTCGGGCGTGTCGGAGCGGTGACAGCGATCGACACGACCGTGATTCGCAGATTGATCGGGGACGGATTCATCCCCATCGTTGCGTCGGTCGGTGTCGGCGATGACGGGGGCAGCTACAACATCAACGCGGATCTGGTCGCCGGCGAACTCGCGGCATCGCTCGATGCCGACAAGGTGATCTTCCTGACGGATGTCGACGGCCTCTACGAGGACTTCGCCGATAAGGACTCGCTTATCAGTACTCTCTCGCTCGAACAGGCCGAGGACATGATCGCCTACGACCGGCTTGCGAGCGGGATGATTCCCAAGGTCACGGCGTGCACGCGGGCGCTGCGCGGCGGTGTGGGCCGCGCACATATTCTCAACGGCATCGTGCCGCACTCCTTGCTGCTCGAGGTCTACACCGACCATGGTGTCGGCACGATGATCACCGCGAGCGGCGAGAGCCTCGGACTGCCTGATGACGACACCTACATGGCCTACGAGGGCGAGGTGACCCTCTAGCATGGGAGCGCTCTTCGACACGGTTGCGGCCACAGACGCCGGATTCCACATGTCTACCTACGCGCGCAAGCCGGTGCTCTTCGTCACGGGCGAAGGCATGCGACTCACCGATGATGAGGGACGCGACTACCTCGACTTCGTCTCCGGGATAGGGGCGGTGAATCTCGGCCATGCTCATCCCGCGGTCGCCGAGGCCGTCTCGAGGCAGATGTCGCGGCTCGTCCATGTGAGTAATCTCTACCATGTCGAGCACCGTGCGGCGCTTGCCGAGAGCCTCTCGGATCTCCTCGGCGGAGGGTGGAAGGCGTTCTTCTGCAACTCGGGCACCGAGGCGTGCGAGGGTGCGATCAAGCTCGCGCGGCGATGGGGTACGGCTCGCAAGGGCCCGCAGGCGACGACCGTCGTCACCGCCGAGCGCAGTTTCCACGGGCGGACGCTCGCGGCGCTTGCGGCGACCGGGCAGCCGGCGAAGCAGGAGGCGTTCGCGCCGCTCCCGACCGGGTTCGTGCATGTCCCGCTCAACGATCTGGCCGCTCTCGAATCTGTCGTCGATGAGACGGTGTGCGCTGTGATGCTCGAGGTCGTGCAGGGTGAGGGTGGAGTCTATCCGTGCGACCAGGAGTATCTGGAGGGTGCGAGGCGGCTGTGTGACGAGCGCGGTACCCTCCTCATCCTCGACGAGGTACAGACCGGCTTCTGGCGCACCGGGGTGCACGCTTTCGCGCATCAGGCGTACGGCGTGACCCCCGATGTGGTCGCGCTCGCCAAGGCTCTCGCGAACGGCTTGCCTGCGGGAGCAGTGCTCGCTCGCGGCGAGGCGGCCACCACGTTCGTACCGGGCGACCACGGCTCGACGTTCGGCGGCGGCCCGGTCATCGCGGCCGCGGCGCTCGCAACCATCGCGGCACTACGCGACGAGGCTCTTGGCGAGCGTGCCGAGGCGACCGGCGCCTATCTGCGCGCGGGGCTCGAACGGGTCGCTTCCGAGACTAAAGCGATCACCGAAGTGCGAGGACGCGGACTCATGCTCGCTGCACGACTGCATGATCCGTGCGCGGCCGAAGTTGCCGCAGCTGGACTGGCCCGCGGCCTCGTTTTGAACAACATCGGTCCGGATATCATGCGTTTCCTACCCCCGCTCGTGTGTGATATAGCCGAGATTGATACACTCCTTGAGAACCTGACCGCGATCCTGACCGAGGGGGTGGATGTTAGTGGCTGAGGGATTGAAAGGTCGCGACCTGCTCGCACTGTCCGATCTGACGTCGGCGGAGCTCCGCCTGTTGCTCGACACCGCCCTTGAACAGAAGTCTGCGTGGGCCGCAGGAGCCCGCGAAAGACCGCTCGACGGTTTGGCGATCGCGCTCGTCTTCGAGAAGCCTTCGGTTCGTACCCGGGTCTCGTTCGAGGTCGCGTGCGCGCGCCTGGGTGCGACCCCGGTGGTCCTCTCGGGACCAGACTCTGCCTTTTCGAGGGGCGAGACGGTGGCAGACACCGCCCGCGTCCTGGAGCGTTACTGCGATGCTATCGTCCTGCGCACGTTCGAACAGGCGAAGGTCGCCGAGGTAGCCGAGGTAGCGAGCGTGCCGGTCATCAACTCGCTCTCCGACGATCATCACCCATGTCAGGGCCTGGCCGATCTACTGACGATAGAGGAGCACCTCGGTGGGCTTTCCGGCCGTACGCTCACCTATGTCGGAGATGGCAACAACATGGCGCACACATACCTGCACGGCGGAGCGCTTGCGGGGATGAACGTGCGAATCGCAACGCCGGTCGGATTCGAGCCCTCGGCGGAGGTCGTCGCCGAAGCTCTGAAGATCGCTGCGGGCACCGGCGCAACGATCTCGGTCACTACTGACCCCGGCGAAGCAGTGGACGGAACGGACATCGTCGCGACCGATACCTGGGCGTCGATGGGACAGGAAGCCGAGCATGCGGCCCGGTTTGCGTCGTTCATCCCGTTCAGGGTCGATGCGTCTCTCATGTCGAGAGCTGCTGAAGGTGCCATCTTCCTCCACTGTCTGCCAGCGCACCGAGGTGACGAGGTCACCGATGAGGTCATCGACGCGGACTACTCGGTCGTCTTCGACGAAGCCGAGAACCGGTTGCATGCCCAAAAGGCGCTACTGACACTGTTGCTTTCCTGACTTGGCTGTTCGACTCGAGCCGACGGATGATGAAGAGGGGTTCCACATGAAGAAGCGTGTCAAGCGTCAGGAGGCGATCAGGCGACTCGTGCGTTCCGAGAGGATCCGTACCCAACGGGACCTCGTCGATCGCCTCGAGGATGAGGGCTACGTCTGCACCCAGGCGACCGTTTCGCGTGACGTCACCGAGATGGGGCTCCGCAAACTGTCCGAGGGGGTCTACGTCCTGGCCGAGGACCTCCATCTGCAGCGAATGATCTCCGAGCTTGTCCTCAGTGTCGTTCTCAGTAACAATCTCGTACTCGTGAAAGCCTCACCCGGCACGGCCCCCGGAGTCGCAGCGGCGCTTGATGCTGCGGACCTTGGGGGAGTACTTGGTTCGATCGCAGGGGACGATACCATCCTTGTGATCGCAGTGGATGACGTGGCGGCGACGACACTCGCAGACAGCATCGACAAGTTTCGCGGCACCCGTTAGGGTCCGCACCTAACACACACGAGAGGATCTCAGATGGCACGGGAGAGATGCATACTCGCCTACTCCGGCGGACTCGACACATCGGTCGCGATCAAGTGGATCCGGGAGCACCACGACCTCGATGTGATCGCACTGGCGATCGACGTGGGCCAGGAGAGGCAGGATCTTGAGTTCGTCCGTCAGAAGGCCCTCGACATCGGTGCGGTAGAGTCGATCGTCAAGGATGTGCGTGAGGAGTATGTCGAAGAGTACATCTCCAAGGCACTCGCTGCCAATGCGCTCTACGAGAACAAGTATCCGCTCGTCAGTGCCATGAGCCGCCCTATCATCGTCAAGCATCTCGTGGAGGAGGCTCACCGTCATCGGGCGGCCTATATCGGTCACGGGTGCACAGGCAAAGGCAACGACCAGGTGCGTTTCGAGGTCGGCATCTCCTGCCTCGATCCTGACCTCAAGATCGTCGCTCCGGTGCGCGAGTGGGAGCTCAAGACTCGCGAGCAGGAGATGATCTACGCGATGGAGCGCAACATCCCCGTTCCGACCACCAAGGAGAACCCTTACTCGATCGATGACAACCTCTGGGGACGCGCGATCGAGTGCGGCGTGCTCGAAGACCCATGGGTCGAGCCTCCGGCCGACATCTATACCCTCACGGCGGACTCGCGCGGTAACACCTGTGACGAGCCTGAGTACGCCGAGATCAGCTTCGAGCAGGGTGTGCCGATCGCGCTGAACGGCGCGGTGATGAGCTTCCACGAGATCATCAATCACATGAATGAGCTCGCCGGCAAGCACGGTTTCGGTCGCATCGACATGATCGAGAATCGCCTCATCGGTGTTAAGTCCCGTGAGATCTACGAGGTCCCGGGCGCGCTCACGCTGATCACGGCACACAAGGCGCTCGAGGACCTGTGTCTCGAGCGTGACGTGCTCCACTACAAGCTCGGCGTCGAGCAGAAGTGGGCCGAGCTCGTCTACAACGGCATGTGGTTCTCCCCGCTGAAAGAGGCGCTCGACGGCTTCATCGAGACGACCCAGCAGCTCGTGACCGGCGATGTTCGGCTCCGCTTCTTCAAGGGCAGTTGCGTGCCGGTCGGCCGTCGCTCACCCTACTCGCTCTACGACTACAACCTTGCGACCTACGACGAGGCCGACAGCTTCGACCATGCGGCAGCGAAGGGTTTCATCGACCTGCACGGTCTGCCGACGAAAGTCTGGGCCCGGCAGCGTCGTAAGGTCGGCAAGGAAGGGGAAGTCTAGGTGTCGGGAGCCAAGAAACCCTGGGGCGGCAGGTTCGAGCGCTCACCGGGAGCGTTCCTTGACGCGTATGGTGCCTCATTGCCGGTCGACAAGCGGATGTGGGCCGAGGACATCCGCGGCTCGATCGCGCATGCCCGTATGCTCGCTGCGCAGGGAGTGATTTCGACCGCCGACGCCGACGCGATCGAAGCCGGACTGTCCGAGATCTATCGGGAGATCGCCGATGGCTCGTTTGAGTTCCGTATCGCCGACGAGGACATCCACATGGCGATCGAGCGTGTGCTTACCGAGCGCATCGGCCCGGCCGGTGGTCGCCTTCATACCGGGCGCAGCCGCAACGACCAGGTGGCGCTCGACACACGCATGTACGTGAAGGTCCGTGCGTCGGAACTGCTCGAGGCCAACACGGCGCTTCGTTCCACCCTCCTGAGACTCGCCGAGGAGCACGTGGGGACCGTGATGCCCGGCTACACGCACCTCCAGAAGGCGCAGCCGGTGCTCTTCGCACATCACTTGCTTGCCTACTTCTGGATGCTCACGCGCGATGCCACGCGGACGCAGGCCGCACTGGATGCGGCTGATGTCATGCCTCTCGGGTCGGCGGCACTCGCGGGCACTACGTTCCCGATCGACCGCGAGGCCGTCGCTAGCGAACTCGGCTTCACCTCGGTCAGCCCCAATTCGATGGACAGCGTCTCGGACCGGGATTTCCTCCTCGATATGACGTACGCCTGCACGGTGACCATGGTGCATCTCTCGCGCCTGTGCGAGGAGCTCATCATGTGGTCCGCCGAGGAGTTCGGCTTTGTGACCATGGACGATACCTACTCGACCGGCTCGAGCATCATGCCTCAGAAGAAGAACCCCGATTTTGCCGAACTCACCCGCGGTAAGACAGGACGGGTGGTCGGAGACCTGGTGGGCCTCCTGACAGTGCTGAAGGGCTTGCCCCTGGCGTACAATAAGGATATGCAGGAGGACAAAGAGGGTGCATTCGATGCGATCGACACGGCGTTGGCCGCCCTTACGGTTGTGGAGGGGATGCTTGCGACGATGCAGGTGAACTCCGCAACGATGCTCAAGGCGGCCCATGGGGGATTCATGGCGGCGACCGACCTGGCCGACCACCTCGTGAGTACCGGGATGCCGTTTCGGGAGGCGCACGAAGTCATCGGCGCTCTCGTTCTGCGTCTCGAGCGTGAGGGACGGACGCTGCAGGATCTGACAGCAGCCGAGTGGCGAGAGGTTCATCCGTCACTGGGTGCAGAGGCCCTGGATGCGGTGGATATCCGCGCAGTGGTCGCTCGCCGCGAGAGCGAGGGCGGCACCGGTCCGGAGGCGGTCTCGGTGCAGTTCGAGCGTGCGCATGAGGCGCTGACCGGATCGGACGCGTTGGGCAGGCAGTAGAACCCGAGCGCGGGATCCTTTCTCGGGGTAGGGGAGGAGAGGGTGTGCACGTAGAACTTACCTCGGTATGGCCCGTACTGTCCGCAGCGGTCACATTGACGCTGGTGGTCATCGCGCTGTCCAGCGGTGTCAGGCGTACCCGGGGGACGTGGCTGTTCGTCCTGCTCAACGTATCTTCAGCGCTCTGGGCTGTCACCTACTTCTTCCAGATCAACGAGATCCGCTTCACCAGTGGGCAGTCCTGGGCTGACTCCTATGGAATCGTTCTTCTGGCGGCTAACGGAGTCGCGGTTGCTGCGATCTTTACCTTCCTGGTTCTGTTCTGCGCGTGGAACTCAGGTGTTCGCGACTGGGTCTACGGACCCCGCCTAGCCCTCGTGTGCGTCCCCGGTGTTCTCTACGCGGTCGGACAGGCGACGAATCCGCTGCATGGCTACTACATCTCAGCGTATGAGCAGGGAGTCTGGTACACCTACGGATGGCTTGCCTATGTGAACCACGGCGTAGCCTATGTGATGCTCGCGGTAGCAATAGCGATACTTATCAGGGCATTGCGGCGGGGCAGTGGGACCTTTCGCCCGGTCGAGGCAGCTCTCGTGGCGTCGGGAATAGCACTGGTGATGATCGCTGGCGTGGCGTGGACCCTCAGGCAGACCGCAGCATCCGTAGTATCGGTCAATCCGGCAGTCATGCTCTTCGCGATCCTTGCGATCCTTCTGGCTGTGTTGACGTTGCGCTCACCTTACGGTGGACTGCTCTCACTGCAGGCGTTCGACGCATTTGACAGGATGAGCGATGCGGCCCTCGTGATATCGTCCACGGGTCGGATCATCACGTTCAACCGGGCCTTCCTGATCTTCGCTCCCGGGGCAGAGGTGGGACGGGACCTGGCCGAGGTGAACTCCGACCTACCAGAGTTGCTCGACTCCATCAAAGCGAGCACGCCTGGTGAGTCGGAGCTGATAGCCGAGTCCGGGGTGTGGTGGGTTCGCGTGGTCTCGTCCCCCGCAGTCGACGTCGGCGATGCTCGCCTCGTGTTGATGACCGACCTCACATCGCTTCGCCGCGCTGAATCCACGGTCGCGGCTCTGAGCCAGGAACTCGCGGCCTACGTCTGCGAACTCGAGGACGCCTCCCGGGTTGCGGATCGCCGTTTGAGTGAGCTTGCCGTTGTCAACGAGCGACTCAAGGCCGCCACGCGGACCAAGGATCGCTTCCTTGCTAACGTCTCCCACGAACTCCGGACTCCGCTCACGTCGATTATCGGGCTTTCGAGCTCTCTGGAGGCCGAGCGCCTGGGCGCGCTAACCGTGGAGCAGCGCTCCTTTGCGCGTATCATCGGCGAGTCAGGCCGACACCTCCTCGGTCTGATCGAAGACATCCTCGATCTTGAGAAGGCGGCCTCTGGCGTGATGGATGTGGTCCTGTCGCCCGTCGAGATCGGTGCGGTGGTCCGCTCCGCAGCCGAGACCGTGAAACCACAGTTCGAGGAGCAGGGCCTGTACCTCTTCGTCCATCTCCCGTCCGAACCCCTTGTGATCGACACCGACGAGCGTCGCGTGCGCCAGATTCTTCTCAATCTGTTAGGGAACGCCGCGAAGTTCACCTCTGAGGGCGGGGTCCGGGTCCGCCTCGATTCCGATGAGGGGGAGGCACTGATCGAGGTGATCGACAGCGGGATAGGCATACCGGCGGACCAGGCCGACAGGGTGTTCCAGGAGTTCGAGCAGATCTCCCGCGCCGACGGTTCGAAGTCGGCCGGCGCCGGGCTCGGTCTCAGCATCTCCCGACGGCTCGCCGAACTGCTCGGCGGCTCGCTCCAGGTGGAGAGCGAACCCGGGCAGGGTAGCCGGTTTGCGCTCCGCCTACCTCTGTCGAAGTATGCATACGCGGCACCCGGGGCATGATTCCCGGACCGGACGGCCCGACGGGTGTCCAGGAGTCGTCGCTGTGAGGTTGCGGTGATTCCTCTAGCGCGCGCGTTCTTCGACCGCGATCCTTGCGAGGTCGCTCCGGATCTCCTCGGCAAGGTGTTGGTGAGCCGTGTCGACGGCGTCGAGACCGGCGGAGTGATCGTCGAGACAGAGGCGTATCTCGGGGACGGTGATCCGGGCAGTCACGCCTCGACACGCGGGATCACGCCGCGCAACTCGGTCATGTACGGCCCTCCGGGAACCGTTTACGTCTACTTCACGTATGGCTGCCACCACATGCTTAACTTGGTCTGCGACCAAGAAGGGGTAGCCGGTGCGGTGCTGATCAGGGCTGTCGAGCCGTCGATCGGGTCAGACGTGATGTCCCGGAGGCGCTCGGGCAAGTCGGGAGTCGAAGTCACCAACGGCCCCGGTAAACTCGCCGAGGCACTCGGGATCGATCGTACCGATAACGGATCGGCTCTTCAGGTCGGCAGGATCTCGGTGTACGATGCCCCGGGGCCGATCCCATCTGCTATCGCGACATCGGGTCGGATCGGTCTGTCTGCGGGGAATGAACTACTTTTCCGATACTACGTCACGGGGTCTGCCAGCGTATCGAAGGCTCGTCCAGGCCGTCCCGGAGAGAGATAGCGTGTGCGTGAGTAGGCCATCTGCATCGAGAGGGGAGTCCGGCGCATGAAACTCAGCAAGATCTATCGCATCGTCGTGGAGAAGGGCATCGCTGAAGACGCACGTGACCGTGCACAGATCGACCGTGTGCTCGAGACGGCGAAAAAGGCGTTCGACAAGCTGGAGGATGACGAGAAGGAGTTCTTCGACACTGAGCGCCTCACTAATCCGTATTCGGACACGCGTATCTGTGCGGGCGATCCGGACGCTGAGATCCGAGGCCTGCTCGTCGGCATCGATATGGAGGTCGGAGAGGTCTTACTGGCCGATCGCCTCCGCGAGAAAGGTGAACCCATCGATCTCGTCTTCGCCCACCATCCCGAGGGTTCCGGCTTCGCCAACCTCCACGAAGTCATGTACATGCAAGCCGATCTGTGGGCCGCTCAGGGCGTGGGGATCGCGGCCGGTGATGCACTCATCGCTCCGCGTGCCGAGGAGATCCGCCGCAAGATCATGCCCGCGAACCACTACCGTGCTGTTGATGCCGCGAACCTCCTCGGCCTTGCGTCACTCTCCTGCCACACGCCTGCGGACAACAGCGTGAACGCTTTCGTCCAGCGCTTCTGCGAAGAAGCCGCACCGGCGACTCTCGACGAGTTGGTCAAGGCGCTTCGCACCATTCCCGAGTATGCGGATGCAGCGCGCAAGGGCTACGGACCTGTGCTCATCAACGGTTCGGGTTCGGCGCGCATCGGGCGGGTGGTCGTCGATATGACTGGTGGGACCGAGGGCCCCCAGGAAGCGCTCGAACGGCTCTCCTCGGCAGGTGTGGGAACGCTCGTGGGGATGCACTACTCGGAGGAGCACCGTAAGAAGGCCGAGGAGCTCAAGCTCAATCTCGTCATCGCGGGCCACGTTTCCTCGGATACTCTCGGCATGAATCTGGTACTCGACGAGATCGAGCGGGCGGGCGAGGTCCAGGTTCGGTGCACGAGCGGGATGGTGAGGGTGCGCCGGAACTGAGTCACCGGGAATCACGCTCGGCACGACAGGCGTCGTGCCGAGAACGGTTATGGAGTGGGTGTACTCGTGGGCTCCGGTCCGGGCTCCGGCTCCGGCTCTGGCTTGGGTGCGGGCTCCGGCTCCGGAGCGGGTGCTCTGCCCTTTGATACCCGGACAGTCACCTTGCCCCCACTCTTGACGGTTTCACCGTCGGCGGGATCCTGTGAGACGATCGTCCCTGCAGAGGCGGAGTCGTGGAAGACCTCGACCACCGTGAGGGTGAGATCGCTCTCTTCGAGTGCTGCTCGCGCCTCTGCCAGAGTCATTCCAACGAGGTTCGGAACGTCGACCTGAGGCGGTGCCTGAGTGAACGTGTACGTAGGTCGAGGTGCGCGTTCGAAGTCGAGCGCGGGACGCCCGGCAAGAGCCGCGCGCATGAAGTCTGCCCAGATAGGTGCGGCGAGGGTACCGCCGAATCCGCGGCGGCCGTGGACGCTCAGCATCGGTCGTTCTTCCTCGTAGAAGCCGACCCAGACCGACGTCACGAGGTCCGGCGTGTACCCGACGAACCACGCGTCACGATAGTTCTGGCTCGTACCCGTCTTGCCGGCGGCCGGCCTGCCGATGTTGGCGGAGCGAGCCGTTCCACCGGTGATGACTCCACGGAGCACCCGTGTGGTCTCGTACGCGATCCCCGGATCTAGTGCTTGCCTTCCTTCGGGGTCGGCTTCGAATACCGTCTCCCCGTGCCGGTCGACGACTTTCGAAATAGCGATCGGCTCGAAGTGCTTGCCGTTCGTCGCGAGTGTTCCAAACGCTGACGCCATTTCGAGCGGGGTGAGGTTTTGGCTCCCTAGTGCGATGGACGGGTAGTGCGGAACCTCGGAGGTGATGCCCATCCGGCGCGCGACAGCCGCCACCTTCGCGGCTCCACTACTTTCGTCATCATTGAGCTCCCAGATCAGTCGTGCAAAGACCGTGTTGACCGAGGAACGCATCGCCGCATCAAGAGTGATATGGCCCCGGCCTCGTCCTTCGCTGTTCGCGACCTGCCACGGGGGGGTGGTGGGGATGATTGCAGGGGAGGATGAATCTATCCAACGACTCGGGGGCATACCGGCTTCAAGGGCGGCAACGAGCACGAACGGCTTGAACGCCGATCCGGGCTGTCGACGTCCCTGGGTCGCAAGGTTGAACTTGTTGACCGAGAAGTCCTCGCCACCGACCAGGGCTTTGATGTGGCCGTCGCGCGGATCGATTGCGACGAGAGCTGCGTCGGGGTCGCCGGGCTTGTCGAGGAACCCGAAGACGGCACGCTCCGCCTCGGTCTGCATCTTGGTGTCTAGCGTCGTGTAGACCTCAAGACCACCCTTGAACACCAGGGAAGAGCTGTACTCCTGCTGGAGGATCTTCTTCACGTGGGCGACGAAGTAGGGGGCCTGGAAGATCCCGTCCGTCGGCTCCGGCGCCCGCTGCAACTCAAGTGGCGTGTTCATTGCTTCGTCGTACTGCTCCGTAGTGATGAAGTTGTTGCGCAGCATTCTGGAGAGTACTTGGGCACGTCGCTGTAGTGCCCCGTCCGGGTTCTCGAAGGGCGAGAGGCGACTCGGCTGCTGGGGAAGCCCGGCGATCAGGGCGGCCTCGGCGATGGTGAGTTCTGAGGCGCTCTTCGCGAAGAAGGTCCGTGAGGCGGCCTGTGCGCCGTAGGCTCCCTCTCCGAAGTAGATCGCGTTGAGATAGAGCTCGAGTATCTCTTCTTTGCTCGTGCGCTTCTCGAGTTCGCGGGCGAGGAAGGCCTCGCGCACCTTACGGGCGACCGAGATGTGTGTACGCTCCTCCAGGAGCACGGTGTTGCGGATATACTGCTGCGTTATCGTCGATGCGCCCTCTTTGACACTGCCTGCCATGATGCCGATCACCGCAGCGCGGGCGATACCTTGAGGATCGATCCCGTCATGGGTGTAGAATCGCTCGTCCTCGACGGCGATGACGGCCTCGATCAGATTGTCGGACATCTCTTCTATAGGGATAACGGTCCGGTTCTCCAGGTAGAGGCGGGCA